>NZ_CP017184.1:3482170-3798731 GCF_001729805.1 Enterobacter roggenkampii | reverse complement strand
TCTACAGCAACCATATGGAACAGACGCATCTCCAGCTAACCCGCGAACCGCGTGCGCTGCCGAAGCTGATCATCAAACGCAAACCGGCATCAATCTTCGACTACCGCTTTGAAGATTTCGAGATTGAGGGCTACGACCCGCACCCGGGCATCAAAGCGCCTGTCGCGATCTGATGCCGTAAAGCCTGACACAACCGGTGCTGTTTAGCGCCGGTTTTTTTTCGCCTTTCTCCCGTTTCCCGAAGCGCTATCCAGAAGGCGTGCAACGCGCTGCAACCCTCCCAATTCTGCGGATGACGCCTCGTAAAACGATAATCCGATGCTCGTCATGTTCACGGCGCTTCGCCACACTCCCGGTATGAAAAAAGAGAACGGTTTTACGCTTATCGAAACGCTGGTCGCTGTTTCGCTTGTCGTCATCCTCAGCGCTTCAGGTCTGTACGGCTGGGACAGCTGGCAACGGCATCAGCGGTTGTGGCAAACCGCCAGTCAGGTGCGAGATTACCTGCTGTTTCTGCGCAACCATGCCAACCGCCACAACCGCGACCATCAAATTACCCGTCAGCGGGTTGGCGACAGGGACTGTCTGGTGAGCTCTGCCGTGCAGGGCTGTGAGAAGGACAGCCCCTTTGTGCTGATTCCCCTCTGGCCTGAGGTCGCGATCGGCGAGGTCACGCCGTCGCTGGGGTTCTATGGATTACGGGATACGGCATGGGCAGGGCGGATACGCGTTCAAAGTCGTGCCGGAGACTGGCTGATTATCGTTTCAGACGGAGGGCGCATCAGGATGTGTAAGGTCTCCGAGGGAGGACAATGTCGATGAGACAGGGCGGCTTTTCGCTTACTGAAGTGCTGATTGCTACGGCCATCAGCAGCCTGTTATTGATAAACGCATCGCGCTTTTTACCCGGATTGCAGCGGGTGGTATTACTGCAATCTGCCCAGCGAGAGCTGGAAGAAGAGGTCTGGCAACGCCTGTTCGCCCTCGGCAAACAGCTTCAGCGTGCGGGGTACTGCGCGGGAAATTGCCAGGGACAGGCGCTGACGATCGGCAGGCAGGGGCGCTGCATCATTGCGCGGTGGGATGCCAACAGTAACGGCTACTGGGATAGCAGCGCGTCAGAAAATGACAGCACTGGTTTTCGTCTGGAATCGGGGGCGCTGGAAACCCTGCGTGGCGCGACGTCGTGTGAAGGAAAAGGGTGGGAAAAGCTCACGGACCCGGACAGGCTTACGATAGCACACTTTGTGGTGAGGAGAGTCGAACATGCCGGTTTTGCGCCAGAGCTGAATATCGAACTGGCCGCGAGGCGTAAAGATGAAAAAGGGGAACCCTGGCAGGCGTTGTATACGGTCACGGGGTACAACCTGTGAATCGTCAACGCGGCATATCTTCGCTGGCGCTGGTTCTGCTTTTACTGGTGCTCGGTACTTTGATCCTGACGGGCCTCAATCAGCAGCTCACAACGTTCAGTGCACTCGTCGGCGGTGAGAGCCGCTCGCTTCAGCAGCAGGCGACGGTGCAGTCCGCGCTTGAGTGGGGGCGCGTTCAGCGCTGGGCGTCAGCGCCACCAGTCCAGTGCAAAACGACATCGGCATGGCGGGTGTGTTTGCGTCAGCTGAGCGAGGCGCGGGTACTGCTGATAGCCGGCGGCAACGACCTGCTGCTCTGGCGCAGGGGAGAGATCGTCGACGGGATAGTGCGCTTTTCGCCTCACGGCTGGAGCGATTTTTGCCCCCTTAAGGAGAGTGCGTTATGTCAGCTGCCGTGAGCAGAGAAAAAGGGTTTAGCATGGTTGAGGTCCTGCTGGCGATGATGCTGCTGGTGGTGGTCGTGACGGCACTGTCGGGGTATCACCGGGCGCTGGCGGCGCGGTTCACCGTGTTTAATCAGTATCGCCAGCTCTGGCACCATGCCTGGAACCAGTCTCAGCTCTCAACAAATGTTCTCCCGGCAGGCTGGCAGGCCAGTCGGGGGCAGACAACGCTCGCAGGATGTGTCAGCATCACGGTTACACTTATTTCTCCTCTGGGTCGGCGCGGTGAGTTAACGCGTCTGCATTGCCCGGTTAGCCAGTAGTCGGGAGCGTCTATGTTAAGGGTCTACCACTCAAATCGTCTGGATGTGCTGGAAGCACTGATGGAGTTTATCGTTGAGCGCGAGCGGCTTGACGATCCTTTTGAGCCTGAAATGGTGCTGGTGCAGAGCACCGGTATGGCGCAGTGGCTGCAAATGTCGCTTTCCCGCAAATTTGGTATTGCCGCGAATATTGATTTTCCGCTGCCGGCGAGCTTCATCTGGGAGATGTTTGTCCGCGTGTTGCCGGATATCCCGGAGCAGAGCGCCTTCAACAAGCAGGCCATGAGCTGGAAGCTGATGGCGCTGCTGCCGGAAATGCTGCAGCACGATGAATTTGCCATGCTGCGCCACTACCTCAATGACGATACCGACAAGCGCAAGCTGTTCCAGCTGGCGTCGCGCACTGCCGATCTCTACGACCAATACCTTGTTTACCGCTCCGACTGGTTAATTCGTTGGGAAGCGGGCGAGTTGGTTGAAGGCCTGCCGGAGGCGCAAATATGGCAGGCCCCGCTGTGGAAAGCGCTGGTGGAGCATACCGAGAGACTGGGCCAGCCTAAGTGGCACCGTGCCAATCTCTACGATCGGTTTATCTCGATACTTGAAAATGCGTCGGAACGCCCGGCCCGACTGCCGTCACGCGTTTTTATCTGCGGGATATCCGCATTACCCCCTGTCTATCTGAAGGCGCTGAATGCGCTGGGTAAACATATTGATATTCATATTTTGTTTACCAACCCTTGCCGACAGTATTGGGGGGATATTCTCGACGAACGCTGGCTTGCACGGCTGGTAACTCGCCAACGAAAACGCCTTTTTGAAGAACGATCCATCCCGCTGTTTAAAGACGGCTCGACGGCCGGGCAGCTTTTCGATGAAGACGGTATCCAGAACCTGCCCAATCCGCTGCTTGCCTCGTGGGGGAAGCTGGGGCGTGACTACATTCACATGCTTTCAGACATCACTTCCTCAGGTGAAGGTGATGTGGATGCCTTTGTTGAGATCGCCCCGGACTGCCTGCTGCATAATATTCAGTTAGATATTCTGGATCTGGAAAACCGCGCCGTCATGGGCGTGACGGCGAACGAGTTCGAACGCAGCGACAATAAGCGAAAACTGGATCCTGACGATCGCAGCGTCATGATCCACGTTTGCCACAGCCCGCAGCGTGAGGTCGAAGTGCTTCACGACCAGCTGCTGGCGATGCTGCAGGAAGATCCCGATCTGACGCCACGCGATATCGTGGTGATGGTGGCGGATATCGACACCTACAGTCCCTTTATTCAGGCCGTCTTTGGCAGCGCGACGGGGGAACGGTACCTGCCTTACGCGATATCTGACCGTCGTGCCCGCCAGTCGCATCCGGTATTGCAGGCGTTTATCACTCTGCTTTCACTGCCGGATAGCCGGTTTATCTCCGAAGATGTCCTGGCGTTGCTGGATGTTCCCGTGCTGGCCGCACGCTTCAACATCAATGAAGAGGGTCTGCGCTACCTTCGTCAGTGGGTGAATGAGTCTGGCGTGCGCTGGGGGATCGATGACGATAACGTTCAGGAGTTCGAGCTTCCCGCAACCGGACAGCACACCTGGCGATTTGGCCTGACGCGTATGCTGTTGGGCTACGCGATGGAAAGCAGCCAGGGTGAGTGGAATGAGGTGCTGCCTTACGATGAGTCCAGCGGGTTAATTGCTGAACTGGTGGGGCATTTAGCATCGCTATTAATGCAGCTTAACCGCTGGCGATATGCGCTGTTGCAGCCGCGTCCACTTGAAGAATGGCTCCCGGTCTGCAGGGCGTTACTCAATGATTTCTTCCTGCCGGACAATGACACCGAAGCGGCGATGGCGCTCATTGAAACCCAGTGGCAGGCCATCATCGACGAAGGCGTGAATTCCCACTACCACGAGGCCATCCCGCTGTCGCTGTTGCGTGATGAGCTGACGCAGCGGCTTGACCAGGAGCGAATCAGCCAGCGTTTCCTGGCGGGGCCTGTCAATATCTGCACCCTGATGCCCATGCGTTCTATCCCGTTCAGGGTGGTCTGCCTGCTTGGCATGAACGACGGTGTGTATCCGCGCGCGCTGCCGCCGCTGGGGTTCGACTTGATGAGCGCAAACCCAAAACGGGGCGATCGTAGCCGCCGCGATGATGACCGCTACCTTTTCCTGGAAGCGCTCATTTCCGCGCAGAGCAAGCTCTATATCAGCTATATCGGCCGTTCCATTCAGGACAACAGCGAGCGTTTCCCCTCCGTACTGGTGCAGGAGCTGGTGGACTATATCGGCCAGAGCCACTACCTGCCGGGAGATGAAGAGCGCAACTGTGATGAAAGCGAGCAGAGGGTGAAAGCCCATATCACCTGTTCCCACAGCCGCATGCCGTTTGACCCGGTGAACTATATTGCCGGCGAGCGCCAGAGCTATGCCCATGAGTGGTTACCGGCGGCGAAAAAAGAGGGGAATGCGCATACTGATTTCATTCAGGAACTTGACCCGCGCCCCATCGACACCCTGACCTTCGAGCAGCTTCAGCGGTTTTGGGCACATCCGGTGCGCGCCTTCTTCCAGCAGCGACTGCAGGTCAACTTCCGCTCTGAAGAGAGTGAAATTCCTGATGCAGAACCGTTTACGCTGGAAGGTCTGGAGCGCTACCAGTTAAACCTGCAGTTGCTGAATGCGCTGGTTGAAGAGGAAGATGCGGACAAACTTTACCGTCGCTACCGTGCTGCGGGTCAGCTGCCCTACGGAGCGTTTGGGGAGATCGTCTGGGAGGCGCAGTGCCAGGAGATGACCGCTCTGGCAGAGCGCGTAAGAGCGTGCCGACAGCCGGGGAAAAGTATTGAAATTGATCTCAACTGCAACGGGGTACAGCTCACGGGCTGGTTAACCCAGGTACAGCCGGATGGGCTGCTGCGCTGGCGGCCCTCAATGCTAAGCGTTTCGCAAGGATTGCAACTCTGGCTGGAACATCTTGTCTACAGTGCGGGTGGGCATAAAGGCGAAAGCCGCATTTTCGTGCGCAAAGAGGGCGAATGGCGCTTCCCGCCGATGGAAGCCGAGCAGGCGTTAGGTTATCTGTCTTTGTACATTGAAGGCTACCGTCAGGGAATGAACAAACCGCTCCTGTTACTACCGGAAAGTGGCGGCGCCTGGATAAAAGCCTGTTATGACGCGCAGAATGATGCGATGTTAACGGATGAGGCTTCGCTCCAGAAAGCGCGCAGTAAGTTTATGCAGGCCTATGAAGGAAACATGATGGTGCGGGGTGAAGGTGAGGATGTCTGGTATCAGCGTTTGTGGCGAGCGCTTGAGCCAGAATACTTTGAGGCGATCACGGAAGAGGCGCAGCGCTACCTGTTGCCGTTGTTTAGATTTAATCAGTCCTGAGCGCTGTATAAAAATTGCGCAGATAAAGGTGTTCATTTATGATGCACTTCTTATCACGGACTGATGTACCCAAAGAAAGAGATGTTGGCGTGTCCAGCACGCAGTTTGTTAATGATGTAGCCGTGATAAAGAGGTCGTAATGCCAGGCAGCACCTTGTTTAAAGCGTTTGTTTTGTTTATTGCCCTTTGGGCGCCCGTCACTCACGCAGACTCCGGTTGGCAACCCGTTCAGGAAACTATCCGTAAGAGCGAAAAAGATACCCGTCAATATCAGGCTATTCGCCTTGATAACGGGATGACCGTGCTGCTGGTTTCCGACCCGCAGGCGGTGAAATCCCTGTCGGCATTAGTGGTGCCGGTTGGGTCGCTGGAAGATCCTGACGCTCATCCTGGGCTTGCACACTATCTGGAACATATGACGCTGATGGGGTCAAAAAAATACCCGCAGCCAGATAGCCTGTCCGAATTTCTGAAGATGCATGGCGGCAGCCACAATGCCAGTACGGCACCGTACCGCACGGCCTTTTATCTCGAAGTCGAAAATGATGCGCTGGAAGGGGCTGTCGATCGCCTTGCCGATTCCATCGCCGCGCCGTTGCTGGATAAAAAATACGCCGATCGTGAACGCAATGCGGTGAATGCCGAGCTGACCATGGCCCGCACGCGAGACGGTATGCGCATGGCGCAGGTCAGCGCCGAAACCATCAACCCCGCGCACCCGGGTTCGCGCTTCTCCGGCGGTAATCTGGAAACCTTGAGCGACAAACCGAACAGCCCGGTGCTGGATGCCCTGCACGCGTTTCGCGATAAATACTACTCCGCCAACCTGATGAAAGCGGTCATCTACAGCAATAAACCGTTGCCGGAGCTGGCAGCCATGGCGGCCAAAACCTTTGGCCGGGTGCCGAATAAAAATATCGACCTGCCGCAAATAACCGTTCCGGTGGTCACGGACGCGCAAAAAGGCATCGTGATCCACTACGTTCCTGCCATGCCGCGCAAAGTGCTGCGCGTGGAATTCCGCATTGATAACAACACGGCACAGTTCCGCAGTAAAACCGATGAGCTGGTCACCTATCTGATTGGTAACCGTAGCCCGGGTACGCTGTCTGACTGGCTGCAAAAGCAGGGGCTGGCGGAAGGCATTCGCGCCGACTCCGATCCGGTTGTGAACGGCAATAGCGGCGTGCTGGCGATCTCCGCGACCCTGACTGACAAAGGACAGGCCAACCGTGATGAAGTCGTAGCGGCTATCTTTAGCTACCTCTCCTTACTGCGTGAGAAAGGCGTCGATAAGCGATATTTTGATGAACTCGCGCACGTGTTGGATCTCGATTTCCGCTACCCGTCCATCACCCGCGATATGGATTATGTGGAGTGGCTGGCGGACACCATGATCCGCGTGCCGGTGGAACATACCCTCGACGCGGTGAATATTGCCGACCGGTATGATGCCGGGGCGTTAAAAGACCGCCTGGCGATGATGACGCCGGAGAATGCCCGCATCTGGTACATCAGCCCGAACGAACCGCATAACAAGACGGCGTACTTTGTCGATGCCCCTTATCAGGTGGATAAAATCAGCGCCCAGACCTTCGCCGACTGGCAGAAGAAGGCCGGGGAGATTGCGTTGAAGCTGCCGGAGCTGAACCCCTATATTCCGGATGACTTCTCGCTGATCAAAACGACGAAAGATTACCCGCATCCGGAACTCATCATTGATGAGCCCACGCTGCGCGTCGTGTACACCCCAAGCCGCTATTTCGCCAGCGAGCCAAAGGCCGATGTCAGCGTGGTGCTGCGTAACCCGAAAGCCATGAACAGCGCCAAAAATCAGGTGATGTTCGCGCTCAATGACTATCTCGCCGGTATCGCGCTCGATCAGCTCAGCAACCAGGCCGCCGTGGGCGGGATCAGCTTCTCCACCAACGCCAATAACGGTTTGATGCTTAATGCAAACGGCTATACCCAGCGCTTGCCTCAGCTGTTCCAGGCCCTGCTGGAGGGCTACTTCAGCTACACGCCGACGGAAGAGCAGCTTGAGCAGGCTAAATCCTGGTATGCCCAGATGATGGATTCTGCCGAGAAGGGCAAGGCTTACGATCTGGCGCTTATGCCAGCGCAAATGCTGTCGCAGGTTCCTTATTTCCAGCGTGAGGATCGCCGCGCGCTGCTGCCTTCCATCTCCTTAAAAGACGTGCTGGCGTACCGCGACGCGCTGAAAACCAACACGCGTCCGGAGTTCCTGATCGTTGGCAACATGAGTGAGGAGCAGGCCAAAACCCTGGCGCAGAATGTTCGCACTCAGCTCGGCTCTAAAGGCGACGAGTGGTGCCGCAACCAGGACGTGCTGGTTGAGAAAAAGCAGAATGTAATCTTTGAAAAAGCGGGTAACAGCACGGATTCCGCGCTGGCCGCGGTCTTTGTGCCAACGGGCTATGATGAATTCGCCAGTTCAGCGCAGAGCGCCGTGCTGGGACAGATTATTCAGCCGTGGTTCTATAACCAGTTACGCACAGAGGAGCAGCTTGGCTACGCGGTGTTTGCCTTTTCCATGAACGTCGGTCGTCAGTGGGGGCTGGGTTTCCTGCTGCAAAGCAGCGATAAACAACCGGCGTATCTCTGGCAGCGTTACCAGGCCTTCTTCCCGCAGGTGGAAGCAAAACTGCGTGCCATGAAGCCGGAAGAGTTTGCCCAGATCCAGCAGGCCGTCATCGCGCAGGTGATGCAGCCGCCGCAGACGCTGGGTGAAGAAGCGTCGCAGCTGAGCAAAGATTTCGATCGCGGTAATCTGAAATTTGATTCGCGTGATAAAGTAGTGGCCGAGATAAAACAGCTGACGCCGCAGAAGGTTGCCGACTTCTTCCATCAGGCGGTCATTAAGCCGCAGGGAATCACCATCCTGTCTCAGGTTTCCGGTAGCCAGAACGGGAAAACGGAGTACGTGAACCCGAAAGGCTGGAAAGTCTGGAAGAGCGTCAGCGCGCTGCAGCAATCTATGCCCTGGAGTAAGAAAGAATGACCGATACCGCTGAGTCCCTTGATCCCTTACGTTTACCTCTGCAGGGTGAACGATTGATTGAAGCCTCAGCGGGAACGGGAAAAACCTTCACCATTGCCGCCCTCTATCTGCGCCTGCTGTTAGGCCTTGGCGGCAACGCCGCTTTTCCACGTCCTTTGAGCGTGGAAGAGCTGCTGGTGGTCACCTTCACCGAGGCCGCTACCGCGGAGCTGCGGGGCCGTATTCGTACCAATATCCACGAGCTGCGCATCGCCTGTCTGCGTCAGAGCACGGATAACCCCCTCTACGCCAGCCTTCTTGAAGAGATTGCCGATAAGCAGCAGGCAGCCCAGTGGCTGCTGCTCGCTGAACGGCAGATGGACGAAGCGTCCGTCTTTACCATTCACGGTTTTTGCCAGCGCATGCTGAGCCTGAACGCGTTCGAGTCCGGTATGCTGTTCGAACAGCAGCTCATTGAAGATGAATCCGTGCTTCGCTATCAGGCCTGCGCGGATTTCTGGCGTCGCCACTGCTACCCCTTACAGCGCGATATTGCCGAAGCGGTACACGCGCTCTGGAAAGGCCCGGAAGCGCTGCTGCGCGCGATCGATCGTTATCTACAGGGGGAAGCGCCGGTCATCAAATCCCCACCGCCGGCAGATGAAACCCTGGCCACGCGGCATGAAAAAATCATCGCGAAAATTGCGGACATCAAGCAAAAATGGATGGAGTCAGTCGGCGAGATTGACGCCATCATCGAAAATTCCGGCATCGATCGTCGCAAGTTCAACCGTGGCAATCAGGGAAAATGGATCGACAAGGTCAGCGCCTGGGCGCAGGAAGAGACGCGGGGCTACCAGCTCCCGGACGCGCTGGAGAAATTCTCCCAACGTTTCCTGGCTGAGCGGACCAAAGCCGACGGCATTGTACCTGAGCATCCCCTGTTTGTGGCGATTGAAACCCTGCTGGCGGAGCCCCTTACGCTCAACGATCTGATGATCGCTCGCGCCATGACGGAAATTCGTGAAGCCGTGGCACGCGAAAAGCGCCGCCGTGGCGAGCTGGGATTCGACGATATGCTGAGCCGCCTGGATGCGGCGCTGTGCAGTGAAAATGGCGAAGCGCTTGCCGCCGCGATTCGCACCCGCTTCCCGGTGGCGATGATAGACGAATTCCAGGACACCGACCCTCAGCAGTACCGCATTTTCCGCCGTATCTGGCGCCAGCAGCCCGACACCGCGCTGCTGTTAATCGGCGATCCGAAACAGGCCATCTACGCCTTCCGCGGTGCGGATATTTTCACCTATATGAAGGCCCGCAGCGAGGTTGCCGCGCACTACACGCTCGATACCAACTGGCGCTCCTCCCCCGGCATGGTGGAAAGCGTCAACGCGCTGTTTAGCCGCATGGATACGGCGTTTATGTTCCGTGAGATCCCGTTTCAGCCGGTAAAATTTGCCCCGAAAAATGCCTCGTTGCGCTTCGAGTTTAACGGCGTGACGCAGCCTGCCATGAACTTCTGGCTGCTGGATGGGGAAGGCTGCGGCGTTGCCGACTATCAAAATGCCATGGCCCAGCACTGTGCTGCGCAAATCCGTGACTGGCTCAGTGCGGGAGCGCGAGGCGAGGCGCTGCTGTGGAAGGGGGATAACCCCACCCCGGTAAAGGCATCGGATATTACGGTGCTGGTGCGCAGCCGTCAGGAGGCCGCATTCATCCGCGACGCCCTGACGTTACTGAATATCCCCTCCGTCTACCTCTCGAACCGCGACAGCGTCTTTGAAACGCTGGAGGCGCAGGAGATGTTATGGCTGCTGCAGGCCGTGCTGGCCCCGGAGCGGGAAAGTACATTGCGCAGCGCATTAGCCAGCGCGATGCTCGGACTGAACGCGCGCGATATTGATGCGCTCAACAATGACGAAGCCGCGTGGGATGCGGTGGTGGAAGAGTTTGTCCACTACCGGGAAAGATGGCAGAAGCGCGGGGTGATGGCGATGGTGCGCGAGCTCATGGCTCAGCGCCACATTGCCGAGAATATGCTGGCTACCGCAGGTGGCGAGCGGCGTTTGACCGATATTTTACACATCAGCGAACTCTTGCAGGAGGCGGGTACGCAGCTGGAGAGCGAGCATGCCCTGGTGCGCTGGCTGGCGCAGCAGATTGCCGATCCGAACAGCAATTCATCCAGCCAGCAGATGCGCCTCGAGAGTGATAAACATCTGGTGCAGATCGTCACCATCCACAAGTCGAAAGGCCTGGAATATCCGCTGGTCTGGCTGCCGTTTATCGCCAATTACCGCGTGCAGGATCAGGCTTTTTACCACGATCGCGAGTCTTTTGAGGCGGTGCTCGATCTCAGCAACGCGGAGTCCAGCGTTGAGCTGGCAGAGGCCGAACGTCTGGCGGAAGATTTACGCCTGCTCTACGTGGCGCTGACCCGCTCGGTCTGGCACTGCAGCCTGGGCGTTGCGCCGCTGTTCCGGCGTCGGGGCGAAAAGAGCGGGGAGAGCGATTTTCATCTGAGCGCGCTGGGGCGGCTTATTCAGCAGGGTGAACCCAAAGACGCGGCGGGCCTGCGCCAGTGCATCGAATCGCTTTGTACTGAGCATGTTGCCCTGCATATTCCATCGCTGCCCGACAACAGCCGCTGGCACATGCCGGAGCCGCACGAGTCAGATCTCCATGCCCGTCAGGTGGTACGTACGATTGCCGACGACTGGCGCGTGACCAGCTACTCTGGCTTACAGCAGCACGGGCAGAGTATTGCGCAGGATCTGATGCCAAAACTGGACGTGGATGCCGCAGGCGCCGGTAGCGTACCCGCTGAGCCGGTGCTGACGCCGCACCAGTTCCCGCGCGGCGCCTCGCCGGGCACGTTTTTACACAGCCTGTTTGAAGAGCTGGATTTTACCCAGCCGGTTTCCGAAGAGTGGGTGCTGAAGATGCTACAGAGCGGTGGTTACGACGCGCAATGGCAGCCGGTTCTCACCGACTGGATCCGCGCGGTTCTGCACGCCCCGCTCACGGCCCAGGGGATCTCGCTTAGCCAGTTGACCACCAAAGATAAGCAGGTGGAGATGGAGTTTTACCTCCCCATCGCCAGCCCGCTCAGGGCCGAGGCGCTTGATGCGTTGATCCGCGAGTACGATCCGCTGTCCGCCGGATGCCCGCCGCTGAACTTCCGCCAGGTGCAGGGAATGCTAAAAGGCTTTATCGACCTCGTTTTCCGCCACGACGGGCGCTACTACCTGCTGGATTACAAGTCGAACTGGCTGGGCGAAAACAGCGAAGCCTATACCCAACAGGCGATGGCGTCGGCTATGCAACTGCATCGCTACGATCTGCAGTACCAGCTTTATACCCTGGCGCTGCACCGTTACCTGCGCCATCGTATTGCCGATTACCGTTACGACGCGCATTTTGGCGGCGTGATTTACCTGTTCCTGCGCGGCGTGGATGCCAACGACCCGCGTTCCGGCGTCTTTAGCACGCGTCCGGCTGTGGAACTGATTGAAAAAATGGATAACCTGTTTGCCGCAGGCACGGAGGAGATGGCATGACGATGCAGGCGCTACTGCTGGACGCGGTTGAACAACGATTACTGCGCCACCTGGACGTGCAGTTTGCCATGATGGTGGCAGGCGAGGAGCCAGCCGTCATGCTTGCCGCCGCGATTCTGAGCAAAGACGCGGGGGAAGGGCACGTATGTCTGCCGCTGTCGCGTCTGGCGGTGGATGAGAAAATGCCTCCGGCTTTACAGGCGTGTTTCGCGCTGCTGGGTGACGCACTGGACTGGCAGGCGATACTACGCGGTTCGCCTGCCGTGAGCGGAGCCGATACCGGGACGCCAATGATTCTGGTCGGCGAGCGTTTGTATCTTAACCGGCTGTGGCGTAACGAACTGACGGTGGCGCGCTTCTTCAGCGAGACCAACGCCCCGCTTCCCTGCGATGAAACGCAGCTCCGGCAAACGCTGGATGCGCTGTTTTCCTCTGACGAGGCGACAGACTGGCAGAAAGTGGCGGCAGCCGTGGCCTTAACGCGTCGGATCTCGGTGATTTCAGGCGGACCGGGCACCGGGAAAACGACCACCGTGGCAAAACTGCTTGCCGCGCTGATTCAGTTGTCGGGCGAGCAAAAGTGCCGTATTCGCCTGGCGGCCCCCACCGGTAAAGCCGCGGCGCGTCTGACGGAATCGTTAGGCGGCGCGCTGCAAAAGCTGCCGCTTACCGGGGAGCAGCTGGCGCTTTTCCCCAACGAAGCCAGCACGCTGCACCGTTTGCTTGGCGCTCAGCCTGGCAGCCAGCGTTTGCGCTACCATGCCGGTAATCCCCTGCACCTGGATGTGCTGGTGGTGGATGAGGCGTCGATGATTGACCTGACGATGATGTCGCGTTTGATTGATGCGCTACCGCCGCACGCGCGCGTTATTTTCCTGGGCGATCGCGACCAGCTTGCCTCCGTGGAGGCGGGGGCTGTGCTGGGCGATATCTGCACCTATGCCAGCCTGGGTTATACCGCAGAACGCGCTCAGGAATTAGCCCGTCTCACCGGATGCTCGCTCACCTCTGAAAACCATTCGCTTGCAGGAGCGCTGCGCGACAGCCTGTGTCTGCTGCAGAAAAGCTACCGCTTCGGCAGCGATTCCGGTATCGGCCAGCTTGCGGCGGCCGTGAACCGGGGCGACCGGCGAACAACCACTGCGGTGTTTGACGGCACCTTTACGGATATTGAGAAAAAATCGCTGCAGACCGGGGAAGAGTATCAGGCGATGCTGGATGATGCCCTGCAGGGGTATCAGCACTTTCTGACGGGCGTACAACAGCAGCGTTCGCCGGAGCAGGTCATTGCCGCGTTTGGTGAATATCAGCTGCTTTGTGCGCTGAGGGAAGGTCCCTTTGGTGTCCGGGGCCTGAACGACAGGCTGGAACAGCTGCTGGTGCAAAAGCGTAAAATAAACCGCACCCCGCACTCGCGCTGGTATGAAGGGCGACCGGTGATGATTTCCCGCAACGACAGCGCGCTGGGGTTGTTTAACGGGGATATCGGGATTGCGCTCGACTGCGGCCAGGGGCTGCGCGTCTGGTTCCAGATGCCGGACGGGAGCGTGAAGTCTTTCCAGCCCAGCCGTTTGCCCGAGCATGAAACCGCCTGGGCGATGACGGTGCATAAGTCCCAGGGCTCCGAGTTTAACCACGCGGCGCTGATCCTGCCCACGCAGCTTTCCCCCGTCATTACCCGCGAGCTGATCTATACCGCCATTACGCGCGCGCGTCAGCGCCTGTCGCTGTATACCGATGAACGCGTGCTGGTGCAGGCGATTGCCACCCGCACGGAACGCCGAAGCGGGCTGGGCGCGATATTTGAGTCCCTCTGAATGAACGCCCTCGCCGCACGGTGAGGGCGTCGTATCATCCCAGGTCCGCCATCAGCACTTTTGAACGGCGCTGATAGTTGTACATCTCTTTCTTCGTTTCCGGCAGAGAATCGATATCCACCGGCGTGAAACCGCGCTCCTGGAACCAGTGAATGCTGCGCGTCGTCAGGACGAACAGCTTGCTCAGCCCCATCTGGCGCGCCTGTGCCGCCACGCGCTCAAGCAGCATTTCACCGCGTGAAGAGCTGCGGTAATCAGGATGCACCGCCACGCAGGCCATTTCACCGATCTTCTCTTCCGGGAACGGATAGAGCGCGGCGCAGGCGATGGTCAGGTTATCGCGCTGAATAATGGTGAATTTGTCGATCTCCATCTCCAGCTGCTCGCGTGAACGACGCACCAGAATACCCTGCTGTTCCAGCGGGCGGATCAGCTCCAGAATACCGCCGATGTCGTTAATGGTGGCGCGGCGGATCTGCTCCGCACTCTCCATGACAATCTGCGTACCAATACCGTCGCGGGAGAACAGCTCCTGCAGCAGGGCGCCGTCTTCCTGATAGCTGATCAGGTGGCTACGACGCACGCCGCTGCGGCAGGCCTTCACGGCGCCACGCAGGAAGCGGACCGTGCCGGAGTGATAATCGCCTTCGGCTTCCAGCGCTTCCACGCGGGCCTGGGCTTCATTCGGGAAGAGTTCCGGCACGATCGTTCCTTCATCATTCACGACGCCCTGAGAGGAGCAGAACCCAATCATTTTTTCCGCCTTCAGCTTGATCGCCAGCTGCGTGGCGATCTCTTCTGAAGTGAGGTTGAAGCTTTCGCCGGTCACCGAAACGGCGACCGGGCCCATCAGGACGATGGCGCCGCTGTCCAGCTGGCGGTGAATGGCTTCTTCATCAATACGACGAATGCGGCCGCTGTGGCAGTAATCCACGCCATCGTCCACGCCGAGCGGCTGGGCAATGATGAAGTTGCCGCTCACGACGTTGATATGCGCGCCCTGCAGCGGCGTGTTGTTCAGGCTCATGGACAGGCGAGCGGTGATATCCAACTGCAGCAGACCTGCCGCCTGCTTCACCAACTCAAGGGTTTTGGCATCGGTGACGCGGGTATGCTTGTGGTAAATCGGCTCGTGCTGGTGAGCGGCCAGGTTGGCGTCGATCTGCGGGCGCGCGCCATAGACCACCACCAGGCGGATCCCCAGGCTGTGCAGCAGGCCAATGTCATTGACGATGCTGGAAAAATTTTCATGCTCAATGGCTTCGCCGCCAAGCATGATGACAAACGTTTTTCCCCGATGGGCGTTGATATAGGGAACAGAATGGCGGAATCCCTGGACCAGTTCGGTTCTACGTTCCTTCACCATGGCACAACCCTTAATGAATGTTTATTCGTAATTTCTGTATTTTTATTCGATTGTGGCCGCGTGTGCAAGCGCAAATTTTCCGCGACCCACAGAAAATGATAAGTAATCCGTGCGTTAGCGTATGATTGTTTACCCTTTTATAGATGACAGTTTATGCGTCATTCGTTAAAGTTTTCGGTCAATCTGGACATTTTGTATATCAGTCAGTGTTCTTGCTCGGGAGAAGCATGTCGGGATCCAATTCAGCAATAAGCCGCCGCCGTTTGTTAAAAGGGGCCGGGGCAATGTGGTTGCTTAGCGTCAGTCAGGTCGGTCTTGCCGCCACCAGTCAGGTCGTGGCGGTGCGCGTCTGGCCATCGTCGACCTATACGCGCGTGACGGTCGAATCCAATCGCGTGCTGAAATATAAGCAATTTGCCCTCAGCAACCCGGAACGTGTGGTGGTGGATCTCGAAGGCGTTAACCTCAACTCCGTGCTGAAAGGGATGGCGGCGCAGATCCGCGGCGACGATCCGTTTATTAAATCGGCGCGCGTCGGGCAGTTCGATCCGCAAACCGTGCGCATGGTGTTTGAACTGAAGCAGAACGTGAAGCCGCAGCTGTTTGCCCTGGCGCCTGTCGCCACGTTCAAAGAGCGCCTGGTCATGGATCTCTATCCGGCCAATGCGACGGATATTCAGGATCCGCTTCTTGCCCTGCTGGAAGATTACAACAAAGGCGATCTGCAGCGTCAGGTTCCGCCGGCGCAAAGCGGTCCGCAGCCGGGGAAAGCAGGGCGCGATCGTCCGATTGTGATCATGCTTGATCCAGGCCACGGCGGCGAAGACTCCGGTGCGGTGGGGAAATACCGCACGCGTGAAAAAGACGTGGTTCTGCAAATTGCCCGTCGTCTGAAGGCGCTGATTGATAAAGAAGGCAACATGCGCGCCTATATGACGCGTAATGAAGACGTCTTTATTCCGCTGAAGGTCAGGGTGGCGAAAGCGCAGAAGCAGCGCGCAGATTTGTTCGTCTCGATCCATGCGGATGCGTTTACCAGCCGTCAGCCAAGCGGCTCGTCGGTGTTTGCGCTCTCAACCAAAGGCGCGACCAGTACCGCAGCAAGATACCTGGCGGATACCCAGAACGCCTCAGACCTCATCGGTGGCGTGAGCAAAAGCGGCGACCGCTACGTCGACCACACCATGTTCGACATGGTGCAGTCGCTGACCATTAACGACAGCCTGAAGTTTGGTAAAGCGGTGCTGGGCAAGCTGGGCAACATCAATAAGCTGCACAAGAACAGCGTTGAACAGGCCGGGTTTGCGGTACTCAAGGCGCCGGATATCCCGTCCATCCTGGTTGAAACCGCGTTTATCAGTAACGTGGAAGAGGAGCGTAAGCTCAAGACGGCAAAATTCCAGCAGGAAGTGGCGGAGTCGATTCTGGCAGGGATTCGTGCGTATTTCTCTGACGGGGCGACGCTGGCGCGGCGCGGGTAGATCTTTTGGCCGGGTTTATGCCCGGCAAATTCACAAACGACAGATACAAAAAAACACCCTTAAGGGTGTTTATTGTTTTAGAAGTGTTGGTTGCGGGGGCCGGATTTGAACCGACGACCTTCGGGTTATGAGCCCGACGAGCTACCAGGCTGCTCCACCCCGCGTCCGTCTTTCTACTCTCGCAGAAACTTACTTCTTCAAATTTGATTGGTTGCGGGGGCCGGATTTGAACCGACGACCTTCGGGTTATGAGCCCGACGAGCTACCAGGCTGCTCCACCCCGCGTCCGTCTTTCTACAGTCGTAGAAGATACTTCATCAAATTTTAATTGGTTGCGGGGGCCGGATTTGAACCGACGACCTTCGGGTTATGAGCCCGACGAGCTACCAGGCTGCTCCACCCCGCGTCCGTGGATGCGCACTATACTCGGATAGACTTGTGATGCAACCCCTTTTTCACATTTATCATGATTTTGTATGCAAATTGAACGACATGGCGCGGTTTGGACTATTTTTTGCGCAAAATTTGCCAAAGGGCATGCGATCGCATTTCATTAGCCCTGGCGGTTTGTTATCTTCATCACGCGGAAATGGGCAACTTAAAGACGAGACAGAATGAAAGGACGTTGGGCGAAGTATCTGATGGCGGGCGCAATGGTAGCGATTCTTGCGGCCTGTTCTTCCAAACCGACCGATCGCGGTCAACAGTATAAAGACGGGAAGTTATCCCAGCCTTTCTCTTTAGTTAATCAGCCTGATGCGGTCGGCGCACCGATCAATGCCGGTGATTTCTCCGAGCAGGTCTACCAGATCCGCAACGCGTCACCGCGTCTGTACAGCGCACAGAACAACGTTTATAGCGCGGTGCAGGACTGGCTGCGCGCGGGCGGCGATACGCGCAACATGCGCCAGTTTGGTATCGACGCCTGGCAGATGGAAGGGGCCGATAACTACGGCAACGTTCAGTTTACCGGCTACTACACCCCGGTTATCCAGGCGCGACACACGCGTCAGGGAGAGTTCCAGTACCCTATCTACCGTATGCCGCCAAAACGCGGCCGTCTGCCGTCGCGCGCTGAGATCTACGCCGGTGCGCTAAGCGAAAACTACGTTCTTGCTTACAGCAACTCCCTGATGGACAACTTCATCATGGACGTTCAGGGCAGCGGCTATATTGATTTTGGCGACGGCTCGCCGCTTAACTTCTTCAGCTATTCCGGTAAAAACGGCCACGCCTATCGCAGTATTGGCAAGGTGCTGATCGACCGCGGCGAAGTGAAGAAAGAAGACATGTCGATGCAGGCGATCCGCGAGTGGGGCGAAAAGCACAGCGAAGCCGAGGTGCGTGAGCTGCTGGAGCAGAACCCGTCGTTTGTCTTCTTTAAACCGCAAAACTTCGCGCCGGTGAAAGGGGCGAGCTCGGTACCGCTGATTGGCCGTGCGTCGGTGGCATCGGATCGTTCGATTATTCCTGCGGGCACCACGCTGCTGGCTGAGGTCCCGTTACTGGACAACAACGGCAAGTTCAACGGCCAGTATGAGCTGCGTCTGATGGTGGCGCTGGACGTTGGCGGCGCGATCAAAGGGCAGCACTTCGATATCTATCAGGGCATTGGCCCGGATGCAGGCCACCGCGCAGGCTGGTATAACCACTACGGACGCGTGTGGGTGCTTAAGGCGGCACCGGGTGCCGGAAACGTATTCAGCGGCTGATTGTGGTATTCTGAGCGCAATACGGATTACTGTTCAGGGTGAGGAGAACCTCACCCTTTTTACATCTGAGGTGTTATGTCTGTGGTAATCAGCGATGCCTGGCGCCAGCGTTTTGGCGGCACGGCACGTCTCTATGGTGAAAAAGCCCTGCAGCTGTTTGCGGATGCGCACGTCTGCGTCGTGGGCATTGGTGGTGTGGGGTCGTGGGCCGCAGAAGCGCTGGCGAGAACCGGTATTGGCGCAATCACGCTGATTGATATGGATGACGTGTGCGTCACCAACACCAACCGTCAAATTCACGCCCTGCGTGATAGCGTCGGCCTGGCAAAATCGGAGGTCATGGCGGAACGTATCCGCCTGATTAACCCGGAATGTCGGGTCACGGTGATTGATGATTTTGTGACGGCAGATAACGTCGCCGAATACATGAGCAAAGGCTACAGCTATGTGATTGACGCCATCGACAGCGTGCGTCCAAAAGCGGCGCTGATCGCCTACTGTCGTCGTTACAAGGTTCCCCTGGTGACGACCGGCGGCGCGGGCGGGCAAATCGACCCTACGCAGATTCAGGTGGCCGATCTGGCGAAAACCATTCAGGATCCACTGGCCGCCAAGCTGCGTGAACGCCTGAAGAGCGACTTCAACGTGGTGAAGAACAGCAAGGGCAAGCTGGGCGTAGACTGCGTGTTCTCGACCGAAGCGCTGGTCTACCCGCAGGCCGATGGTTCCGTGTGTGCGATGAAAAGCACGGCGGAAGGGCCAAAAAGAATGGATTGCGCCTCAGGCTTTGGCGCGGCCACCATGGTGACCGCTTCCTTCGGCTTTGTGGCGGTGTCTCACGCCCTGAAGAAGATGATGGCGAAGGCGGAACGTCAGGCCTGAGCCTGACGAGCGGCGTCCAGTACCGCCTCGTTGAGTGCGATCAACCCCTGACCGCGCGAGGCGCTGAGCTGCGCGCGCAGCCCCAGCTCATCAAATAACCCCAGCGGCGAATGCGCCAGCAGTTCCGCCGCGCTTTTCCCTTCCACTGCGGTCAACAATACGGCCAACAGGCCCCGGACGATGCGGCCTTCGCTGTCGCCGAAGAAGTGCAGCTTCTCACCGGAAACGCTCACGCCCAGCCAGACGCGATTTTCACAGCCTGCAATCTCTTTCGCCTGCGCCTTGAGATCGTCAGAGAGGGTCGGTAACTGCTTACCGAGAAGAATCAGCTGGCGATATTTATCTTCCCACTGTGAAAGCGGGGCAAAGGTCTGTTTTAACGTCTCTTCAGTGATGACGGTGCCAAACGGATGTCCGGCTAAAGCAGCGTGAGTCATTAATCCACCAGTATTTCAAGCGCGCGGTCAACGGCAGCGACCAGCGCGTCAACATCGCTTTGTGTGTTATAGGGCGCGAACGAGGCGCGCAGCGTGCCGCTCACGCCGAGCGCCGCCAGCAGCGGCTGCGCGCAGTGCTGCCCGGCGCGCAGGGCGATGCCATACCCCGCCAGCAGCGTCACCATGTCGCTGTGATGCACGCCCACAAAATCAAAGGCGAGCAGGCTTGAGTCCTGAACGCGGAACGAGCGGAAACCCGGGCGCTTTTTCAGTTCTTCCTCTGCCAGCGTCGCCAGCCCCCGGCTCCAGCTTTCAGCCTGCACAACGTCTGTTTCTGCCAGCCACTCCAGCGCCGCGCTTAGGCCAATCACACCCGCCACGTTCGGCGTACCGGCCTCCAGGCGATAGGGAACATCCTGCGTTTTGAAGCCATCGAACGACACTTCAGCGATCATCTTACCGCCCCCGAGCCACGGGGTCATTTTTGCCAGAAGTTCCGGCTTGCCGTACAACACCCCAATACCGGTTGGCCCGTAGAGCTTATGTCCTGAGAAGGCATAGAAGTCGATATCCAGCGCCTGCACGTCGGCGGGGAAATGCACCACGCCCTGCGCACCGTCAACCATCACCACCATACCGTTGGCATGCGCGATGCGAATCGCCTGAGCCAGGTCCGGGCAACCACCGGTGACGTTAGACATCTGTCCAAGCGCCAGAATGCGGCTGCGAGGGGTAATCAACTCGGGGAGACGGGCCACATCGGGCAGAAGGTCTGCGCCCAGCGGAAGCTTCACCACGCGTGCACCCGTTTGTTCGGCCACCATCAGCCACGGCACCAGGTTGGCGTGATGTTCCGCCTCGCTGACGACGATCTCATCGCCCGGCTGAAGCAGCGGGCGCGCGTAGCACTGGGCCACCATATTGATGGCCTCGGTGGTGCCGCGCGTCCAGACGATATTTTTCCCGCTTTCGGCATTGATCAGGTGCGCCACGCGATCGCGTGCGGATTCGTAGCGCGCGGTTAATCGCTGCGCCTCGGCAAACTGGCTGCGATGCACGTTCCCGGCGCTCAGGCTGTAAAACTGCTGCGTGGCGTCAATGACCGCCTGTGGCTTAAGGGCGGTGGCGGCACTGTCCAGATAAATACCGGCATCGGCCAGCGCCGGAAACTGTGCGCGGAACTGCGCAGGACTGAAAGCGTTCATGGGATTCCTCATTTCAATATCACGATCGTCGCGCAATTTCCGCGGCAGGGCAAGGAGGTTGATATCTATCAGAATTGTCTGCTTATCCTCATGACCCCAAAAAAGCAGGTTATGCTAAATAGTGTTAGGCGGATGTTTTAGCCTGTTATAAATCGAGGTTTGAATAGCATTAATTGCTAAAGGAGAATAATCATGAATAAGACAGCTGCAATCATCTCTGCCTGTGCGTTTACTTTTGCCCTGAGCGCCTGTTCCGGTAACAACTACGTGATGCACACCAACGATGGTCGTTCCATCGTTTCGGAAGGGAAACCGACAACCGATAACGATACCGGGATGATTTCGTACAAAGATGCTAACGGGAACAAGCAGCAGATCAACCGCACGGACGTGAAAGAGATGAAAGAGATCGAGCATTAACCGATCGCAGGCGAAAAAAAAGCACCGCAAGTTGGCGGTGCTACATTAATCACTATGGACAGACAGGGTAAATGTACAGGAAGTGAAAAATTGGTAGCGTTGCTACCGTGGTCTGAATCGCAGACCAATTGCAAACACAACAACACAACATCACAACCGTAAGCCAAAAGCCCTTCAGAACACGCATTCCGAAAAAAGCTCTTCGTTCCGGCTCAGGAAGTGCCGCCACTATAGGTATTTGCTGGTAGTTCCTCAACGGACAAATTATAATGGCTCAGATAAAAAAAACTAATAGGTTAAACGTTGTTTCCTATTTGTTAAATTCCTTTAACATCTAAGCCATATAACCATGTCAAAGCGATTGCCCCCCTCAACGCATTACGTGTTTTTGATGCAGCAGCACGTCACCTGAGCTTCACCCGCGCAGCCGATGAGCTTTTTGTGACACAGGCCGCAGTAAGTCACCAAATCAAGTCTCTGGAGGATTTTCTGGGCCTTAAGCTGTTTCGTCGACGCAACCGCTCGTTGCTGTTGACCGAAGAGGGGCAGAGCTATTTTCAGGATATTAAAGAGATTTTTTCGCAGCTTACTGAAGCCACGCGTAAGCTACAGGCCCGCAGTGCAAAAGGTGCTCTGACTGTCAGTTTATTGCCCAGTTTTGCCATTCAGTGGCTGGTGCCAAGACTCTCAAGCTTTAACTCAGCTTATCCGGGGATAGACGTTCGAATCCAGGCCGTGGATCGTCAGGAAGACAAGCTGGCCGATGACGTGGACGTCGCGATTTTTTATGGGCGCGGTAACTGGCCGGGCTTGCGTGTTGAGAAATTATACGCAGAATATCTCCTGCCGGTCTGTTCCCCTCTGCTGTTAACGGGCGACAAAGCGCTGAAGTCTCCCGCTGACCTGGCGCAGCATACGCTTTTGCATGATGCCTCTCGACGCGACTGGCAAACTTATACCCGTCAATTAGGTCTTACACATATAAACGTGCAGCAGGGACCCATCTTTAGCCACAGTGCGATGGTGTTACAGGCTGCCATTCACGGGCAGGGCGTGGCGTTGGCGAACAACGTCATGGCGCAGTCCGAAATAGAGGCAGGTCGCCTGGTCTGCCCTTTTAATGATGTACTGGTCAGCAAGAATGCGTTTTATCTGGTTTGTCATGACAGTCAGGCAGAACTGGGTAAAATAGCCGCCTTCCGGCAGTGGATACTGGCGAAAGCGGCAAGCGAGCAAGAAAAATTCCGCTTCAGGTATGAACAATAACGTTTGTGTGCCGGGCACGCATCAATTCAGGACTTAAACATGACCAGCCGATTCATGCTGATTTTTGCCGCGGTGAGTGGCTTTATTTTTGTTGCACTGGGCGCCTTTGGCGCACATGTCTTAAGCAAGTCGTTGGGCGCTGTAGAGATGGGCTGGATCCAGACCGGCCTTGAATATCAGGCGTTCCATACGCTGGCAATCTTTGGGCTGGCGGTGGCGATGCAGCGCCGTATCAGCATCTGGTTTTACTGGAGCAGCGTCTTTCTGGCGCTGGGTACGGTGCTTTTCAGCGGCAGCCTTTACTGTCTGGCACTTTCGCATTTACGCCTGTGGGCGTTTGTTACACCTGTCGGTGGCGTCAGCTTCCTGGCGGGTTGGGTATTAATGTTTATCGGAGCTATCCGTCTGAAACGCAAGGGCGTTGTTCATGAATAAGGTTGTTTTATATTGTCGCCCGGGGTTTGAGAAAGAGTGCGCCGCGGAAATTACCGATAAAGCGGCGAAGCGCGAAATCTTCGGCTTCGCCCGCGTAAAAGAAAACGCGGGCTATGTGGTATTCGAATGCTATCAGCCTGAAGATGCGGATAAGCTGGCGCGCGAGCTGCCGTTCAGCTCGCTGATTTTTGCGCGCCAGATGTTTGTCGCGGGTGAGCTGCTCAAAGACCTTCCCCCGGAAGACCGCATCACGCCAATCGTGGGCATGCTGCAGGGCGTGGTGGAGAAGGGCGGCGATCTGCGCGTTGAAGTGGCGGATACCAACGAAAGTAAAGAGCTGATGAAGTTCTGCCGTAAGTTCACCGTTCCGCTGCGCGCGGCGCTGCGTGAGGCGGGCGTGCTGACGAACTACGAAACGCCGAAGCGTCCGGTGGTGCATATCTTCTTTATTGCACCGGGCTGCTGCTATACGGGCTACTCGTACACCACCAACAACTCTCCTTTCTTTATGGGCATCCCGCGTTTGCGCTTCCCGGCCGATGCGCCAAGCCGTTCTACGCTGAAGCTGGAAGAGGCGTTCCACGTCTTTATCCCGGCGGATGAGTGGGATGAGCGTCTGGCAAACGGCATGTACGCTGTCGATCTCGGCGCGTGCCCGGGCGGCTGGACCTATCAGCTGGTGAAACGCAACATGTGGGTATCGTCCGTTGATAACGGCCCAATGGCGCAAAGCCTGATGGACACCGGACAGGTCACCTGGCTGCGTGAAGACGGTTTCCGCTATCGCCCGAACCGCAACAACATCTCATGGATGGTGTGCGACATGGTTGAGAAACCGGCGAAAGTGGCCGCGCTGATGGCCTCCTGGCTGGTGAACGGCTGGTGTCGCGAGACCATTTTCAACCTCAAGCTGCCGATGAAAAAGCGCTATGAGGAGGTGTCGCAAAACCTGGCCTACATTCAGGAGCAACTGGACGAGCACGGGATTAACGTGGAGATCCAGGCGCGTCAGCTGTATCACGACCGCGAAGAGGTGACGGTGCATATTCGTCGCTGGTGGGCGGCCGTAGGCGGGCGTCGCGACGAGCGATAGCACGTACTTTGTTTTGCCCGGTGGCGCTGCGCTTACCGGGCCTACAAAAACCCTGTAGTCGTTTTAACGTTCTAAGCGCAATTGCTGTAAATTCCCGTCCAGCTGTAAATCCGTCTGTAGCGTTGCGATTTCCCGGCAGATAAACGCCATCTCTTTATGCGCCTCCAGCTTCTTGCGCCATTTTTCGGGCACCTCGTCCAGACGGGCGTAAATGCCCTCCAGACTCTGAAAATCGGTCAGCAACTGCGCGGCGCTCTTCGGCCCAATACCGGCCACGCCCGGAACTTTAGAGCTGCTGATGCCTGCCAGACCCCAGTAATCCGGCAATTGCTCAGGCGATACGCCAAACTCGCTGGCGATGAACGGCGCGTCCAGCCAGCGTTTTTGGAAATAGTCGCGAATACGGATAGTGGGGGAAAGCAGCTGGCAGTAGCCTTTGTCCGTTGAAACGATCGTAGCCTGATGCCCGGCACTCGCCACCTTTACGGCCAGGGTGGCCGCGAGATCGTCGGCTTCATTTCCCTGTGCGCCCCAGCAGGGGACGCCCCGCTGTTCAAATGCGGCGCGCAGCATGGGTAATTCGGCGTGAAGATCGTCCGGCATCGGTGCGCGTCCGGCTTTGTAGTCGGGCAGACGCTGGTGCCGCCAGCCCGTGTTGCGGGCTTCGTCATCAAAAACCGCGACCGCATGGGTGGGTTCACTGTGGCGGATAAGCTGTTCCAGCGCGTGCAGGCAGGTGTCTTTACAGGGCGTCCCCTGTACCGCATGGATACGGCGAATCAGGTTAAGTGCATCGACGATAAGTAAATGAACGGCCACAGATAATCTCCCTTCTATCTAATGCGTGAAGGGTAACACTGTCAGCAGCGTGAAACTATGAATGGTGGGGAAAACAGGAAGAAGCCTCGCAAAACGAGGCTTCCTGAGAGGCTTAATCGCAGGTTACGATCTTCATCGCCAGGCCACCGCGAGAGGTTTCGCGGTATTTGGCGTTCATATCTTTACCGGTTTCGTACATGGTCTCGATAACCTTATCGAGACAGACGCGCGGTTCGCTGGTGCGGCGCAGCGCCATACGCGCCGCGTTTACCGCCTTCACGGAGGCAATCGCGTTACGCTCGATGCACGGAACCTGTACCTGTCCGGCAACCGGATCGCAGGTCAGCCCCAGGTTGTGTTCCATGCCGATTTCCGCAGCGATGCACACCTGCGCCGGGCTTGCGCCCAACAGCTCCGCCAGACCTGCCGCCGCCATGGAGCACGCCACGCCGACTTCACCCTGACAGCCCACTTCCGCACCGGAAATGGAGGCGTTCATCTTATACAGCGAACCAATCGCACTGGCGACCAGCAGATAGCGTGCCAGCGAGTTCGCGTTCACTTCACGGATAAACTTGTCGTAGTACGCCAGTACGGCCGGAACGATGCCGCAGGCACCGTTGGTCGGCGCGGTGACCACACGGCCCCCTGCGGCATTTTCTTCGTTTACCGCCAGGGCGAACATGTTGATCCAGTCCACCACGGCCATTGGGTCCGTAGTCGTTTTGTCGGTGCTCACCAGCATACGGCGCAGCGCTGCCGCACGACGCGGTACGCGAAGCTTGCCCGGCAGAACGCCTTCGGTGGTGATCCCGCGCTCAATACCGCCGCGCATCACTTCCCAGACGTTAGCGAAGTGCTGTTCCAGCTCCTCTTTGCTGTGCAGCGCCAGCTCGTTTTTCATCATCAGACCGGAGAGGGAAAGGCCCGTCTCCTGGCAGTGGCGCTGGAGGTCTGCCGCCGTTTTGTACGGATACGGCACCTCGACAGAAGAGGTACTGGTTTGACCAAAGTGGTCTTCGTCGACGATAAAACCGCCGCCGATAGAGTAGTAAGTCTGGCTGTATACCGCTTTGTCGCCGGCCAGCGCGGTAATGCGCATGCCGTTTTCGTGTAGCGACAGGTTGTCCGCATGGAAATTCATGCAATGGTCAACCGGGAATTCAACCTCATGCTCGCCGTTCGCCAGCAGCAGGCGCCCGTGGGTGTTCACGTCTTGGATAAAGCCAGGGATCGCATCAATATCAACGGTATCCGGCAGGTTTCCCGCCAGGCCCATGATAATGGCGATATCGGTGTGGTGGCCTTTCCCGGTCAGGGAAAGCGAGCCGTATACATCGACAACCACGCGGGTGATGTCGTGCAGGATGCCGCGTGCAATCAAGTCATCCATGAACTGCTTACCGGCTTTCATCGGTCCGACGGTGTGAGAGCTGGAAGGACCAATACCGATTTTGAAGATATCGAATACGCTAATCATGATGCGTCCATTGCTTTCAGTCAGAGAGGAGGGAGTGCGCCGTCCGGGGACGGCGCGGGTGAGAATCAGAACATGGTGTACAGGGAGTAGAAGATCGCAGAGATAGCGATAAGCCCCATGATAACCACAAAGACGTTGCTGACATGACCGCTGTACTTACGCATAGCCGGGACTTTCTGAATCGCGTACATCGGCATCAGGAACAGAATCATCGCGATGACCGGGCCGCCCAGGGTTTCAATCATGCCCAGGATGCTTGGGTTCAGCGTCGCTACCGCCCAGGTGGTGAGCAGCATGAACAGTGCAGTGATTTTGTTCAGCTTGTTGATTTCAATGCTCTTGCCTTTACCGCGCAGAGATTTAATCACCATACCGTTGAAGCCTTCACGTGCGCCGAGGTAGTGGCCCAGGAAGGATTTGGTGATGGCGATCATCGCGATGATCGGTGCCATCCACGCAATCAGCGGTGCGTTAAAGTGGTTCGCCAGGTAAGACAGAATTGAGATGTTCTGCTCTTTCGCTGCCGCCAGGTCCGCCGGGGAGAGGCTCAGTACGCAGCTGAAGACGAAGAACATAACGGTCAGCACCATCATGATGTGAGCGCGTGCCAGGATGCTGGAGCACTTCTTCTCTGCGCCATTACCGTACTCTTCACGTTTCGCCACGGCGAAAGAGGAGATGATTGGGGAGTGGTTGAAGGAGAAGACCATTACCGGGATCGCCAGCCACAGGGTCATCAGCAGGCCGTTACCGGTTGCAGACGCGCTGCTCAGGGACAGGGTTTCCAGCGCTGCGCCGTTCCACTGTGGGATCAGGTAGCAGGCCAGCAGCATCAGTGCGGCCACAAACGGGAACACCAGCACGCTCATCGCTTTCACAATCATCTGCTCACCGAAGCGCACGATGGTCATCATGCCGACAATCAGGATCAGAGACAGGATGGCACGCGGTGGCGGCGTCATGTGCAGCTGGTGCAGCATGAAGCTTTCAACGGTGTTGGTGATCGCCACGCTGTAAACCAGCAGGATAGGGTAAATCGCAAAGAAGTAGAGCAGGGTAATCAGTTTACCTGCGCCCACGCCGAAATGCTCTTCAACCACTTCAGTGATGTCTTCGCCCGGGTTTTTACCGGACAGCACGAAGCGGGTCAGACCGCGGTGTGCAAAGAAGGTCATCGGGAAAGCAATGATAGCCATAATGATCAGCGGAATCAGACCGCCGACGCCTGCGTTGATAGGAAGGAACAGTACACCAGCGCCGATTGCCGTGCCGTAAAGGCCAAGCATCCACATGGTATCCGTTTTGCGCCAACCACTTCGGGATTCAATCGAAGCAACGGTGCTGGTTTGAGTGGTTTCCATCTGTATCTCCTGGAGGAAGCAAATTGTCAGGTTTTTAGTCAAATCCGATGAAAAAGTGCCTGACGGTAATATGAAATTCGTTCAGTGACGGTTTTTTAATAATTTTCGCCCGTAACTATTGGCGGGCGGAAAGATACATTCTCGTTATGAATCTATCAGTGATCGCGATCCCAAATGCAATAATCCACTTATGATGTGGGCATCTTTAGACCATTTATCTGTTAAAAAAACATCAAAGAGAATTTACGCGCGCGAAGGCTACCACCAACGACATGTGCGCTGAAAGACTGGCCCTTGATATAGGTGTCTTTCGCTGTAAAGAAATGGGTTTTTAGTATTTTCTGGCAGGTAATTTGGATTAAGGCTGATAATTTACGGTTGAAAGATATAGGTAATCGTTTGCGTTTGTGGCGATTTTGTAAAAGATATAAGTGATGCCTATGAATTACATCAGGAATAAAAAAAGCCGGAACGCGCGACAGGGCGACCCGGCTTTGATGAGATGCCGCTAAGCGTTATGTGCAGATTTCGTAGCAAGGAATATAGGCGGAGCCCGGCAGCTTCATGCGGTGCTGGGCGACAAAGCCCTGCAGCATGTCATCCATGCGGCGCATCATCTCCGGGTCGCCGTGGATCTTGTACGGACCGTACTGCTCAATGGCGCGGATACCGACCTCTTTGACGTTGCCCGCCACAATCCCGGAGAAGGCGCGACGCAGATCGGCGGCCAGGACTTCCACCGGCTGATCCGGGTAGAGTTTCAGGTTCGCCATGTTCTCGTGTGAAGGCTCGAACGGGATCTGCAGATCCGGCGCAATGCGGATTGACCAGTTAAAGCTGTAGGCATCCCCGGTATCGCGACGGTTCTCCTTCACCAGCGGCATCGCTTTTTTCATCTGGCGCGCCACTTCCGCAGCATCGTCGATGATGATGCGATAGTGACGACGCGCGGCTTCACCCAGCGTGTGTACGATAAACTCGTCCAGCACGCGGAAGTAGTCGGCGCTCTCTTTCGGCCCGGTCAGGATCAGCGGCAGGACCTGATCTTTGTTGGCCGGGTTCATCAGAATACCCAGCAGATAGAGCAGCTCTTCCGCTGTCCCCACGCCGCCCGGGAAGATGATGATGCCGTGGGCGATACGAACAAACGCTTCAAGACGTTTTTCGATATCCGGCATGATAATCAGCTCGTTAACCAGCGGGTTAGGTGGCTCAGCGGCGATGATGGACGGCTCGGTCATGCCGATAAACCGTCCCTCTTTGTAGCGTTGCTGCGCGTGACCCACTGCGGCACCTTTCATTGGCGCTTCCATCGCACCCGGACCACATCCGGTACAGATATTCAGCTCGCGCAGGCCAAGCTGGGTGCCCACCCGACGCGCATAAAGGTATTCGGTTTCGTTAATGGAGTGACCGCCCCAGCAGACGACCATGTTCGGCGCTTCACCCACGTGCAGGGCACGGGCGTTGCGCAAAATAGAGAACACCAGGTTGGTGATATGGACCGAGCTTTCCAGGTCGAGATGCTGGAAACGGCCTGCGTTGTGGATCTGCCCGTTAACAAACAGGATGTCACGCAGCACGGCAAACAGGTTAGCCTGAAGTGAACGGATGATGCGTCCGTCGACAAACGCCTCTTCCGGCGGGTTGATGACTTCAAGCTTCACGCCGCGCTCGCGGCGCAGCACGTTGATATCAAAGCTTTCGAAGCGGGACAGCAGTTCTTTACTGTTATCTGTCAGGCTTCCGGAGTTCAGAACGGCAAGTGAACAGTTACGAAACAGTTGATAAAGATCGCTGCTGGCCGTGCGTTTAAGCATGTCCACTTCCAGCTGCGACAACATATCCATTGAGCCAAGCGGGCTAATATGTGTAATCAAGTGAGCTCCTTACGGGACGATTATCGTCTTTCCCTGTTGATTACAATAGCCCTGCCGCGTGACGTTTCACAACCTAAAGCGCGGAAGATACCGCGCATATTGTGAAAATATTTTTATTACTGACGCACCAGCCGGCCCGTCGCCGGGACAAAATCGGTATTGGTGCGCCACGGGTTGATGTCCAGGCCGCCGCGGCGGGTGTAGCGCGCGTAAACGCTCAATTTTTCCGGCTGACAGAAGCGTTGGATATCGCTAAAGATGCGCTCCACGCACTGCTCGTGGAATTCATTGTGATGGCGGAACGACACCAGATAGCGCAGCAGCTTTTCCCGATCAATTTTCGGGCCGCGGTACTGGATCTGCACCGAGCCCCAGTCCGGCTGGTGGGTAATCAGGCAGTTGGATTTCAGCAGATGGCTCACCAGCGTCTCTTCAACCACCTTGCCGCTCGCCGCGTTTTCGAGGTAATCGGCGCTGAATTCATAATTCTCCACCTCGATATCCTGATCGTCGATGCAGGTCCCGTTGAAGTGGGCGACTGGCTGGCCTTCCAGCTCGTGCAGGCGATACAGTGAAACGCTCACCTTTCCCTGCGCGCAGGCGCTTAAATCACGTTCCAGGGTGTGCTGAACGTCGTCCCAGCTGTTGAATTTGGTCTGGTTAAAACTGTTGAGATAGAGCTTAAAGCTTTTGGACTCGACGAGATTCACGCTGGCATAGTCCAGCTCAACGTGTCCCACCGCCACCTGCGGCAGGCCGCGCGCGTTGAGCCACGAGAGTTCGTACAGCGTCCAGATATCGCCACCCACGAACGGCAGCGCGTCCGCGTGCAGTCCCAGAGGGTCGCGGTTCAGGCTACGCGGCACGCCCTGCAGCAGGCTTGCATCGTAGGTATCGCGGTAATCGGTCGATTTACCCAGCGTTAAGCCGGTTAACGCCTGATGATTTTCGTAAGACATGTTTCATAGCCACTTTACAGGTACACTTATGGCCTGAGTTTATCCTGTCTGACAAGAAGAGAGAAATCGGTGGACATCGAAACTGCAAATGCCCTCACTACCTTCACGACCCGCTACTGCGACGTATGGCATGAAAAGCAGGGCACGTGGCCGCAAAGTGCTGATTTATATGGCGTCCCTTCGCCGTGCATTATCTCTTCGCTTGAGGATTACGTGATCTGGCAGCCGAAGCCGAATAACGGTGAGCAGAATGTAAATGCGGTTGAACGGGCAATGGACATTGTGGTACAACCAGCGGTTCATGCGTTTTATGCCACGCAGTTTGCAGGGGATATGCCCGCGCGCTTTGCGGACATGACGCTGACGCTGTTGCAGACCTGGAGCGAAGACGATCTGCAGCGTGTTCAGGAAAACCTGATTGGTCATCTGGTCACGCAAAAGCGCCTTAAGCTTTCTCCGACGCTCTTTATTGCCACGCTGGACAGCGAGCTGGACGTTATCTCCGTCTGTAACCTGTCAGGCGAAGTGATTAAAGAGACTATCGGTACCCGCAATCGCGAGACTCTCGCCCCTTCTCTTGCGGATTTCCTCACCCGACTTGAGCCCCTTCTGTAATCCATGCTGCTACAGCGCGTGTGAGAGATCTCTTACAAGGTTTGTGAGAGATCGCTGGAACATTCAGTATTACCTCATTAAATTCAGATTAATATCACTCTATTTTTCAACGAATTAGTTGTTCCTCCTATTATTTTTAGGGAGTCCCCGCGTCTTACAACTCTGGCTGAGTGGGTTGTAAGACGAAGCGGAATAGCGGATTCTATCTCCGTCGACAGGAAGCCGACACGAGAAACGAACATCAGGATGATGGCGTTTCTCACACAGGACTCGTCAGGATGGCGCAGCAGGAAGGCTTCTGGATGAAGCGAAGTGGATAACGCAGGATGCGTAAGGGACACCTCCAGGAAGGAGAACGAGAGCCGATCAGGATGGTCGGTGGGTCAGGAAGGCCAGGACGTTTCAGGATGAAACAAACACGTCAGGAAGATGTGTGCAGGATGCGAAAGGTAGACGGATGACCAGGCCTTCGGGCTTCAGGAAAAGTTGTCACGGATGAGCAGGGAGCACGAATTGTAGCTGGAATGCTGCGGAACGAACCGGGAGCACTGTTTTTACAGTGCTCCCTTTTTTTATTTCTGCCTTTCGCAATGCTATGCTGCGCGCCGTTCACATTTTCAGTTGAGGTTACTATGACGCAACACGATAGCGTTCGTGCTCAGTTGCACGCCATCGAAGCCCTTTTGCGCCAACATCAGCTGTGGCAGGAGACCGCGCCGCAGCCAGAAGCGTTCACCAGCACCCAGCCTTTCTGCCTGGATACGCTGGCCCCTTTCGAGTGGCTGCAGTGGGTGTTAATTCCGCGCATGCACGCCCTGCTTGAGGGGGGGCACCCCTTACCGCAGGCGTTTGCTGTCTCTCCCTATTATGAAATGGCGCTCGACGCGACGCACCCTGCGCGCGACGTCATGCTGGTCGAACTGGAAAAGCTGGATGCCCTGTTTGCCGGTGAAGATGCATGACGCTTGAGATCCTCTATCAGGACGAGTGGCTGGTGGCGGTGAATAAACCGTCAGGCTGGCTGGTGCACCGCAGCTGGCTGGATCGCGACGAGAAAGTGGTGGTGATGCAGACCGTTCGCGACCAGATTGGTCAGCATGTGTTTACCGCCCATCGCCTCGACAGGCCGACCTCCGGCGTGCTGCTGATGGGGCTTTCCAGCGAAGCTGGCCGTCTGCTGGCGCAGCAGTTCGAACAGCACCAGATCCAGAAGCGCTACCACGCGATCGTGCGTGGCTGGCTGACCGAGTCCGCCACCCTGGATTATCCGCTGGTGGAGGAGCTGGACAAAATCGGCGATAAATTTGCCCGGGATGACAAAGGCCCGCAGCCGGCCGTGACCGATTATCGCGGCATGGCAACCACGGAAATGCCGGTAGCCACCAGCAAATTTCCGACCACACGCTACAGCCTGGTTGAGCTTCTGCCGAAAACCGGGCGCAAGCACCAGCTGCGACGCCATCTGGCGCATCTGCGCCACCCGATTATTGGCGACAGCAAACACGGTGATTTGCGCCAGAACCGCAGCGCGGCCGAACACTTTGGCTGCCATCGTCTGATGTTACACGCAAGCGAGCTGAGCCTGACGCACCCGTTTACCGGCGAGCCGCTGACTCTCCGCGCGGGGCTGGACGACGTCTGGATGCAGGCGCTGTCACAGTTTGGCTGGCTGGGACAACTCCCCGAAAATGAAAGGGTTGAGTTTGTATCGGGCAACGTTCAGGATGAAGAGTAAGCGCATTCACTATGGGAAAATAGCATGGCTGAAGTAGGCATTTTTGTCGGCACAATGTACGGCAACTCGCTGCTGGTTGCGGAAGAGGCGGAGGCGATTCTGGCAAGCCAGGGCCATAAAGCCACGGTCTATGAAGACCCGGAGCTGGCGGACTGGGAAAAGTATAAAGATAAATACATTCTGGTGGTGACCTCCACCACCGGGCAGGGCGATCTGCCGGACAGCATCGTGCCGCTGTTCCAGGGCATTAAAGACCAGCTTGGCTATCAGCCAGACGTTCGCTACGGCATCATCGCCCTCGGCGACAGCGCTTACGCCAACTTCTGCGGCGGCGGCAAGCAGTTCGATGCGCTGTTGCAGGAGCAGAGCGCCCAGCGCGTCGGCGAGATGCTGCTGATTGATGCGGGTGAGCACCCGGAGCCAGAAAGCGAATCAAACCCGTGGGTGGAGAACTGGGCCTCACTTCTTAAATAACACTCTGCCCGGCGGCGCTTCGCTTGCGCGGGCCTACGGGTTTTCCAGGCCGGGTCAGGCGTAGCCGCCACCCGGCATTACACTTCGCACCAAACGCCATTTCCGTGAACCACCTTCCACTCCTCTGGGCTTATGCCCTAAACAACCTCCCTCACGCCCTTTAATACTGTGTTTTTGCACGGTGAGGTGAAGAGGCACTCCTTCATATACTTTTCCGGTCACGATAAAACGGCTTCAGGCCGTACCAAAACGACAAAAACCAATCTCATTCTGCTTACCCTACCGGTGCTGTACAGAATGAACCAGGCGAAAGCTATGTTTCAGGAGTGCAACAATGAGTTCATTAAGCCACGCAGCGAGCAGCGCTGAAAAGCGCACCAATGCCCGCTACTGGATAGTGGTGATGCTGTTTATCGTCACGTCCTTTAACTATGGTGACCGCGCCACGCTGTCGATTGCCGGCTCGGAAATGGCAAAAGATATCGGCCTTGATCCCGTGGGCATGGGTTACGTTTTCTCCGCCTTCTCGTGGGCCTACGTCATCGGGCAAATTCCTGGCGGCTGGCTGCTCGACCGCTTTGGCTCGAAACGGGTCTACTTCTGGTCCATCTTTATCTGGTCTGCCTTTACCCTGCTGCAGGGCTTCGTCGATATCTTCAGCGGCTTCGGCATTATCGTCGCGCTCTTCACGCTGCGCTTCCTGGTGGGCTTAGCGGAAGCGCCTTCCTTCCCGGGCAACAGCCGCATTGTGGCGGCCTGGTTCCCGGCGCAGGAGAGGGGAACAGCGGTGGCGATTTTCAACTCCGCACAGTACTTCGCGACGGTGATCTTTGCGCCCATTATGGGCTGGCTAACCCATGAGGTGGGCTGGTCGCACGTGTTCTTCTTTATGGGCGGACTCGGGATCGTCATTAGCTTTATCTGGCTGAAAGTGATCCACGAACCCAACCTGCACCCTGGCGTAAACAAAAAAGAGCTGGAGTACATCGCTGAAGGCGGCGCGCTGATCAACATGGATCAGAAATCCTCGACGGCGAAAGTGCCGTTCAGCCAGAAATGGGCGCAGATCAGGCAGCTTGTCGGATCGCGTATGATGATCGGGATCTATCTGGGCCAGTACTGTATCAACGCCTTGACCTACTTTTTCATCACCTGGTTCCCGGTGTACCTCGTGCAGGCACGCGGCATGTCGATTCTGAAAGCGGGGTTTGTTGCCTCGGTCCCGGCCATCTGTGGCTTCGTGGGGGGCGTGCTCGGCGGGGTGATTTCCGACTGGCTGATGCGCCGCACGGGTTCACTGAACATCGCGCGTAAAACGCCCATCGTGCTCGGCATGCTGCTCTCCATGACCATGGTGTTCTGTAACTACGTCAATGCCGAGTGGATGATTATCGGCTTTATGGCGATGGCCTTCTTCGGCAAAGGCATTGGCGCGCTGGGCTGGGCGGTAATGGCGGATACGGCCCCGAAAGAGATCAGCGGCCTGAGCGGCGGTCTGTTCAACATGTTCGGCAACATCTCCGGGATTGTGACGCCCATCGCTATCGGCTACATCGTCGGTACCACCGGCTCGTTCAACGGTGCGCTAATCTACGTGGGTGTGCATGCGCTGGTGGCGGTCCTGAGTTATCTGGTGCTGGTGGGAGATATCAAACGCGTCGAACTTAAACCTGTTGCGGAGCGTGGCTGATGACAACGCAATCAAGCCCTATCGTCACCGAGATGAAGGTCATCCCGGTGGCCGGGCAGGACAGCATGCTGCTCAATATTGGCGGCGCGCATAACGCCTGGTTTACCCGTAATATCGTCGTGCTAAAAGACAGCGCAGGGAATACCGGCGTGGGCGAGGCCCCTGGCGGAGAGGTGATTTACCAGACGCTGGTCGATGCCATTCCGCTGGTGGTGGGGCAGGAGATTGCCCGTCTGAACAGGGTGGTTCAGCGGGTGCATAAGGGCAACCAGTCGGCAGACTTTGAGACGTTCGGTAACGGTGCCTGGACGTTTGAACTGCGCGTCAATGCGGTCGCCGCGCTGGAAGCGGCTCTGCTTGATTTACTGGGTAAGGCGCTCAATGTCCCGGCCTGCGAACTGCTGGGGCCCGGCAAACAGCGCGATGCGGTCACCGTGCTGGGCTATCTGTTCTACATTGGCGATCGCAATAAAACCGATCTCCCCTATCTGGCTCGATCCACGGGCGAACACGACTGGTATCGCCTGCGCCACCAGGAAGCGCTCTCCTGCGACGCGGTGGTGCGGCTGGCCGAGGCGGCGCAGGATCGCTACGGCTTTAAGGATTTCAAGCTGAAGGGCGGCGTGCTGCCCGGCGAGCAGGAGATTGAAACGGTCCGGGCGCTGAAAAAACGCTTTGCGGATGCTCGGATCACCGTCGATCCCAACGGCGCATGGCTGCTGGATGAAGCGATTAGCCTGTGCAAAGGGCTGGGCGATGTCCTGACCTATGCGGAAGACCCCTGCGGCGCGGAACAGGGCTTTTCGGGCCGCGAAGTGATGGCCGAGTTCCGTCGCGCCACCGGGCTGCCGGTGGCGACCAATATGATCGCCACCAACTGGCGCGAAATGGGCCATGCGGTGATGCTCAACGCCGTCGACATTCCGCTGGCGGACCCGCACTTCTGGACGCTCTCAGGCGCGGTCCGCGTGGCGCAGCTGTGCGATGACTGGGGACTCACCTGGGGCTGTCATTCGAACAATCACTTTGATATTTCGCTGGCGATGTTTACCCACGTTGGCGCCGCTGCGCCGGGTAACCCGACCGCCATCGACACGCACTGGATTTGGCAGGAAGGCGAAGCCCGCCTGACGAAAAATCCGCTGGAAATCATCAATGGCAAGATTGCCGTACCGGATGCGCCGGGCCTGGGCGTGGAGCTGGACTGGGATCGGATCCATAAAGCCCATGAGGCGTATAAAAAATTGCCGGGCGGCGCGCGTAACGACGCGGGCCCGATGCAGTACCTTATTCCCGGCTGGACATTTGACCGTAAGCGCCCTGTTTTCGGACGTCACTGATAAAAGGATTACACGATGAGTACTTTTACGACCCCTGTCGTCACCGCCATGCAGATCGTTCCGGTTGCGGGCCATGACAGCATGCTGATGAACCTGAGCGGCGCGCACGCGCCATTCTTTACCCGCAATATTGTCATCATCAAAGACAATTCCGGCCATACGGGCGTGGGCGAAATTCCGGGCGGGGAGAAGATCCGCCAGACGCTGGAAGATGCCATTCCGCTGGTCGTGGGCAAAACGCTGGGTGAGTACAAAAATGTCCTGAACACCGTGCGCAACACCTTTGCCGATCGCGATGCCGGGGGCCGGGGTCTGCAGACCTTCGATCTGCGCACCACTATCCACGTGGTGACAGGCATTGAAGCCGCGATGCTGGATCTGCTGGGCCAGCATCTGGGCGTTAACGTTGCGTCGCTGCTGGGCGAGGGGCAGCAGCGTAGCGAAGTGGAAATGCTGGGCTATCTGTTCTTTGTCGGCGACCGCAAGCTGACGCCACTGCCGTATCAGAGCCAGCCGGATGAACAATGCGACTGGTACCGGCTTCGCCACGACGAGGCAATGACCCCGGATGCGGTGGTGCGCCTGGCGGAAGCGGCATACGAAAAATATGGCTTCAACGATTTCAAACTGAAGGGCGGCGTGCTGGCCGGGGAAGAAGAGGCGGAAGCCGTCACCGCGCTGGCAAAACGTTTCCCGCAGGCGCGCGTGACGCTCGATCCGAACGGGGCCTGGTCTCTCAATGAAGCGATTGCGATCGGCAAGCAGCTGAAAGGCGTGCTGGCCTACGCGGAGGACCCGTGCGGGGCTGAGCAAGGCTTCTCTGGCCGTGAAGTGATGGCGGAATTCCGTCGCGCTACGGGGCTGCCGACCGCGACCAATATGATTGCGACCGACTGGCGTCAGATGGGACACACCTTATCCCTCCAGTCAGTCGATATTCCGCTGGCTGACCCGCACTTCTGGACGATGCAGGGGTCGGTTCGCGTGGCGCAGATGTGCCATGAGTTTGGCCTGACCTGGGGTTCGCACTCCAACAACCACTTCGATATCTCGCTGGCGATGTTCACGCACGTCGCCGCCGCTGCGCCGGGCACGATCACTGCTATCGACACCCACTGGATCTGGCAGGAAGGTAATCAGCGTCTTACTAAGCAGCCGTTTGAGATCAAAGGTGGCATGGTGCAGGTGCCTTCTACGCCGGGGCTTGGGGTTGAGCTGGATATGGATCAGGTCATGAAGGCCCATGAGCTGTATCAGAAACACGGTCTGGGCGCGCGCGACGATGCGATGGCGATGCAGTATCTCATCCCTGACTGGACATTCGACAATAAACGCCCGTGCATGGTACGATAAACGCATTGGGACCGCTCCCATGAGCGGTCTTTTACGTGGTGTATGCTTAACGTAACGACTATGCGTAAGGATGGCTTATGAAAATTGTTATCGCACCGGACTCGTATAAGGAAAGTTTGAGTGCGCTTGAGGTTGCGACAGCGATAGAACGTGGTTTTCGCGAGATCTTTCCCGAGGCGGTTTACGTGAAGCTGCCGGTCGCGGACGGTGGCGAAGGGACGGTTGAGGCGATGATCGCGGCAACGCAGGGAAGCATTGTGCATGTTCCGGTGACCGGCCCGCTGGGCGAGCGCGTGGAGGGGTTCTATGGCTTGTCCGGAGATAAGCAGAGCGCCTTTATTGAAATGGCGGCGGCAAGCGGCCTGGAGCGGGTTGCGCCTTCGCAGCGTAATCCGCTGAAAACCACCTCCTGGGGCACGGGCGAACTGATTCGTCACGCGCTGGATGTGGGCGTTAAGCATATTATTATTGGCATTGGCGGCAGCGCTACCAACGACGGCGGCGCAGGGATGGTGCAGGCGCTGGGGGCGAAGCTGCTGGACGACAATGAACAGCCTCTTGGGCAGGGCGGGGGCGAGCTGGGAAAACTCGCGCGTATCGACCTGAGCGGGCTGGACAAGCGTCTGGCGGAATGCCGGATTGAGGTGGCCTGCGATGTAACCAATCCGCTTACCGGGAACGATGGCGCGTCAGCCGTATTCGGCCCGCAGAAGGGCGCCACACCCGAGATGATCGTCACCCTGGACAACGCGCTTGCGCACTATGCAAGCGTGATTGCCCGGGACCTGGATATCGACGTGCTGAACCTTGCTGGCGGCGGCGCGGCGGGGGGCATGGGCGCGGCGCTCTACGCCTTTTGCGGCGCGCAGCTGCGCCAGGGCATTGAGATCGTGACCGATGCGCTACACCTGGCCGATCAGGTGGCCGATGCGGATCTGGTGATCACGGGGGAAGGCCGCATTGACAGCCAGACGATCCACGGCAAAGTCCCGGTGGGGGTGGCAAAGGTGGCAAAACGCTTTAACAAACCCGTTATTGGCATTGCAGGCAGCCTGACGGCGGACGTTGGCGTGGTACACGATCACGGCATTGATGCCGTGTTTAGCGTGATCTACACCATCTGCACGCTGGAAGACGCGCTGGAAAATGCCGGCGAGAACGTCAGGATGGCCGCAAGGAATATCGCGGCGGTGCTGAAAGTGGGGCAGGCATTTTAGCTGTGATTGCCGGGTGGCGGCTTCGCCTTACCCGGCCTACGTTAGTGCACCTGTAGGCCCGGCAAGCGTAGCGCCACCGGGCTTTTACCTCAGCTCCCCAACACCTTCATCGCTTCGCGCGTCACGTTATCCATTTCATCCAGCAGCTCCAGGAACTCCGGTTCAAGCTCCGATTCCGGCGTGCCCGCACGCAGCTGCTGCTCCAGCAACTGACAGAGGTTTTTCAGCCGCGGTACGCCGCTGTACCCGCAGCTGCCGTGCAGCTTGTGGATTGCGTCCAGCAGATCTTCCGGGTTTTCACCCACCAGCTGCTCTTCCACCTTGTTGCGAATTTCCGGCAGAAACGCGACCAGCATTTGCAGCATGTCGCGGGCCAAATCGGGTTTACCTGCCGCCTGGCGCAGCGCGAGCTGCCAGTCAAAGGTGGCGTTCTGATTAACGCTTATCTCAGCCTGCTCGCTGGAAACCGTGTACGTTCCGCCAATATGACCCGGCTTGTAGCGCAACAGCAGGCTATGAAGTTTCTCTTCATCGATGGGCTTTGCCAGATAGTCATTCATCCCGGCGCTCAGCAGCTTCTCCTTCTGGCCCGCCATCGCGTGCGCGGTGACAGCAATAACCGGCGTTTGCTGCTGATGCGGCAACTGGTGGATCAGCTCGCAGGCCCGGATGCCGTCCATGCCCGGCATCTGAATATCCATCAGGATTAAATCGAACTGCATCTGCTTAGCCTGTTCAACCGCCTGCGCGCCGCTGGTGCATAGCTCCACATGCTGAACCTGGTCCTCAAGCAATGCGCCAATGAGCTTCAGGTTGGCCGGATTATCATCCACCGCCATCACGCTCATCGGCAATTTTTGCTCATCGTTAATCAGCGGAAGGGCATGCTGGCTAAGACGGCAATATTCCGTGAGGGCTGGCAGCAAACGGGTTGCGGTCAGTGGTTTCAAAAGGCACGCGGCCGCGCCGTCGTTTTTCAGTTCTTCCGCGTTGAGCTGCCCATGGCACGGCAGCGCCAGCAGCAGGTAGTCGGTCATCGACGCGGCTTTCGCCAGGCGCTCCTGCTGCATGGTCAACTCGCCGGTGAAGGTGACCGGAATGCCCATCAGCAGAATATCGTAATGCTCTACGGCAAGCGCCGAGAAGGTGGGGCTGTAGACCACCTCCAGCGGCGTGGTGCTTAAGATGTCGAGCGTACACTGCGCCGCCGCAGCGTTAGGTTCAACGTAGGCCAGACGCTTGCCTTTCAGGCAGTCCGTCACCGGGCCATCGGTCAGCACGTTCGGATTAAGGTCCAGATTAATGTGGAACCAGAAGGTTGAACCGCGGTTTGGCTGGCTGTGGAAAGAGATATCGCCGCCCATCTCGTTCACCAGGCGCTGGGTGATCACCAGCCCCAGACCGGTACCGCCATGACGGCGGGAGATGCTGGCGTCCGCCTGACGGAACGCCTGGAACAGACGCGACTGGTCGCGCTCCGGAATGCCGATGCCGGTATCGCGGATCTGGACTTCAATCTGGACCTTATTGCTGCTGATGGAGCGTTTCTCTACCAGGATGTCGATATTACCGCTTTCGGTGAACTTAATGGCATTCCCGACAAGGTTAGTTATGACCTGCTGCAGGCGCAGCGGATCGCCAATAACGTTATCCGGCACGTCGTTTTTAATGTTAAGCGTCAGCTCCAGGCCTTTGTCGTGCGACGAGTGCGCGAGCAGCGTCACCACTTCATCCAGCGTGCTGCGCAGCGGGAAGGGGATACTCTCGAGGATCAGCTTGCCCGCTTCCAGCTTGGAGAAGTCCAGCACGTCGTTAATGATCGCCAGCAGGTTGTTGGCCGAACGTTCAATGGTGTGCAGGTGATCCCGCTGAGTGGGGTTGAGCTCGCTTTTCAGGGTCAGACGGGTAAAGCCGATCACGCCATTGAGCGGCGTGCGCAGCTCGTGCGACATATTGGCAAGGAATTCCGATTTAATACGCGCCGCTTCCTGAGCGCGCTTTTTCGCCAGATCCAGCTCAACGTTCTGGATCTCCATCTGCTCCAGCGTTTCGCGCAGGTCGGACGTCGCCTGGTCAACGTTGTGCTGCATCTCTTCGTGATAGGCCGCCAGCGACATCGCCATCGAGTTGATGCCGTTTTTCAGCATGTCCAGCTCGCCCAGCATAAACCCTTCCACACGGCTGTCGAGCTGTCCCCGGCGAATGCGGTCAACCGTGTTAACCATGTTGCGGATGGGGCCCGTCACGTCGCGCATCAGGCGCCAGCCGAAGATCAGCGCAATGCCGATGCAGAACAGCATCATCACGCCAGAGATGAAGATCTCTTTGTACTGCTGTAGCCGGACCGACTTGAGATCCAGCTCCAGCGCCACATATCCCAGCATATTATTGCTGGATTTGGCGTCGGACTGTGCAGACTCATCGGGGGAATAGCTTTCCGACACGATCGGCGTGCGCAGGATCATGATATCGCCGCGCCGCAATACGGTGAGGTGGCGCGGGAACGGCGTACCGTCCGGGATTTTCAGTGCTGCCGGATCGAGATGAAAGTTTGAGGTCACAAACAGGCGGTTATGTTCGTCGTAAACGGAAATGGCGCGTACGATGTCCGAGTGGCGGCGGTGGAGTACGCTGATTAACTGCCCAATGGATTCGCGGTTTTGCAGGTTCATGCCGTACTCGCTGGAGACGGCAAGCGGTTCGATAATGCTGGCGCCTGCATCTTCCAGCTGTCGCTGCAAATCGTTATAGCGGTGCACCACAAAGAAGATACTCAGCAGCAAACCGATGAGAACGGTGGGGGCGAGGATCAAAATCATCATGCGCGCGCGCAGGCTGTAGTTGGTCATGGCGTTCCGTTATGGGACAATTAAGATAATTATGGTTATGTGAGAAAAATCTCTGCGATGGCGCAATTCTACTCTGCAAAGCGACGCGTGACGACGCGTCAAATCATCACTGTTGAGGCCACGGAACTCGATCCGTTTGGCCAGGGAGTGGCACGTCACAATGGTAAGGCTCTGTTTATAACAGGTTTACTGCCAGCAGAACGAGCAGAAATTACGCTAACGGAAGATAAACGCCAGTTTGCGCGCGGGCAGGTTAAGCGTCGCTTCAACGATAGCCCGGAGCGTGTGGCACCCCGCTGTCCCCATTTTGGCGTGTGCGGCGGCTGCCAGCAACAGCATGCGAGCACAGAATTACAGCAAAAAAGCAAAAGCAACGCGCTGGCGCGTCTGCTTAAACATGACGTTAACGAAATTGTTGCCGATGAGCCCTGGGGCTATCGTCGTCGCGCGCGCCTGAGCCTCAGCTATCAGCCAAAAACGGAGCGGCTGGAGATGGGGTTTCGCAAGGCCGGCTCCAGCGACATCGTTGACGTGAAGCGGTGCCCCATTTTGGTGCCCCATCTTGAGGCATTGCTTCCGGAAGTGCGCATCTGCCTCTCCGGGCTGGACGGCGTACGCCATCTTGGGCACGTCGAACTGGTCATGGCAAACAATGGCCCGCTGATGGTGCTGCGTCATACCGCGCCGTTGTCGAAGAAAGATCGCGAAAAACTGGAACGCTTTTCGCATTCCCACGACCTGGCGCTTTTCCTGGCACCACAAAGCGAGATACTTGAACAGGTTACCGGTGAGGCGCCCTGGTATGCGTCAAACGGGCTACGCTTAACGTTCAGCCCGCGGGATTTCATTCAGGTTAATGATGGCGTTAATCAGCAGATGGTGGCGAAAGCGCTGGCGTGGCTGGACGTTCAGAAAAGCGACCGGGTGCTCGATCTGTTCTGCGGAATGGGCAACTTCACGCTGCCGCTGGCGCAAGAAGCGGCCAGCGTCGTCGGCGTGGAAGGCGTTGAGGCGCTGGTGGCGAAAGGGCAGGAGAACGCGCGGCAGAACGGCTTGCAAAATGTGACATTCTTTCATCAAAATCTTGAGGACGATGTCACCCAACAGCCGTGGGCAAAGCAGGGCTTCGATAAAATTTTGCTCGACCCGGCGCGTGCCGGTGCCCCGGGCGTGATGGCACATATTATTAAACTCGCGCCAAAGCGTGTGGTCTATGTTTCCTGTAACCCGGCAACGCTTGCCCGGGACAGCGAGGCACTGCTCAGCGCGGGTTACCAGATTCAGCGTCTGGCAATGCTGGACATGTTCCCGCACACTGGGCATCTGGAATCGATGGTGTTGTTCGAGCACATCTAATTTGTTTGGCTTGTCGACTTCGACAGGCCCTGGTCCCTAAAGGAGAGGACAATGGTTGCGGTAAGAAGTGCACATCTCAATAAAGCTGGGGAGTTTGACCCACAAAAATGGATCGCAAGTCTGGGAATTTCCAGCCAGCAGTCGTGTGAACGCTTAACCGAAACCTGGGCCTATTGTCTGCGCACCACGCAGGGGCATCCCGACGCCGATCTTCTCCTGTGGCGCGGCGTGGAGATGGTTGAAATCCTGTCCATGCTGAACATGGACATCGAAACGCTGCAGGCCGCGCTGCTCTTCCCCCTCGCGGATGCGGACGTGGTCAGCGAAGACGTGCTGCGCGACAGCGTCGGAAAATCCGTCGTCGCGCTGATCCACGGCGTGCGCGATATGGCAGCCATTCGTCAGCTCAAAGCCGCGCATACGGATTCCGTCTCCTCAGAGCAGGTCGATAACGTTCGCCGGATGCTGCTGGCCATGGTGGATGATTTCCGCTGCGTGGTCATCAAGCTGGCCGAGCGTATTGCCCATCTGCGAGAGGTGAAGGATGCGCCGGAAGACGAGCGCGTGCTGGCTGCCAAAGAGTGTACAAACATCTATGCGCCGCTGGCGAACCGGCTGGGGATTGGTCAGCTGAAGTGGGAGCTGGAAGATTACTGCTTCCGCTATCTGCACCCGGCGGAATACAAACGGATTGCCAAACTCCTGCACGAGCGACGCATCGACCGCGAGCACTATATCGAGGAGTTTGTCGGCGGCCTGCGCCAGGCGATGAAAGAAGAGAACGTGCGCGCCGAAGTCTACGGTCGACCAAAGCACATCTACAGCATCTGGCGCAAAATGCAGAAGAAACACCTCGCCTTTGACGAGCTGTTTGACGTGCGCGCCGTGCGTATCGTGGCGGAGCGTCTGCAGGACTGCTACGCCGCGCTGGGGATAGTGCACACGCACTTCCGTCATCTGCCCGATGAGTTTGACGACTATGTCGCCAACCCCAAACCGAACGGCTATCAGTCAATCCATACCGTGGTGCTTGGCCCTGGCGGTAAAACGGTCGAGATTCAGATCCGCACCAAACAGATGCACGAGGACGCCGAGCTGGGCGTTGCCGCGCACTGGAAATACAAAGAAGGCACGTCCGGCGGGGCGCGTTCAGGCCACGAAGACCGCATTGCCTGGCTGCGTAAGCTGATTGCGTGGCAGGAAGAGATGGCCGATTCCGGCGAGATGCTCGACGAAGTGCGCAGCCAGGTCTTTGACGATCGCGTCTACGTCTTTACCCCGAAAGGGGACGTTGTCGACCTGCCGGCCGGCTCTACGCCGCTCGATTTTGCCTACCACATCCATAGCGATGTGGGGCACCGCTGCATCGGGGCGAAAATTGGCGGGCGTATCGTACCGTTCACCTATCAGCTGCAGATGGGCGACCAGATTGAAATCATTACCCAGAAGCAGCCGAACCCGAGCCGGGACTGGCTTAACCCGAACCTGGGGTATGTCACCACCAGCCGCGGGCGCTCGAAGATTCACGCCTGGTTCCGTAAACAGGATCGAGACAAGAATATCCTTGCCGGTCGCCAGATCCTTGACGACGAGCTGGAGCATATCGGGATCAGCCTGAAAGAGGCGGAGAAATTCCTGCTGCCGCGCTACAACTTCAACGAGCTTGATGAGCTGTTAGCGGCGATTGGCGGCGGTGATATTCGTCTGAACCAGATGGTGAACTTCCTGCAGGCGCAGTTCAATAAGCCAAGCGCGGAAGAGCAGGACGCGGCGGCGCTGAAGCAGCTGCAGCAGAAAACCTACGCGCCGCAGCAGCGCAGCAAAGACAACGGCCGCGTGGTGGTCGAAGGTGTCGGTAACCTGATGCACCACATTGCCCGCTGCTGTCAGCCAATTCCAGGCGACGATATCGTCGGCTTTATCACCCAGGGGCGCGGGATCTCGATCCACCGCTCCGACTGCGACCAGCTTGCCGAGCTGCAGTCCCATGCGCCGGAGCGCATCGTGGAAGCGGTCTGGGGCGAGAGCTACTCCGCCGGCTACTCGCTGGTGGTGCGCGTCACTGCCAACGACCGCAGCGGCCTGCTGCGCGACATCACGACCATTCTCGCCAACGAGAAGGTCAACGTGCTGGGCGTCGCCAGCCGCAGCGATACCCGCGAGCAGCTTGCCACCATCGATATGACCATCGAAATCTATAACCTGCAGGTGCTGGGCCGCGTGCTCGGCAAGCTGAACCAGGTGCCGGATGTGATTGACGCGCGTCGTCTGCACGGCGGCTAAACATCCTCTTCCGTAGGCCGGGTAAGGCAACGCCGCCACCCGGCATTTTTTCATCAGGACAGTATTATGACTCAAATCGACCGCCTGCTCGGCATCATGAAACGCCTGCGCGACCCGGAAAACGGCTGCCCGTGGGACAAAGAGCAGACTTTCGCCACCATCGCCCCGTACACCCTTGAAGAGACCTACGAGGTGCTGGACGCCATTTCCCGTGAAGATTTTGACGACCTGCGCGGCGAGCTGGGCGATCTGCTGTTCCAGGTGGTGTTCTACGCGCAGATGGCGCAGGAAGAGGGGCGCTTTAACTTTGACGATATCTGCGCTGCCATCAGCGACAAGCTTGAGCGCCGTCATCCCCATATTTTCGGTGACGCTACCGCAGGAACCAGCACCGAAGTCCTGGCCCGCTGGGAGCAGATCAAGAGCGCCGAGCGGGCAGAAAAATCCCAGCACTCCGCGCTGGACGACATTCCGCTGAGCCTGCCCGCGCTGATGCGCGCGCACAAAATCCAGAAACGCTGCTCCGCCGTGGGGTTTGACTGGACCTCACTCGGCCCGGTGCTGGATAAAGTGCACGAAGAGATTGACGAGGTGATGCACGAAGCGCAGCAGGCGGTGGTGGATGAAGCAAAGCTTGAGGAAGAGATGGGCGATCTGCTGTTTGCGACCGTCAACCTTTCTCGCCACCTGGGTGTAAAAGCGGAAACGGCGCTGCAAAAAGCCAATCTTAAGTTCGAACGCCGCTTTCGCGAAGTGGAGCGGATTGTCGCCTCGCGAGGCCTGGAAATGAGCGGTATTGACCTCGACGCGATGGAAGAAGTCTGGCAGGAAGTAAAGCGCCAGGAATCTGATCTCTAACGAAATTTTGCGATCAAGCGCAATTTGTGTGATTTTTTAAATGACAAGCGCTTGATTTGCGTCAAAAACATTTACCCAAAAGGGGCTATTTTCTCACTCCTTATGTTTGTCATGGCCTGGAATGGAGACGGAGAATGAAAGTTTGTGGCGCTCGCCGTGTTCGGGTATACTACTTTCCCGTCCTGGTTATTCCATCGTTTCACCCTAACTTCTCAGGTTCAGCATGACAACGAACTATATTTTTGTGACCGGCGGGGTCGTATCCTCTCTGGGTAAAGGCATTGCCGCAGCCTCCCTCGCAGCCATTCTTGAAGCCCGTGGCCTCAATGTGACCATGATGAAACTGGATCCGTACATCAACGTCGATCCTGGCACCATGAGCCCAACCCAACACGGGGAAGTGTTCGTTACTGAAGACGGCGCTGAAACCGATCTGGATCTTGGCCACTACGAGCGTTTCATTCGTACCAAAATGACCCGTCGTAATAACTTCACGACTGGCCGCATCTACTCTGACGTTCTGCGTAAAGAGCGCCGTGGTGACTATCTGGGCGCGACCGTGCAGGTTATCCCACACATCACTAACGCCATCAAAGAGCGTGTCCTTGCCGGTGGCGAAGGGCATGACGTTGTGCTGGTTGAAATCGGCGGTACCGTGGGTGATATCGAATCCCTGCCGTTCCTCGAAGCGATTCGTCAGCTGGCGGTAGACATTGGTCGTGAACACGCGCTGTTCATGCACCTGACGCTGGTGCCTTACATGGCGGCGGCAGGTGAAGTGAAAACCAAACCGACCCAGCACTCTGTTAAAGAGCTGCTCTCCATTGGTATTCAGCCTGACATCCTGGTTTGCCGTTCCGATCGCGCCATTCCGGCGAACGAACGTGCGAAAATTGCATTGTTCTGTAACGTGCCTGAAAAAGCCGTTATTTCAATGAAAGATGTCGATTCCATTTATAAAATCCCGGGCCTGTTGAAATCACAGGGTCTGGACGATTATATTTGTAAACGATTCAGCTTGAACTGTCCGGAAGCAAACCTGTCTGAATGGGAACAGGTTATTTACGAAGAAGCCAACCCGGCAGGCGAAGTGACTATCGGTATGGTCGGCAAGTACATTGAGCTGCCGGATGCCTATAAGTCCGTGATCGAAGCGCTGAAACACGGTGGTCTGAAGAACCGTGTCTCCGTGAACATCAAGCTGATTGATTCGCAGGATGTTGAAACGCGTGGCGTTGAAATCCTGAAAGATCTGGATGCTATCCTTATCCCTGGCGGCTTCGGCTATCGTGGTGTAGAAGGCAAGATCGCCACCGCGCGTTATGCGCGTGAAAACAATATTCCATACCTCGGCATCTGTCTGGGTATGCAGGTTGCGCTGATCGAATTTGCGCGCAACGTAGCGGGAATGGAAAACGCGAACTCTACGGAATTTGTGCCAGACTGTAAGTACCCTGTTGTGGCGCTTATCACTGAATGGCGTGATGAAGACGGTAACGTCGAAGTCCGTACCGAGAAGAGCGATCTGGGTGGCACTATGCGTCTTGGCGCACAGGCCTGCCAGCTGACTGACGATAGCGTGGTTCGCAAGCTGTACGGCGAGCCGGTCATCACCGAGCGCCATCGTCACCGCTATGAAGTCAACAACATGCTGTTGAAACAAATTGAAGCTGCGGGTCTGCGTGTTGCGGGCCGCTCCGGGGATGATCAGTTAGTCGAGATCATCGAAGTGCCAAACCATCCGTGGTTTGTCGCCTGCCAGTTCCACCCGGAATTTACTTCAACGCCACGTGACGGGCATCCGCTGTTTGCAGGCTTCGTAAAAGCCGCCAGCGACTACCAGAAGCGTCAGGCGAAGTAAAAAAAGTTAGAACGGCAACGCGTACCTTTGGTACGCGTTGTTTGTCTGGAGTTTTAGTTTAACTTGTACTGAGGAAAATCTAATGTCCAAAATCGTTAAAGTCATCGGTCGTGAAATCATCGACTCCCGTGGTAACCCGACCGTTGAAGCCGAAGTTCATCTGGAAGGTGGTTTCGTCGGTATGGCAGCTGCTCCATCAGGTGCTTCTACCGGTTCCCGCGAAGCGCTGGAACTGCGTGATGGCGACAAATCCCGTTTCATGGGCAAAGGCGTACTGAAAGCGGTTGGCGCTGTTAACGGTCCTATTGCTCAGGCTATCGTTGGCAAAGATGCCAAAGATCAGGCTGGCATCGACAAGATCATGATCGATCTGGACGGTACTGAAAACAAATCTAACTTCGGTGCGAACGCAATCCTGGCCGTTTCCCTGGCGAACGCCAAAGCGGCTGCGGCGGCTAAAGGTATGCCACTGTTCGAGCACATCGCTGAACTGAACGGCACCCCAGGCAAATACTCCATGCCTGTACCAATGATGAACATCATCAACGGTGGTGAGCACGCAGACAACAACGTTGATATTCAGGAATTCATGATTCAGCCTGTTGGCGCGAAATCCCTGAAAGAAGCAGTACGTATGGGTTCTGAAGTGTTCCACAACCTGGCTAAAGTTCTGAAAGCTAAAGGTATGAACACGGCTGTGGGTGACGAAGGTGGCTATGCGCCAAACCTGGGTTCTAACGCAGAAGCACTGGCTGTTATCGCAGAAGCGGTAAAAGCAGCGGGCTACGAGCTGGGCAAAGACATCACCCTGGCGATGGACTGTGCAGCATCTGAATTCTACAAAGACGGTAAATACGTTCTGGCTGGCGAAGGCAACAAAGCGTTCACCTCCGAAGAGTTCACTCACTTCCTGGAAGACCTGACCAAACAGTACCCAATCGTGTCTATCGAAGACGGTCTGGACGAGTCTGACTGGGCTGGCTTCGCATACCAGACTAAAGTACTGGGCGACAAAATCCAGCTGGTGGGTGACGACCTGTTCGTAACCAACACCAAGATCCTGAAAGAAGGTATCGAGAAAGGCATCGTTAACTCCATCCTGATCAAATTCAACCAGATCGGTTCCCTGACCGAAACGCTGGCTGCGATCAAAATGGCGAAAGACGCTGGCTACACCGCGGTTATCTCTCACCGTTCTGGCGAAACTGAAGACGCGACCATTGCTGACCTGGCTGTGGGTACCGCTGCTGGCCAGATCAAAACGGGTTCTATGAGCCGTTCTGACCGTGTTGCTAAATACAACCAGCTGATTCGTATCGAAGAAGCGCTGGGCGAAAAAGCACCATACAACGGTCGTAAAGAGATCAAAGGCCAGGCGTAATCGCCTAAGCCTTAACATGAAAATGCCAGTCGAATGACTGGCATTTTTTTTGGCTATTTAAAATCGACCGCCATTTGCTCGGGAATGGTCAGCCCCCGGGTGGTTTGCACGCAGCGGGCAATATAATCCGTAAACCGGGGTGGCTTCGGCATCCCCATGCTCAGCAGCTTATCGTTGCTGAATCGCACGTTAAGCGTGGCAAACGCACCGTATAACCGCATGGCTCTCAGCATCAGACGTTCGTTGCACGGGCCAAAAATCGTTTTCAGTTCACGGCGCATTCTGACCAGCGTTTCGTAGCTGACCTGTGCGTACTTATCGCCGACGGGTGCTTTCTCCAGCGCCTGCGCCATCGCATTATCAATATCCGCAAAGCGAACGCTGTTCTCTTCTCCGGCCGAAATGTGTACCACTTCCCCCGGACGCGCGTTGCTGTTGAGCAGCATTAACAGCGCGTCGGCACAATAATCCACCGGGACAACGTCGATCCGGTCCTCCATCGAGCACATAAACTTCTGCAGCATCAGGCCCATGCTGAAGACCCAGAAAATACTGCTCGAGGGCGTGCAGCCGTGGCGTGTATGGCCGACAACGATGGACGGACGCGCGATGAGCAGCGGCAGGTTCGGACATTCCTGGCGCATCAGCTGTTCGATGGTTGACTTCGAAAACGTGTATTCCACCAGGTGTTCAGCATTCTCTCTGAATTCGGCGCTTTCGGCGACCAGGGAATCCTGCTCCGGCGTACATGACATTGCCGTGCCCACGTGGAGGAAGCGTTGTAGCGTTGAAACCTGCTCCATGCGGCGCGCCAGTGCCAGCGTTCCTTCCACGTTGACCTTCCAGATGAGCGGGTTGTTACCAAATGAGGCAACAGCTGCACAGTTCACGACATGCGTGACCTGGTCCAGACGCGGATCGTTCAGGAAGGCTTCAGGCTGGCTGAGATCGCCAATGAGGATATTGTCCACGCTCAGAGTGGCCAGTTTGTTCTCAGGAACGTTGAACTTGCGCATGTTCTCCAGCACGCGCTCCAGCCCGCTCTGCGGATCGCTGGCACGCGCGAGCAAAAGCAGTTTTACGGATTGATCGCTGGTCAGAATTTTTTCCAGTACTGCACCGCCCAGAAACCCCGTCACGCCTGTAATCATTAACATCTTCATTAATACCGTCTCATTATGATTGATGAGGCGGATTTTAGGCGTGCAAAAGTAAACGGCATTTAAATAATAAAACGCCGAAATAGACAGCATCTTAAGCTTATTTTAAGGAAAGGAATTCAGGTGGAGATATTGGACATTACAGGCAGGGTGAAAATTCAATTTATTAAAATGAATATTTCAACGTGATGATTTTAAAGTTCTTTTTGTGGTGCTCATCGGATGGTGAACTTAATTCGAAATGTAATAAATATAATACTTTGTTACACCAAACATTTACCGGATAAATGATTTAAACACCACTTAACTTAAATCAGGCGACATTAAGCGCAGGCTATTTTATTTAGCCTGCGAAGGGTTTTTAGAGTAACAGAGGAAGCGTGGCGCTGGCCGTTTGCTGGCTAACGTCGCCGTAACGGCCATCCAGCGCAATCATGGACGTGGTCAGCAGTTCGACCAGCAGCATGACCCCAACTTTGGCATTGAGCGCGCCCGCGCTAAGCGGCCCCTCTGGCTTGGCGGCCACCAGCTGCATGTCGCTCAGGGACGCCAGCGGGCTACGAGGCGTATTGCTGAGTGCCAGAACCTTAGCGCCGCGCTTGCGGGCAAGCTTCACCACGTGGAGTAGATCCCGCGTTGAGCCGGAACTGGAGATAGCCACCACCAGGGTTTCTGACGAAAGCGTTGTCGCATTCATTGCCGCGCGGTGCATATCGCTAAACAGCTGTGCGGGTTTGCCCAGCCGCAACAGCTTGTAGTGCAGATACTCCCCGAGGATCGCGCTGGCCGCAACGCCATAAATCTGCACCGACTGCGCCTGATGCAGCGCCAGCGCGGCCTTTTCAAGCAGCGTGCGGTCAAGGAGCCTGGCGGTGTCCTGCAAAGCCTGCACCGACTCATCCACGACGTTATCAATCTCATCCCCCGCCTGACGCGCGGGCTGGCCCTGCTGAATATCCAGCGCAAGCGCCATTTTAAATTCGTTATAGCCCTTGCAGCCCAGCGTGCGGCAAAGACGCGTCACGCTGGCCTCGCTGGTGTGGCTCTCGCGCGCCAGTTCGGTGATCGTCAGGTAGAGCACCCGGGCAGGATCGCTGAGAACAAACTCACCGAGTTTTTGTTGTGTTGGGCTGTACCCGGAAGCCTCCTGGCGTAGCTTCAGCAGCAGGTTTTCATGGTCTGACATGCTCGATCCTTAATGCGTTTCTCTGCGACTAGTGTGGCGGAAAGCGGGGGAAGGATGCCAGTCATTTCGAAAAAGTATGATCGTCGTCCTGGTTTTTGATGATAATTTTCACTATTTAAAATTAATATGGTAAAAATTTTCATCTATTAATGGGGGATGAAAAAATGATGCAAATATTCAGTGGGGCTTCTTCAGGGGGATGGTTTGAAAAAGCGCAGCGCTTTGGCAAATCCTTTATGTTGCCGATTGCCGTGCTGCCTGCGGCGGGTCTGCTGCTGGGGATAGGCGGCGCGCTATCGAATCCCAACACGCTGGCAGCCTATCCGTTTTTAGACGTGAGCTGGCTGCAGGCCATTTTCACCATCATGAGCAGCGCAGGATCCATCGTGTTTGCGAACCTCTCGGTGCTGTTTGCCGTTGGGGTGGCCGTCGGGCTGGCAAAAAGCGATAAGGGCACGGCGGGGCTGGCGGCGTTACTCGCGTTTCTGGTGATGAATGCCACCATCAACGCGCTACTGATCCTCACCGGCAAACTGGCGCATGAGAACCCGGGCGCGGTGGGGCAGGGCATGACGCTGGGTATTCAGACGCTGGAAACCGGCGTCTTTGGCGGCGTGGTGATTGGGCTGGTAACCTGCGCGCTCCATCATCGGTTTAACAAGATTGCACTTCCGCAGTTCCTGGGCTTTTTTGGCGGCTCGCGCTTTGTTCCTATCATCAGCTCGCTGGCGGCGATACTCGTCGGTGCGCTCATGACCGTGGTCTGGCCGCATTTCCAGAAGCTGATTTTTGGTCTCGGCGGGCTGGTGGATGCGACCGGCTATCTGGGCACTTTGCTGTACGGCTTCATTTTACGCATGCTGGGTCCGTTCGGTCTGCACCACATCTTCTATCTGCCTTTCTGGACCACCGCGCTTGGCGGGAGTGAAATCGTCAACGGACACCTCGTGGAAGGCACGCAGCGGATCTTCTTCGCTCAGCTGGCTGACCCGAACACGCAACATTTCTATGAGGGCACGTCACGCTTCATGTCCGGGCGCTTTATTACGATGATGTTTGGCCTGCTCGGGGCGTGCCTGGCGATGTACCACACGGCAAAACCCGAGAACAAAAAACGCGTTGCCGGGCTGCTGCTTTCTGCGGCGTTAACCTCGTTCCTGACCGGGATTACCGAGCCTATCGAATTCTCGTTCCTGTTTATTGCGCCGGTGCTCTACGTCATCCATGCGCTGTTTGACGGGCTGGCATTCATGCTCGCGCACATGCTGCATATCACCATCGGGCAAACCTTCTCCGGCGGTTTCATCGACTTCGTGCTGTTCGGCATTTTGCAGGGAGAAGCCAAAACCAACTGGATGTTCGTTCCGCTGGTCGGCGTACCGTGGTTCTTCCTTTACTACTTTACCTTCCGCTATCTGATTAACCGCTTTGATTTCGCGACGCCAGGTCGGGAAAAGGAGGCAATGGCTGATGAGGTCAGTCTGCCGCAAAACGAACGCGCAGCCGCGGTGATCGCCGGATTAGGCGGAAAAGAGAATCTGGACGAGGTGGACTGCTGCGCCACGCGTCTTCGCGTCACGGTTAAAGACGGCAGCAAAGTGAATGAGTCGGCACTGAAAGCCACCGGGGCGCGCGGCGTTATCGTGCGCGGCAACGGCGTTCAGGTCATTTATGGCCCGCACGTCACGATTATCAAAAACGAAGTGGAAGAGATCTTATCGTAATGAAAACTGTACTGGATAACCTGAAGGGAAAACTGGTCGTCTCCTGTCAGGCGCTGGAAAATGAACCGCTGCACAGCCCGTTTATTATGTCGCGCATGGCGCTGGCTGCGGCACAGGGCGGGGCTGCCGCCATTCGCGCCAACAGCGTGGTGGATATCGAGGCCATCAGGCAGCAGGTGTCTTTGCCCGTCATCGGCATCATCAAACGGGATTATCCCGAAAGCGAGGTGTTTATCACCGCGACAATGAAAGAAGTGGATGAGCTCATGAGCGTCTCGCCGGACATCATTGCGCTTGATGCGACGGCGCGGCCACGTCCCGGCGGAGAATCTCTGGAAACGCTGGTCTCGCGCATCCGCGCACGTTATCCCGCGGTGCTGCTGATGGCGGATATCTCCTCCGTGGAGGAAGCCGTGACGGCGCAGGCGCTGGGCTTCGACTGCGTCGGCACCACGCTTTACGGCTACACGGCGGAAACGGCGGGTCATACGTTGCCTGACAACGACTGCGCGTTCCTGAAGGCGGTGCTGGCGGCCGTGACGGTGCCCGTGGTTGCCGAAGGCAACGTGGATACCCCCGAGCGTGCGGCCAGGTGTCTGGCGCTGGGCGCGCATACGGTGGTGGTCGGCGGCGCGATCACCCGTCCGCAGCAAATCACGGAACGGTTTATGGCGGCGATTGGCGCGTAAAGCACCGATGGAGCATGACCATCCGGCGGGGATCTGCGATACTTATCGTTTATCCCCTTTACTGAGATGACTATGCAGTACCCGATTAACGAGATGTTCCAGACCCTGCAAGGCGAGGGTTACTTTACCGGCGTTCCCGCTATTTTCATTCGTTTACAGGGATGCCCGGTTGGCTGTGCCTGGTGTGACACCAAACATACGTGGGATAAGCTCGCAGATCGGGAAGTGTCGCTGTTTAGCATTCTGGCGAAAACCAAAGAGAGCGATAAGTGGGGGGCAGGCAGTGCCGAAGATCTGCTCGCCATCATTGGCCGTCAGGGCTGGACAGCGCGTCACGTGGTGATCACCGGCGGTGAACCCTGCATCCACGATCTGACGCCGCTGACCGAGCTGCTCGAAAAGAACGGCTACAGCTGCCAGATCGAAACCAGCGGCACCCATGAAGTGCGCTGCTCGCACACCACCTGGGTGACGGTATCGCCAAAAGTGAATATGCGCGGCGGGTATGACGTGCTGTCTCAGGCGCTGGAGCGCGCGGATGAGATTAAGCACCCGGTAGGGCGCGTGCGTGATATCGAAGCGCTGGATGAACTGCTGGCCACGCTGACGGACGAAAAGCAGCGGGTCATTGCCCTACAGCCTATCAGCCAGAAAGACGATGCAACGCGCCTGTGCATTGAAACCTGTATTGCGCGCAACTGGCGCCTGTCGATGCAGACGCACAAGTATCTGAATATCGCCTGAAAAAAAGCCCGGTGGCGCGAGCGCTTACCGGGCCTGGGTTTCGAGGCTTTTGTAGGCCGGGTAAGGCGAAGCCGCCACCCGGCAAGCATCACTCGCCGCGATAGATGCAGCCCGCGGTGCAGGTCTCTTTGATCATCACCGCGCTCAGCAGCGGTACCCGCGGTTTCATCTGATCCCAAATCCATTTTGCCAGCACCTCGCTGGTCGGGTTTTCAAGGCCCGGGATCTCATTCAGGTAGTAGTGATCCAGACGATCGTAGGTCGGCTTAAACGCCGCCTTCAGCTCGGCAAAATCCATGATCCAACCGGTATGCGGATCAACTTCACCGGTGATCTCAAGACGCACCATGAACGAATGCCCGTGCAGACGGCCACATTTATGCCCTTCAGGGACATGCGGAAGGTGGTGGGCGGCTTCGAAGGTGAAATCTTTAAACAGTGTGGTGGACATGATCGCTCTCAGTAATGCGGAAAAAACCGCCGCATAGTACCGGAAAGCACAATTTTTAGCATTAACTAAAACGGCTCTGAGCGGCAACCGCCTCGTATACGGGGTGTTTGTCGCTATTTGTTCTTATATTTCAAATAATTATTTAATCGGTTTTATCGCTAAGCATGACAACCAAAACAGGTTAGTCCATTTGGTTATTTATTATTTCCATCCCTTCTTTAATTGTTATTATCCTCGCCGTTAACCTTATCTTCAGTTTGGATTTATTCGCTTAAAGTCCGCTTGGCTACTGGAACATAACGACGCATGACAACACAGGCCCCACCTTCAAACTTGCTTCCCCTGAACCCGGAGCAGCTGGCGCGCCTTCAGGCTGCCACCTCTGATTTTTCTCCCACTCAGCTTGCCTGGGTCTCCGGTTATTTCTGGGGAATGCTCAATCAGCAGCCTGGCGCTGTGGCGGGTGCACCGGCCACGGCCGTAGAAATTCCGTCCATTACCCTGATTTCCGCCTCGCAGACGGGTAACGCCCGTCGCGTGGCCGAAGCGCTGCGTGACGACCTGCTGGCCGCCAGGCTGAACGTGAACCTGGTCAACGCCGGGGATTATAAATTTAAGCAAATCGCGTCAGAAAAACTGCTGGTGGTGGTGGCTTCTACGCAGGGTGAAGGTGAACCCGCAGAAGAAGCGGTGGCGCTGCATAAGTTCCTGTTCTCGAAAAAAGCGCCGAAGCTGGATGGCACGGCGTTTGCCGTCTTTGGCCTGGGCGATACCTCCTATGAATTCTTCTGCCAGTCCGGCAAAGACTTCGACAGCAGGCTGGCGGAGCTGGGCGCAGAGCGCCTGCTGGACCGCGTTGACGCAGATGTCGAATACCAGACCGCCGCCGCTGAATGGCGTGCCCGCATCGTCGACGTGCTAAAAGCGCGCGTGCCGAAAGAGACGTCAGCCCAGGCCGCGTTCACCGCGACGGGTGCTGTTAACGACATCCACACCAGCCCGTACACCAAAGAGGCGCCGCTGGCGGCGAGCCTGTCGGTGAACCAGAAAATTACCGGCCGCGATTCCGAAAAAGACGTTCGCCATATCGAAATCGATCTCGGCGACTCGGGCCTGCGCTATCAGCCTGGCGATGCGCTGGGCGTCTGGTATCAGAACGATCCGGCGCTGGTGAAAGAGCTGGTTGAGCTGCTGTGGCTGAAAGGCGACGAGCCCGTCACCGTTGACGGCAAAACGCAGCCGCTTTCTGAAGCGCTGCAGTGGCATTTTGAGCTGACGGTGAATACCCCGAATATCGTCGAAAATTATGCCACCTTAACGCGCAGCGAATCCCTGCTGCCGCTGGTGGGCGACAAGGCGAAGCTGCAGCATTACGCCGCGACGACGCCGATTGTCGATATGGTGCGCTTCTCTCCGGCTCAGCTGGATGCCGATGCGCTGATCGGCCTGCTGCGTCCGCTGACCCCACGCCTGTACTCCATTGCCTCGTCTCAGGCCGAGGTGGAGAGCGAAGTGCATATCACCGTCGGCGTGGTGCGCTACGACATCGAAGGCCGCGCCCGTACGGGTGGGGCATCGGGCTTCCTGGCAGACCGCGTGGAAGAAGAGGGCGAAGTGCGCGTCTTTATCGAGCACAACGACAACTTCCGCCTGCCTGCAAACCCGGAAACGCCGGTCATCATGATTGGCCCGGGCACCGGCATTGCGCCGTTCCGCGCCTTCATGCAGCAGCGTGCGGCGGATGGCGCACCGGGTAAAAACTGGCTGTTCTTCGGCAACCCGCACTTTACGGAAGATTTCCTCTACCAGGTGGAGTGGCAGCGCTATGTGAAAGAAGGCGTACTGACCCGCATCGATCTGGCCTGGTCCCGCGACCAGAAAGAAAAAGTATACGTACAAGACAAACTGCGCGAACAGGGCGCAGAGCTGTGGCGCTGGATCAATGACGGTGCCCACATTTATGTCTGCGGCGACGCCAATCGCATGGCGAAAGACGTTGAACAGACTTTGCTGGAAGTGATTGCCGAATTCGGCGGTATGGATGCCGAAGCGGCGGATGAATTTTTAAGTGAGCTGCGCGTTGAGCGCCGTTATCAGCGAGATGTCTACTAATGAGCGAAAAACATCCAGGGCCACTGGTGGTCGAAGGTAAACTGACAGACGCCGAGCGCATGAAGCTGGAAAGCAACTATCTGCGTGGCACCATTGCTGAAGATCTGAATGACGGTCTCACCGGCGGTTTCAAAGGCGACAACTTCCTGCTGATCCGTTTCCACGGCATGTACCAGCAGGACGACCGCGACATCCGCGCCGAGCGTGCAGAGCAGAAGCTGGAGCCGCGTCACGCGATGCTGCTGCGCTGCCGTCTGCCGGGTGGGGTGATTACCACCAAACAGTGGCAGGCGATCGACAAGTTTGCCGGTGAAAACACGATCTACGGCAGCATCCGTCTGACCAACCGTCAGACCTTCCAGTTCCACGGCATTCTGAAGAAGAACGTCAAGCCGGTGCACCAGATGCTGCACTCCGTTGGGCTGGACGCGCTGGCGACCGCCAACGACATGAACCGTAACGTGCTCTGCACCTCGAACCCGTATGAGTCCGAGCTGCATGCCGAAGCGTACGAGTGGGCGAAGAAGATCTCCGAGCACCTGCTGCCGCGCACCCGCGCCTATGCGGAGATCTGGCTCGATCAGGAAAAAGTCGCGACTACGGACGAAGAACCGATCCTCGGCCAGACCTACCTGCCGCGTAAGTTTAAAACCACGGTAGTGATCCCGCCGCAGAACGATATCGACCTGCACGCCAACGACATGAACTTCGTGGCGATTGCCGAAAACGGCAAGCTGGTCGGCTTTAACCTGCTGGTGGGCGGCGGCCTGTCCATCGAACACGGTAACAAGAAAACCTACGCCCGTACCGCGAGCGAGTTCGGCTTCCTGCCGCTGGAGCACACGCTGGCCGTGGCGGAAGCGGTGGTGACGACCCAGCGCGACTGGGGTAACCGTACCGACCGTAAAAACGCGAAAACCAAATATACCCTGGAGCGCGTGGGCGTGGAGACGTTCAAAGCGGAAGTGGAGCGTCGCGCGGGCATCAAGTTTGAGCCGATCCGCCCTTACGAATTCACCGGTCGCGGCGATCGCATTGGCTGGGTGAAGGGTATCGACAATAAATGGCACCTGACGCTGTTTATCGAAAACGGCCGTATTCTGGATTATCCGGGGCGTCCGCTGAAAACCGGCCTGCTGGAAATTGCGAAGATCCATAAGGGCGAGTTCCGCATCACCGCTAACCAGAACCTGATCATTGCCGGCGTGCCGGAAAGCCAGAAGGCGAAGATCGAGAAGCTGGCGCGCGAACATGGGTTGATGGATGCGGTGAAGCCGCAGCGTGAAAACTCAATGGCCTGCGTGTCGTTCCCGACCTGTCCGCTGGCGATGGCGGAAGCGGAACGTTTCCTGCCGTCATTCACTGACAAGGTAGAAGCGATTCTGGAAAAACACGGCATTCCGGACGAGCATATTGTTATGCGCGTGACGGGCTGCCCGAACGGCTGCGGTCGCGCGATGCTGGCCGAACTGGGGCTGGTGGGGAAAGCGCCGGGTCGCTACAACCTGCACCTGGGCGGTAACCGTATCGGCACGCGCATTCCGCGTATGTTCCGCGAGAACATCACCGAGCCGGAAATTCTTGATTCCATCGACGAGCTTGTCGGGCGCTGGGCGAAAGAGCGCGAAGCGGGTGAAGGCTTCGGCGACTTTACGGTGCGTGCGGGCATCATTCGCCCGGTGCTCGATCCCGCCAGGGATTTCTGGGAGTAAACACGAGAGGTAATTATGTCCGTACTCGATCTAAACGCCCTTAATGACCTGCCAAAAGTCGAACGCATTCTGGCGCTGGCAGAAACCAATGCCCACCTTGAAAAGCTGGACGCCGAAGGGCGCGTGGCGTGGGCCCTGGAAAACCTGCCGGGAGAGTATGTGCTCTCGTCGAGCTTTGGTATTCAGGCGGCGGTCAGCCTGCATCTGGTGAATCAGATCCGTCCGGACATTCCGGTGATCCTCACCGATACCGGCTACCTGTTCCCGGAGACCTACCAGTTTATTGACGAGCTGACGGACAAGCTCAGGCTGAACCTCAAAGTTTACCGCGCGACGGAAAGCGCGGCCTGGCAGGAGGCGCGCTACGGCAAGCTGTGGGAGCAGGGCGTTGAGGGCATTGAGAAATACAATGAGATCAACAAGGTCGAGCCGATGAACCGGGCGCTGAAAGAGCTTAATGCCCAGACGTGGTTCGCGGGCCTGCGCCGTGAGCAGTCCGGCAGCCGGGCAACCTTACCGGTGCTGGCGGTGCAGCGCGGGGTGTTTAAAGTGCTGCCGATTATCGACTGGGATAACCGGACGGTGTACCAGTACCTGCAAAAGCACGGGCTGAAATACCATCCGCTGTGGGACCAGGGCTATCTGTCGGTGGGCGATACCCACACCACGCGTAAGTGGGAACCGGGCATGGCGGAAGAAGAGACGCGATTCTTCGGGCTGAAGCGCGAGTGCGGGTTGCACGAAGGGTGATAACCTTTTTGCCCGGTGGCGCTGCTGTATGACCGGATACATAGGTGACAGATCAGACCGGGAACATAGGTAACACTTTTAGTCTATCCGCACCACACTCTGGGTTTTTCGGTCGTAGTACGCAAGCGTTATTCCGTTGAAGATGATGGCCTCCAGGCCATCATCCTGTTCTTCCAGCATGATGTACTCATCAGTCAGCGCTTCACTCAGGAACACCGTCCCCTTTTTCCCCATATAGAGTGTCCCCCTCGATTTCACCCTGTAGACCGTTCCTCCTGACGGATAGGCATAGTCAGGAACACGGCCATCCCACTGTCGCTTCGAGGGGTGCCACACCGTTCCGGGCGTTGCACCCGCCAGGGCTTCATGCGGTCTTTCGTAGTTAAATTCTTCCCGGTAGTCACTGAACCACCGCTGTTGTTCTTCCATCGTCATGAAGGTGTTCCCCTGCGCCAGCGCACTTTTCAGGGAACGGTGCATGCGTTCGTGCCGCCCGTTCTCTTCGGGATGGCCCCGCCGGATACGCTCCGGTCTGACGCCCAGCTTTATCAGCCAGACGGCAAGGCGACTTAACCCGGCGATACCCGTCCCTGCGAAGGGCTGACCATTATCGGTTCTCAGAACGTCCGGCAGACCGTACTCCAGGAACGCCTCCGTCAGACAGTGCCTGACGAAGGGCTCGCTCTCACGGTCTGTTCCACGGCAGCTCAGCAGATACCGGCTGTGGTTGTCGGTCAGGGTAAAGGGATGACAGTACTCTCTGCTCAGCAGCCTGAACTTGCCTTTAAAATCAGCGCTCCAGACCTGATTGTTTTCACTGATGCTGGTCAGGGGCCGGCGATTCCCCGGCGTTCTGCGCTTTCTCTTTCTGTCAGGTACCAGGCCTTCACGCTTGAGGATATCGCCGACAGTGCTGGCAGCAGGAACGGTAAAATCGACGTGATGATTGAGGAGCCACATCCGCAGTTTTTTCGGGCCCCAGTCAGGGTGTTTCTGACGCAGGGCAGTCAGGTGTCCGACGACCTCATCAGGAACCGTCCGGGAGTGAGAGCATGGTGCGCGCGACCGGTCAGAGAGAGAGGACAGGTCAGAAGGGTCAAAACGCTGAAGCCATTTGTAGCCGGTTTTGCGGCTGATACCAAAAAGACGGCAAAGAGCGGAGAAGGAGTCCGTACCTTCATGGCAGGCACGGATAAAATCAAGGCGTTGCATAGGTCGGGTCTCAGTCCAGGGCATAGCGAGTCTCCTCTTCTATGCCAGTTATAACTGTTACCCATGTATCCGGTCTAAAGTGTTACCCATGTTTCCGGTTCATACCCTGCGCTTACCGGGCCTACTAAGGCTCGTTCCATATGTAGGCCCGGTAAGGCGTAGCCGCCACCGGGCTTAACGGCCTCAGGCTTTCCCCGCTTTCGCCAGCTCCTTCACCAGCGGCAGCATCACCTTCACCACATCACGACTGCGGTGCTCAATCCGCTGCGGCAGCGCGCGATCGATGTGCTGCTGATTGTCCAGCATCACGTTGTGCCAGCTCGTCCCGTCCGGGAAGGCCTTCGATTTAGCCCGCTGCTGGTAGCCATCTTTTTTGCCCAGCGCCCAGTTCGTCGCTTCCACGTACAGCACCGGAATGCCCGCCTTATCGAACACTTCCCCGTCGTTGCAGCAGCCTGTGCCTCGCGGATAATCCGGGTTACCGCCAGGGTTGCTGGTGGCATAAACCCCATGGCTGCGGGCTATCGCCAGCGCCCGGTCGCGCGTCAGTTTCCGCACGGTACCCGGCGTACTCTGCCCGCTGTTGAAATAGAGCTTGTCGCCGACGATCAGGTTGTCGAGGTTGATCACCAGCAGCGTATTTTTCTTCTCCTCAGCGCTCATGCGCTTAAGGAGATTCTCAGCGCCGAGTTTGCCCTCTTCCTCACCGCTGGTGGCAACAAAACGAATGCCATATTGGGTGGGAATATCTTTCATCCGCTCGGCCAGTTCGAGCATCACACCCAGGCCTGCGGCATTGTCGTCCATGCCCTGCAGCGTCAGCCCGCCAAGATTGTTATCCGTATCGGCGTCACTCATCGGGGCGTAGGTATCAAGGTGCGCCATAATGATAATTTGCTCTTTTGCACTGCCTTCGTGGGCCGCAATCACCGTACTGCCGGTCACGTTATGCCAGTTTTTCGTTTTATTGCGTGAGGTATAGACGTAGCGGCTGTGAAACGATCGGATATCGCTCTGGTAACCCATGTCGGCAAACTGCTGGCGAAGATAGTCCGCGGAGAGCATTTCCGCAGGCGAGCCGGTCATGCGGCCAGGGAAAACGGTGGCAATATGCCGCGCCTGCATAGTGGCGATTTCACCATAAGGTTGGTTTTTTGCCTGGGCAGGAAGAATAAAGCAAACGCCGAGCGCCAGGGCAGCAATACGGTGGCGCGTTGCGGAAAACATAGTGAGTCCTTAAAAACAGAGCAAAATAATAACCCGCCTAGTATGAAACTGTGATCGTCCATACACAATTTGAATCGTTCTTAAATGCCCGAAATGTCGCGCGTTAAGCACTTTTTGGTATTAGCTTTTTCACAGCGTTATTCCATTGAGTAACTACTCATTCCAATTCGTAATTTCATTCGGTCTAAGCCGCCCCCTATAGTCCCTCTATTCCTCGTTGTTAGTGAGTTGTTGCCTGTGGACTATCTGCCCTTATTTGCTGCGATTAAAGAGAAACCGGTGCTGGTGGTTGGCACGGGTGAAATCGCCGATCGCAAAATCGCGTTTCTGCAGCGCGCAGGGGCCCAGGTAAAAGTCGTTGAAGAGGCGGATTTCGACGAGTCACAAATCGACAGCGTCGTGCTGGTAATTGCGGCGACCGACGATCGTGAACTGAACCAGCGGATCTCCGACGCCGCTCAGGCCCGTTACCGCCTGGTGAACGTGGTGGACGACCAGCCTTTATGCTCGTTTATTTTCCCGTCGATCGTTGACCGTTCGCCGCTGCTGGTGGCGATCTCCTCCGGCGGTACCGCACCGGTGCTGGCGCGCGTGCTGCGGGAAAAAATCGAAGCGCTGCTGCCGACCAGCCTCGGGCGCATGGCGGAGAAAGCCAGCTACTGGCGCAACCATCTGAAAACCCGCCTGACCAGCGTGACGGAGCGCCGTCGCTTCTGGGAACGCGTGTTTCGCGGCCGCTTTGCCAGCCTGATGCATGCCGGTAATGAGACAGCGGCGCAGAAAATCCTCGAGGACGAACTGGATAACCCCGGCAGTACGGGCGGGGAGATCATTCTGGTGGGCGCGGGGCCGGGCGATGCCGGGCTCCTGACGCTGCGCGGCCTGCAGGTGCTGCAGGATGCGGACGTGGTGTTCTACGACCACCTGGTCACCGACGGCGTGCGCGAGCTGATCCGTCGCGACGCGGAGCAAATCTGCGTCGGCAAACGGGCGGGCGAACACTCGGTGCCGCAGCACGACACCAACCAGATGCTAATTGACGCCGCGAAAGCGGGCAAAACCGTGGTGCGCCTGAAGGGGGGCGATCCGTTCATTTTCGGTCGCGGCGGCGAAGAGCTGCAGGCGGCAGCCGAAGCGGGCGTTCCGTTCCAGGTGGTGCCCGGCATCACGGCGGCTTCTGCGGTAACGGCCTACGCCGGTATCCCGTTGACCCACCGCGATTACGCCCAGAGCGTCACCTTTGTGACCGGCCACTACAAGGCGGACAGCACGCCGTTCGACTGGTCGCATCTCGCCCAGAGCCGCCAGACGCTGGCGATATACATGGGCACGATGAAGGCGGCGGACATCAGCGAACAGCTTATTCAGCACGGTCGCGAGGCGACGACCCCCGTCGCCGTCATTTCTCGCGGCACGCGCGTCGATCAGCATGTTGCTGTCGGCACACTTCAAGACCTTGCAACCCTGGCGAAAGACGCCCCGATGCCCGCCCTGATCGTGGTGGGGGAAGTGGTGCAGCTGCACAGCACGCTCGCCTGGTTTCAGCACACAACCGATACAGAAGGCTTTGGTTCTTCTGTTGTAAATTTGGCTTAAGGAACGGTTATGGACCAAAAACGTCTTACACACCTGCGGCAGCTCGAAGCGGAAAGTATCCATATTATCCGCGAAGTGGCCGCCGAGTTTTCTAACCCGGTGATGATGTACTCCATCGGTAAAGATTCCAGCGTCATGCTGCATCTGGCGCGTAAAGCGTTTTATCCGGGCACGCTGCCGTTCCCGCTGCTGCACGTGGACACCGGCTGGAAATTCCGCGAGATGTACGAGTTCCGCGACCGTACCGCGAAAGCCTACGGCTGCGAGCTGCTGGTGCATAAAAACCCGGAAGGGGTGGCGATGGGCATTAACCCGTTCGTGCACGGCAGCGCCAAACACACCGATATCATGAAAACCGAAGGGCTGAAGCAGGCGCTGAACAAATACGGTTTTGATGCGGCCTTCGGCGGCGCGCGTCGTGACGAAGAGAAATCCCGCGCCAAAGAGCGTATCTACTCCTTCCGCGACCGCTTCCACCGCTGGGACCCCAAAAACCAGCGTCCGGAGCTGTGGCACAACTACAACGGTCAGATCAACAAAGGCGAAAGCATCCGCGTCTTCCCGCTCTCCAACTGGACCGAGCTGGATATCTGGCAGTACATCTATCTGGAAAACATCGAGATCGTTCCGCTGTACCTGGCCGCCGAGCGCCCGGTGCTGGAGCGCGACGGCATGCTGATGATGATCGATGACGATCGCATCGACCTGCAGCCGGGCGAAGTGATCAAAAAACAGATGGTCCGTTTCCGCACCCTCGGCTGCTGGCCGCTGACCGGCGCGGTGGAGTCCAGTGCGCAGACGCTGCCGGAGATCATCGAAGAGATGCTGGTGTCGACCACCAGCGAGCGACAGGGGCGCGTGATTGACCGCGACCAGGCAGGCTCCATGGAGCTGAAGAAACGTCAGGGTTATTTCTAAGGAGCCGCCATGAACACCACTATTGCTCAACAAATTGCCAAAGAAGGCGGTGTGGAAGCGTATCTGCATGCGCAACAACACAAAAGCCTGCTGCGTTTTCTGACCTGCGGCAGCGTGGATGACGGGAAAAGCACCCTGATTGGCCGCCTGCTGCACGATACGCGCCAGATTTACGAAGATCAGCTCTCCTCCCTGCATAACGACAGTAAGCGTCACGGTACCCAGGGCGAAAAGCTGGATCTGGCGCTGCTGGTTGACGGCCTGCAGGCGGAGCGCGAGCAGGGCATCACCATCGATGTGGCCTACCGCTATTTCTCTACCGAGAAGCGCAAATTTATTATTGCCGACACCCCGGGGCACGAACAGTACACCCGCAATATGGCGACCGGCGCGTCGACCTGTGACCTGGCGATCCTGCTGATCGACGCCCGTAAAGGCGTGCTGGATCAGACCCGTCGCCACAGCTTTATCTCCACGCTGCTGGGGATCAAACACCTGGTGGTGGCGGTCAACAAGATGGATCTGGTGAACTTCAGCGAAGAGAAGTTCGAGGAGATCCGCCAGAGCTACCTGACCTTTGCCGAACAGCTGCCGGGCAACCTGGATATCCGCTTTGTGCCGCTCTCGGCGCTGGAAGGGGATAACGTCGCCTCCCAGAGCGCGAACATGCCGTGGTACAGCGGCCCGACGCTGCTGGAGGTGCTGGAGACGGTTGAAATTCAGCGCGTGGTCGACACTCAGCCGATGCGCTTCCCGGTGCAATACGTGAACCGTCCTAACCTCGATTTCCGCGGTTTCTCCGGCACCCTTGCGTCAGGCTCCGTAAAGGTCGGTCAGCGCGTCAAGGTGCTGCCATCCGGCGTGGAATCGACCATTGCGCGTATCGTCACCTTTGACGGTGACCTGCAGGACGCAGGCGCCGGTGAAGCGGTTACGCTGGTGCTGAAAGACGAGATTGATATCAGCCGGGGCGATCTGCTGGTGGATGCCCAGGAAACGCTGGCCGCCGTGCAGGGGGCTTCCGTGGATGTGGTGTGGATGGCGGAGCAACCGCTGACGCCGGGCCAGAGCTACGACATCAAAATCGCCGGCAAGAAGACCCGCGCCCGCGTGGACGGTATTCAGTTCCAGGTGGACATCAACAACCTGACCCAGCGCGAGGTCACCGAGCTGCCGCTGAACGGTATTGGTCTGGTCGATCTGACCTTTGACGAACCGCTGGTGCTGGATCCGTATCAGCAAAATCCGGTGACGGGCGGGCTTATCTTTATTGACCGCCTGACGAACGTCACCGTCGGCGCGGGGATGGTCCGTGAGCCAAACGAACAGGCGTCCGCGGCTTCAGAATTCAGCGCCTTTGAGCTGGAACTGAACGCGCTGGTGCGTAAGCACTTCCCGCACTGGGGCGCGCGCGATCTGCTGGGAGGCAAGTAATGGCTGCCCATGATGAGAACGTCGTCTGGCATCCTCATCCGGTCACCGTCGCCCAGCGCGAACAGCTCCACGGTCACCGAGGAGTTGTGCTGTGGTTTACCGGGCTGTCCGGCTCGGGTAAATCGACGGTGGCGGGCGCGCTGGAAGAGGCATTGCATCAGCAGGGCGTAAGCACGTACCTGCTGGATGGCGACAACGTGCGCCATGGCCTGTGCAGCGATTTAGGGTTCAGCGACGACGACCGCAAAGAGAACATCCGCCGGGTCGGGGAGGTCGCCAGCCTGATGGCCGACGCCGGGCTGGTGGTGCTGACCGCATTTATCTCTCCACACCGCGCCGAGCGCCAGATGGTGCGCGAACGGGTCGGTCAGGATCGCTTTATCGAAGTGTTTGTGGATACGCCGCTGGAGGTTTGCGAAGCGCGCGACCCGAAAGGGCTGTACAAAAAAGCGCGTGCCGGAGAATTGCGCAACTTCACCGGCATTGACGCGGTATACGAAGCGCCTGAATCGCCAGAAATTCACCTGGAGGGTCAACAATTGGTAACAAATTTAGTAAGCCAATTATTAGACCTGCTCAGACGGGACGATATTATCAGATCCTGAGACGGTATCGTTCGGGAGCTGTCTTCCCGAACGATGAGTCACGGTCACAGGACTAGCTATGCGCAACAGTGAACATTACATCACCACCACCGGGTCGGAGCCGCTTGCGACCGACGACGAAACGACCTGGTCATTTCCTGGGGCCATCATTGGCTTCGTCTCATGGTTGCTGGCGCTGGGTATCCCGTTTCTTATCTACGGCGGCAACACGCTGTTCTTCTTTCTCTACACCTGGCCTTTCTTTCTGGCGCTGATGCCCGTGGCGGTTGTCGTCGGCATTGCGCTTCACTCGCTGCTCAACGGGAAGCTCCTGTACAGTACCGTGGTCACGATTGTGACGGTGGTGCTGATGTTTGGTCTGTTATTTTTGTGGCTCATGGGCTAACTTCAGCCATAATTCAAACCGTAACCAACTGTGTAACGATATTGAGCAGGACGATTCTGCGGAAAAAATGTGGTACATTTGCCCGCGATGTTGCGGCATCTCTGTTACCCCGGCGTAGTGCTCTGGGGAAGTCTTGGGATGATGATGCCGTTTTTCAGGGGGCAGGATGGGTAAACTAACGCTGCTGTTGCTGGCTTTGCTAATCTGGCTGCAATATTCGCTGTGGTTCGGTAAGAACGGACTGCACGACTATAGCCGGGTGAGCGATGACGTCGCGGCTCAGCAGGCAACAAACGCCAAACTTAAGGCGCGAAACGATCAACTCTTCGCTGAAATTGATGACCTCAATGGCGGGCAAGAGGCGATTGAGGAACGCGCACGCAATGAACTCAGTATGACTAAGCCGGGCGAAACCTTTTATCGTCTGGTTCCGGATGCGTCTAAACGCAATCAGGGCTCAGCACAAAACAATCGATAATCAGGCCCAGGATTACGACATGGCAGTAACTTTTTCGGACGTATGCGCCGTGGTGCCGGCCGCAGGTTTTGGCCGGCGCATGCAGACAGAATGTCCCAAGCAATACCTCTCTATTGGCGATAAAACGATCCTCGAGCACGCCGTGGCGGCGCTGCTGGCGCACCCGCGGGTGACGCGGGCGATCATCGCTATCAGCCCCGGCGATGCGCGCTTCGCGCAGCTCCCGCTGGCAAATCATCCACAGATTACCGTTGTCGATGGCGGTGCCGAGCGCGCCGATTCCGTGCTGGCAGGCATTCAGGCGGCCGGTAACGCGCCGTGGGTGCTGGTCCATGACGCGGCGCGTCCGTGCCTGCATCAGGACGATCTCGCTCGTCTGCTGGCATTGAGCGAAACCAGTAAAGTGGGCGGCATTCTGGCCGCCCCCGTGCGCGACACCATGAAGCGTGCCGAGCCGGGTAAACGGGCTATCGCCCACACCGTCGATCGCGTCGATCTCTGGCACGCGCTGACGCCGCAATTTTTCCCCCGCGAATTACTCCACGACTGCTTAACGCGCGCGCTTAACGAAGGTGCGACCATCACGGACGAAGCCTCTGCGCTGGAGTACTGCGGTTTCCACCCTGAGCTTGTTGAAGGACGTGCTGATAATATTAAAGTGACGCGTCCGGAAGATTTACAGCTCGCGGAATTTTATCTTACCCGTTCGACCCATCAGGAGAAGGCATAATGCGAATTGGACACGGTTTTGATGTACACGCCTTTGGCGGAGAAGGCCCAATTATCATTGGCGGCGTGCGCATTCCTTATGAAAAAGGGCTGCTGGCGCATTCTGATGGCGACGTGGCGCTGCATGCGCTGACCGACGCGCTGCTGGGCGCGGCCGCACTGGGTGATATCGGCAAGCTATTCCCGGACACCGACCCGGCGTTTAAAGGGGCGGACAGCCGTGAACTGCTGCGCGAAGCGTGGCGCCGCATCCAGGCGAAAGGCTACACCCTTGGTAACGTCGACGTGACGATTATCGCTCAGGCCCCAAAAATGCTGCCGCACATTCCGCAGATGCGCGTATTTATTGCAGAAGATCTGGGCTGCCACATGGACGACGTGAACGTCAAAGCGACGACGACCGAGAAGCTGGGCTTTACCGGTCGCGGCGAAGGGATTGCCTGTGAAGCCGTGGCGCTGCTGGTGAAGGCGAGCAAATGACAGACTTTGACAACCTGACATACCTGCACGGTAAACCGCAGGGGAACGGGGTGCTGAAAGCCAGCCCTGAAGATTTCCTCGTGGTGGAGGATCTGGGCTTTGAGCCGGATGGCGAAGGCGAACATATCCTGGTGCGAATTCTGAAAAATGGCTGCAATACCCGCTTTGTGGCCGACGCGCTGGCAAAATTCCTCAAAATTCATGCCCGCGAGGTGAGCTTTGCCGGGCAGAAAGATAAACACGCCGTCACGGAACAGTGGCTCTGCGCGCGCGTTCCCGGCAATGCGATGCCTGATTTAAGCAAATTTGAGCTTGAGGGCTGTAAGGTACTGGAATATGCCCGCCACAAGCGCAAACTGCGTCTGGGCGCGTTAAAAGGCAACGCGTTTACGCTGGTGCTGCGCGAAGTGACTGACCGTGAAGACGTTGAAAAACGCCTGAATGCCATCAGCGACCGCGGCGTACCGAACTACTTTGGCGCGCAGCGCTTTGGCATCGGCGGCAGCAACCTGCAGGGCGCACTGCGCTGGGCGCAAAGCGACGCGCCGGTGCGTGACAGGAATAAACGCAGTTTTTGGTTGTCGGCGGCCCGCAGTGCGTTGTTTAATCAGATTGTGAGCGAAAGGCTGAAAAAACCGGACGCGAATCAAGTTGTTGTTGGCGATGCGCTACAATTAGCGGGACGCGGAAGCTGGTTTGTGGCAACGGCCGAAGAGATGGCCGATGTCCAGTCGCGCGTGGACGCAAAAGGGCTGCTGATCACCGCCGCGTTGCCCGGTACGGGCGACTGGGGAACACAGGGCGACGCGCTGGCCGCCGAGCAGTCAGCCGTGGCGGATGCGCCAGAATTGCAGTCCTTGCTGGTGCGGGAAAAAGTCGACGCGGCACGCCGCGCGATGCTGCTCTATCCGCAGCAGTTAAGCTGGAACTGGTGGGATGACGTAACCGTCGAGTTACGCTTCTGGCTGCCGGCAGGCAGCTTTGCCACCAGTGTTGTCAGGGAACTTATCAACACCTCGGGTGATTATGCGAATATTGCTGAGTAACGATGACGGGATCCACGCGCCAGGCATTCAGACCCTGGCGAAACACCTCCGTGAGTTTGCGGATGTGCAGGTTGTGGCGCCCGATCGTAACCGCAGTGGAGCGTCTAACTCGCTGACGCTGGAGTCGTCGCTTCGCACCTTTACCTTTGAAAATGGCGATATTGCCGTACAGATGGGCACGCCAACCGACTGTGTTTTTCTGGGCGTGAACGCGCTGATGCGGCCGCGTCCGGATATCGTCGTCTCCGGCATTAACGCCGGGCCTAACCTCGGCGATGACGTGATTTACTCCGGCACCGTGGCGGCCGCAATGGAAGGCCGCCATCTGGGATTCCCGGCGCTGGCGGTCTCGTTGAACGGCTACACGCACTACGACACCGCCGCCGCGGTGACCTGTTCGATCCTGCGGGCGCTCGGCCGCGAGCCGTTGCGTACCGGACGCATCCTCAACATCAACGTGCCGGATCTTCCTCTCGATGAAATTAAAGGCATCCGCGTCACCCGTTGCGGGAGTCGACATCCTGCCGATCAGGTGATCCCGCAGCAGGATCCGCGCGGCAACACGCTTTACTGGATCGGCCCTCCCGGCGATAAGTGCGATGCGGGTCCGGATACCGACTTTGCCGCCGTGGAGGAAGGCTATGTTTCGGTTACCCCGCTGCACGTAGATTTAACCGCGTATAGCGCGCATGATGTGGTGTCGGGCTGGCTGGATCGCGCAGGAGTGAACGCGCAATGGTAAACAAACGTGTACAAACTCTTCTGGAACAACTACGCGCGCAGGGGATCCGCGACGAGCACGTGCTTGAAGCGCTCGCCCTGGTTCCGCGTGAGAAATTTGTAGACGAGGCGTTTGAACACAAAGCGTGGGAAAACGTGGCGCTGCCCATCGGGCAGGGCCAGACGATTTCGCAGCCTTACATGGTGGCTCGCATGACGGAGCTGCTGGAGCTGACGCCCGACTCCCGCGTGCTGGAGATTGGCACCGGGTCGGGGTATCAGACCGCGATCCTGGCGCATCTCGTTCATCACGTATGCTCCGTTGAGCGGATTAAAGGTTTACAGTGGCAGGCGCGTCGTCGCCTGAAACAACTTGATTTACATAATGTTTCGACACGACACGGTGATGGATGGCAGGGTTGGAAGGCTCGCGCCCCGTTTGACGCGATCATCGTGACGGCGGCCCCGCCTGAAATTCCAGCTGCCCTGTTGTCGCAGCTGGATGAGGGGGGCATTCTGGTTTTGCCTGTCGGGGACGAGCAGCAGCTGTTGAAGCGCGTTCGTCGGCGCGGCGGCGAGTTTATTATCGACACCGTGGAAGCCGTGCGCTTTGTGCCTCTGGTGAAGGGGGAGTTGGCCTGAGACTCGGAATTATCCAGGGTTATTAAGGCAAATTCAGCGTATGGTGTGGCGCGAAAGATTCGTGCCATCACGGTAAATTTTAAGTCACTGGTAGTTAACACATTCCTGGGGGATAAATGAGCGCGGGAAGCCCAAAATTCACCATCAGCCGTGTTGCGGCATTATCACTGGTTTCGCTCTGGCTGGCAGGCTGTACAAGTTCTAACAACGCCCCTGCGCCCGTCAGTTCCGTCGGCGGAAACAGCGGCTCCGGTAACACGTCCAGCGGAATGTTAATCACGCCGCCACCTAAAATGGGGACAGCTGCGCCGCAGCAAACACCACAAATTCAGCCTGTGCAACATCCTGTTACACAGCCAATGCAGGTTCAGCCAGTTGAACAGCCTGTTCAGACCCAAAACGGCCGCATAGTCTATAACCGCCAGTATGGGAACATTCCGAAAGGCAGCTACACCGGTGGCAGCACCTATACCGTGAAACGCGGCGATACGCTGTTCTACATTGCGTGGATCACCGGGAACGATTTCCGTGACCTCGCGCAGCGCAACAACGTCCAGGCCCCATATGCTCTGGAAGTCGGGCAAACGCTCCAGGTGGGCAACGCGACGGGTACGCCGCTTACGCCTGGCAACACGGTTTCAGCGGCCGATGTGACGGCTCAAAATAACAGCGTTAAGCCTGCACAAAAATCCACCACGGTGGTTGCTTCACAACCTGTAATTACGTATTCTGAGGATTCAGGTGATCAGACTGCTAACAAAATGTTGCCGAATAATAAAGGGACTGCGACTGCTGTCACAGCACCGGTTACGGCACCTGTGGTTAGCTCTACTGAACCGACTGCCAGCAGTATGACCTCCAGTTCGCCGATTTCTGCATGGCGCTGGCCGACTGACGGCAAGGTTATCGAGAACTTCTCTTCCTCCGAAGGGGGAAATAAAGGGATCGATATCGCAGGGAGTAAAGGACAGGCTATCATCGCGACCGCAGATGGACGCGTTGTGTATGCCGGTAACGCTCTGCGCGGTTACGGTAATCTTATCATCATCAAACACAACGATGATTACCTGAGTGCCTACGCCCATAACGACACAATGCTGGTCCGGGAACAACAAGAAGTTAAGGCGGGGCAAAAAATCGCTACCATGGGTAGCACCGGAACCAGTTCTACACGCTTGCATTTTGAAATTCGTTACAAGGGGAAATCCGTAAACCCGCTGCAGTACTTGCCGCAGCGATAATTTGACGGGGCATGCCAGCCAGGGTGTCTCGTTCAGGGATCACGGGTAGGAGCCACCTTATGAGTCAGAATACGCTGAAAGTTCATGATTTAAATGAAGACGCGGAATTTGATGAGAACGGAGTAGAGGCTTTTGACGAAAAAGCCTTAGTAGAAGAGGAACCCAGTGATAACGATTTGGCTGAAGAAGAGCTGTTATCGCAGGGCGCCACACAGCGTGTACTGGACGCGACTCAGCTTTACCTTGGGGAGATTGGTTACTCCCCACTGCTAACGGCCGAAGAAGAAGTCTATTTCGCACGTCGTGCTTTGCGTGGTGATGTTGCCTCGCGTCGTCGCATGATTGAAAGTAACCTGCGACTGGTCGTGAAAATTGCCCGCCGTTACGGCAATCGTGGTCTGGCTCTGCTGGATCTGATTGAAGAGGGCAACTTAGGTCTCATCCGCGCAGTTGAGAAGTTTGACCCGGAACGCGGGTTCCGTTTCTCAACCTACGCGACCTGGTGGATTCGTCAGACCATCGAACGGGCTATTATGAACCAGACCCGTACGATTCGCCTGCCGATTCACATCGTCAAAGAGTTGAACGTGTATCTGCGTACCGCGCGCGAGTTGTCCCATAAGCTGGACCACGAGCCAAGCGCAGAAGAAATTGCCGAACAACTCGATAAACCGGTTGATGACGTAAGCCGTATGCTGCGTCTCAACGAGCGCATTACCTCCGTTGACACCCCGCTGGGTGGCGACTCCGAAAAAGCGCTGCTGGACATCCTGGCCGATGAAAAAGACAACGGTCCGGAAGACACCACGCAGGACGATGACATGAAGCAGAGCATCGTTAAATGGCTGTTCGAACTGAACGCCAAACAGCGTGAAGTGCTGGCGCGTCGTTTCGGTTTACTGGGGTATGAAGCTGCGACACTGGAAGACGTCGGCCGCGAAATTGGCCTGACCCGTGAACGTGTTCGTCAGATTCAGGTTGAAGGTCTGCGTCGCCTGCGTGAAATCCTGCAGGGGCAAGGTCTGAATATCGAAGCGCTGTTCCGCGAATAAGCAACCTTTCGTCAAAAAAGGCCCGTCGTGAGACGGGCCTTTTTCTTTTGTGTTACGGCTGCGTCGCCGTCTCGTGCAGCAGACGCCAGGTTATTTTGTCACCTTCCTGATTAAGCACCGCGGTTGACCAGCGCACGTTAACGGGCAGGTCTGGCCGGGTTTGCGTCTCCCGGTAGTGAAGCACTGCACCCCGTTCGCCGCTCTGGATCGTGGTTAATTCGTCAATGACGATTTTCAGCCCGGGACGGCTTCCGCGCTGTTTTTCCAGAAAACTGGCCAGGCCGTTATAGTCGACCTGCACACCGCCCGGCGGGATCATCAGAAAATCGCGACGGAAACGGGCGAGCAGCGCGTCGGCCTCGCCTTCACCTTTGCCTAACCATGCTTCAAGCGCAATGTGGAGGTCGATAATGTCGTGTTCGAAAGGCGTCATGAATTCTCCTGTCGCAGCGGGTTTAGCACCTGCGTATTGTTAAGACGAAAAACGTACGGTACAGGCAGCAAGGTCATGCCTGCGGCAAAAATAAACATCCCGTGCCAGGCGGCGTGTGGCGTCAGCCACGCCTGCGCCAGGTTCAGCACCTGCGCCAGCAGCAGGGCACCGGCAAAAAAGCTCAATTGACGATTGAGATTCCACAGCGCGCTGGCATCCGGCATCTCGTCCCGGCGCGTTGTCAGAAACGCGCTGCTCTGAGCCGTGCTGCTGCACAGGCTTCCCCCGGCGCCCATCAGGGCAAACGCGACGGCAGGCAACAGCGTAGCCGAACTGACGTTAATCAAAAGCAGAATGCCCGTCGCCTGCAACAGGCAGCCGATGACAATCAGGGGGCGGGGGCCGATACGGTTAAAATAACGTCCCGTTGCCGTGATGGCGATAAACGATACCACAGACCACGGCAGCATGAGCATGCCCGTAGCGGCGGGACTCATGTTCGCCACGTTCTGAAGATAAAACATGCCCGTGACGTTCACCCCAATAAATACGCCAGGAACGCAGATATACACAAGCATGGAAAAACGCAAAAGCGGGTCCGCGAGCAAGGTCAGGTTTAGCAGTCTGGCCGCGTTCATCGCAGGCATTTCGTGTTTAAGCCACAGGCAGGCCAGAACAAAGGTCACGATAGCCACCGGGAGCGTGGCGAAAAATATCCATCGCCAGCCTAGCGTCTGTACCAGCAGTCCCCCGATAGCCGGGGAGCAGGCCGGGGCAAGCAGCGCAACCAGCATGACCGCCGAAGAGAGCTTCGCACGCTCCTGAGGCCTGAACTGTTGCCAGGTCAGCGCCTGTCCGACGGGGATCAGTAAGCCTCCTCCCGCGCCCTGAAGCACTCGCCAGGCGATCAGACTTTCAAGCGTTGCAGACAGGCCCGCCGCTGCGGAGGCTGCGCTGAACAGAAAAAGCGAGAGCAGGATGACGCGCTTTGGCCCGATGCGGCGCGAGAGCAGGCTGCTGAACGGGATCGCCAGCGTCAGGCCGGCAATGTAGCCGTTACTGACCCAGGCAAGGGCAGAAGGCGTGCTGTTAAAGGCGTGAGCCATCGCCGGAAAGGCGACGCTGGCAATAAACATGTTGATCAAATCAAGAAAAAAGCCCAGCAGATAGACAACGGCAACTTGGCTGCGATACGTCATGGTGGATCCTCCGGTGAGGTGGCGTATCGTATCGGCTCGGGCATCACGGATAAACCTGACAAAGCGCGATATACTGTCAAAAATATTTTGACAGTAAAGGGCGTGATGATGATTAACCTGCAGCGGACGCAGATGTTTATCGCGGTGGCCGACACCGGCAGTTTTACGGCCGCCGCCGAGGCAATGGGGCTGACAAAAGCGGTGGTTAGCTTTAATATCCGCCAGCTTGAAGATGAGCTGGGCGTTACGCTGCTGCTGCGCTCCACCCGCCGCCTGACGCTAACCGAGGCGGGCGTGCTTTTTCATCAGCGCAGCGTGGCGCTTCTGAAGGAGGCCGAACGGCTGCAGGATGATGTCCGCGCGAACCATGCGGGGCTCACCGGCGAGCTGCGTATCACGACCACGCCTGAATATGGCGCCCGGGTCGTGGTGCCGCTGCTGGCCAGGTTTAGCCAGCAGCACACGGATCTTCGCGTCCGACATGTTTCGTCGTCACTGCACGCAGACCTTATCTCGGAGCGCTTTGACGTGGCCATCCGGCTGGGAACGCTTGTTGATTCGCGCAACCACGCCGCGCTGATTTCTCACTTTTCTATTCTCCCCGTCGCGACGCCCGAGTGGCTTGCGAGAAACCCGATCGAATCGCTTGCGCAGCTGGCGCAGGCCGACTGGATTATCCACGAGCGCTTAGCCTCGCCGCTGCGCTGGCAGGTGAAAGATGCCCGCGGTGCGCCTGACATGCTGGAGATAAAAAAGGCGCCGCGTTTGTTTGCCGACAGCGCTCAGGCCCTTATGGCTTTTGCGCTCGCAGGCGGTGGGGTGGCGTTACTGCCGGAATGGCTGGTGCGCGATGCGCTTGATGCGGGAACGCTGGTGACGATTTTACCGGAGTATACCTTTGCGCGGCAGGGGATTTATGCGGTCTATCCTGATGCCCGGCATGTGCCCGCAAAAGTGCGCACCTTTATCGATTTTATGCGCACCAGCGTGAGTTAATCGTGCATCATCTTTTTGATGAGCGCAGAGAACTGCTCCCGCTCGGCCTTGTTAAGGCGTCCTAAAAAGGCCTCATCAACCTCATTGCCTACCGGCTTACAGTCTGCAAGCAGGGCCTCACCTTCTGGCGTGAGGAAGACAAAGCGACGGCGCTTATCCGCAGGGTCGTGCTCGCGTTTGACCAGCCCGCGCGCCTCCATGCGGCTCAGCATTTCCGCCAGGGTCGCTTTCGTGCTGACCGCGACTTCAGTCAATGCCACCTGTTCAATGCCCGGATGCTCGGCAATCGAGCGCATCACCGCATACTGCGGCTTGGTCAGTTCCGGCAGGGCATGTTGCCACTTCGCGGTATGCTGTTGAAAAAGCTGACGTAACAGGTGGAACGCCTCTTGTCTTAGTTCCATGAACACTCCGACAGAAAAAATCACCCCCTATGATAGCCGCTAAAGTCCAGGATGATAATGCGGCATTTTTTAGCATTTTGTGTGATCGTGTACGAACGATCTTGTCAGAAAAACAATCCGGGAGTAGTTTACCTACAATGTTCGCACACGAACAAATTGATTGAGGTGATGAATGAGATTGATCGTGGGAATGACGGGGGCGACGGGTGCTCCGCTGGGCGTGGCGCTGCTGCAGGCGCTGCGGGAAATGCCGGAAGTAGAGACGCATCTGGTGATGTCGAAGTGGGCAAAAACCACCATTGAGCTGGAAACGCCTTACACCGCCCAGGACGTTGCTGCCCTGGCTGACGTCGTCCACAGCCCGGCTGACCAGGCCGCCACCATCTCCTCCGGCTCGTTTCGTACCGACGGCATGATCGTCATTCCCTGCAGCATGAAAACGCTGGCCGGGATCCGCGCGGGCTATGCCGAAGGGCTGGTGGGCCGTGCGGCGGATGTGGTGCTGAAAGAGGGGCGTAAGCTGGTACTGGTGCCCCGTGAAACGCCGCTCAGCACCATTCATCTGGAGAACATGCTGGCGCTCTCCCGCATGGGCGTGGCGATGGTGCCGCCCATGCCTGCGTACTACAACCACCCGCAAACCGCCGATGACATTACCCAGCATATTGTGACCCGCGTGCTCGACCAGTTTGGCCTGGAGCATAAAAAGGCGCGTCGCTGGAACGGGTTGCGGGAGGCGAAACATTTTTCACAGGAGAATAAAGATGGCATTTGATGATCTGAGAAGCTTCCTGCAGGCGCTCGATGAGCAAGGGCAACTGCTGAAAATTGAGGAAGAGGTAAACGCCGAGCCGGATCTGGCGGCGGCAGCCAACGCGACCGGCCGCATCGGTGACGGCGCGCCCGCGCTGTGGTTCGACAATATTCGCGGCTTTACCGATGCCCGCGTGGTGATGAACACCATCGGCTCCTGGCAAAATCACGCTATTTCGATGGGGCTGCCTGCGAACACGCCGGTGAAAAAGCAGATCGACGAGTTTATTCGCCGCTGGGATAAATTCCCGATTGCGCCAGAGCGCCGCGCCAACCCGGCCTGGGCGCAGAATACGGTGGACGGTGAAGACATTAACCTGTTCGACATCCTGCCGCTGTTCCGCCTGAACGACGGGGACGGTGGTTTTTATCTCGACAAAGCGTGCGTTGTCTCGCGCGATCCGCTCGACCCGGATAACTTCGGCAAGCAGAACGTTGGCATCTACCGCATGGAAGTGAAGGGCAAGCGCAAGCTCGGCCTGCAGCCGGTGCCGATGCACGATATCGCCCTGCATCTGCACAAAGCGGAAGAGCGCGGCGAAGACCTGCCGATTGCGATTACGCTGGGCAACGACCCGATCATCACCCTGATGGGCGCGACGCCGCTGAAATACGATCAGTCGGAATATGAAATGGCCGGTGCGCTCCGTGAAAGCCCGTACCCGATTGCCACCGCGCCGCTGACCGGCTTCGACGTGCCGTGGGGTTCTGAAGTGATCCTGGAAGGGGTGATTGAAGGCCGTAAGCGCGAAATTGAAGGGCCGTTCGGCGAGTTTACCGGACACTATTCCGGTGGCCGTAACATGACGGTGGTCCGTATCGACAAAGTTTCTTACCGCAGCAAACCGATCTTCGAATCCCTTTACCTCGGCATGCCGTGGACCGAGATTGATTATCTGATGGGGCCAGCCACCTGCGTGCCGCTCTACCAGCAGCTGAAAGCGGAGTTCCCGGAAGTGCAGGCGGTAAACGCGATGTACACCCACGGTCTGCTGGCGATCATCTCCACCAAAAAGCGTTACGGCGGCTTCGCCCGCGCGGTTGGCTTGCGCGCCATGACCACGCCGCACGGCCTGGGATACGTGAAGATGGTGATCATGGTGGATGAGGATGTCGACCCGTTCAACCTTCCGCAGGTGATGTGGGCGCTGTCATCGAAGGTCAACCCAGCAGGCGATCTTGTGCAGCTGCCGAACATGTCGGTGCTTGAACTCGATCCGGGATCCAGTCCGGCGGGCATTACCGACAAACTGATTATTGATGCGACCACGCCTGTCGCACCGGACACCCGGGGCCACTATAGCCAGCCGGTTCAGGATCTGCCTGAAACCAAAGCCTGGGCTGAAAAACTGACCGCGATGCTGGCTGCACGCCAATAAGGAGGAAAAGATGATTTGTCCACGTTGTGCCGATGAGCATATTGAAGTGATGGCGACGTCACCGGTGAAAGGGGTCTGGACCGTTTACCAGTGCCAGCATTGTCTGTATACCTGGCGCGATACCGAACCGCTGCGTCGTACCAGCCGCGAGCACTACCCGGAAGCGTTCCGCATGACGCAGAAGGATATTGACGAGGCGCCGCAGGTGCCGACAATCCCGCCGCTGCTCTAAAAAAAAGCCCGGTGGCGCTGCGCTTACCGGGCGATAACGTCGTGCGGTCTGTTTTGCCGGGTGCGGCTTCGCCTTACCCGGCCTACAAAACTCGTAGGCCCGGTAAGCGCAGCGCCACCGGGCAAAGACCGCAGAAAACTAAACCAGACTCTTCAACCGATAAATCCACTCCAGCGCCTGACGCGGCGTCAGGGAATCCGGATCGAGATTCTCCAGCGCTTCCACAGCAGGCGATGTCTCTTCCGCTGGCACCAGCAGCGACATCTGCGTACCATCGATCTGCGTCGCCGCCGCATTCGGTGACAGGCTTTCCAGCTCACGCAGTTTCTGACGCGCGCGCTTGATCACCTCTTTCGGTACACCGGCCAGCGCCGCAACGGCCAGACCATAGCTCTTGCTTGCCGCGCCATCCTGCACCGTGTGCATAAAGGCGATGGTGTCGCCGTGCTCCAGCGCATCAAGGTGGACGTTAGCCACGCCTTCCATTTTCTCCGGCAACTGCGTCAACTCGAAGTAGTGGGTGGCGAACAGCGTCATGGCCTTGATTTTATTCGCGAGGCTTTCCGCACAGGCCCAGGCCAGCGACAGACCATCGTAGGTTGACGTTCCGCGTCCGACTTCGTCCATCAGCACCAGGCTGTGCTCCGTCGCGTTATGCAGAATGTTAGCCGTTTCAGTCATTTCGACCATGAAGGTTGAGCGGCCGCTCGCCAGATCGTCCGCAGCCCCGACGCGGGTAAAGATACGGTCGATGGGGCCAATCTCCACGTTTTGCGCCGGAACGTAGCTGCCGATATAGGCAAGCAGGGCAATCAGCGCCGTCTGACGCATATAGGTACTCTTACCGCCCATGTTCGGACCGGTAATGATCAGCATTCTTCGCTGCGGCGACAGGCTCAGCGGGTTGGCGATGAACGGTTCGTTCAGCACCCGCTCGACCACCGGGTGACGGCCTTCGGTAATGCGAATGCCGGGCTTGTCGGTAAAGGTCGGGCAGGTGTAGTTCAGCGTTTCCGCGCGTTCGGCCAGGTTCACCAGCACGTCCAGTTCCGCCAGCGCGCTGGCGCTCAGCTGCAGGTCGGCCAGGTATGGCATCAGCATGTCAAACAGCTCTTCATAGAGCTGTTTTTCCAGCGCCAACGCTTTGCCTTTCGAGGTGAGAACTTTGTCCTCGTACTCTTTCAGCTCGGGAATGATGTAGCGTTCAGCGTTTTTCAACGTCTGGCGGCGCACGTAGTGAATCGGCGCCAGATGGCTCTGCCCGCGGCTGATTTGAATGTAGTAACCGTGAACCGCGTTATACCCCACCTTCAGGGTGTCGAGACCAAGACGCTCGCGCTCGCGGATCTCCAGCTTATCAAGGTAGTCCGTCGCGCCGTCGGCCAGCGCGCGCCATTCGTCCAGCTCCTCGTTGTAGCCCGGGGCAATCACGCCGCCATCACGCACGAGAACCGGAGGCGCATCAATAATGGCGCGTTCAAGCAGCTCGCGGAGTTCGGTAAATTCGCCCATGGTTTCGCGGAGTTTCTGTACCGGCGCGCTGTCAACGTCGCTCAGCTGCGCACGCAGTTCCGGCAGCTGCTGGAAAGCATGACGCATCCGCGCAAGATCGCGCGGTCGCGCCGTGCGCAGCGCCAGACGGGCCAGGATACGTTCCAGATCGCCCACCTGACGCAGGACCGGCTGCAGCTCGGTATAGCGATCCTGCAGGGCGGCAATCGTCTGCTGACGGCAAACCAGCGTAGCGGTATCGCGAATCGGCATATGCAGCCAGCGTTTCAGCATACGGCTGCCCATTGGCGTTACCGTATTGTCGAGGACCGACGCGAGCGTATTTTCTACGCCGCCCGCCAGGTTCTGGGTGATCTCCAGGTTACGGCGCGTGGCGGCATCCATGATGATGCTGTCCTGCTGGCGCTCCATGGTGATAGAGCGGATATGCGGCAGGGCGGTGCGCTGGGTATCTTTTACGTACTGCAGGAGGCAACCAGCCGCGCACAGCCCGCGCGGGGCATTTTCAACGCCAAAGCCAATCAGATCGCGGGTGCCAAACTGCAGATTCAGCTGCTGGCGCGCGGTATCAATTTCGAATTCCCAGAGCGGACGGCGGCGCAGCCCGCGACGACCTTCAATCAGCGCCATTTCGGCGAAATCTTCGGCGTAGAGCAGTTCTGCCGGGTTGGTGCGCTGCAGTTCGGCAGCCATCGTTTCACGATCGGCCGGTTCACTCAGACGAAAACGCCCGGAACTGATGTCCAGCGTCGCGTAGCCAAAGCCTTTGCCGTCCTGCCATAGCGCGGCCAGCAGGTTATCCTGGCGCTCCTGAAGCAGGGCTTCATCACTGATGGTGCCCGGCGTGACGATGCGCACGACCTTGCGCTCAACCGGACCTTTTGAGGTCGCGGGATCGCCGATCTGTTCGCAGATGGCAACAGACTCACCCTGATTCACCAGTTTCGCCAGGTAGTTTTCTACCGCGTGGTGCGGAATACCGGCCATTGGAATGGGTTCACCAGCCGATGCGCCCCGTTTGGTCAGCGAGATGTCGAGCAGCTGCGATGCGCGTTTGGCATCGTCATAAAACAGCTCGTAAAAATCGCCCATACGATAGAACAGCAGGATTTCCGGATGCTGTGCCTTCAGCTTCAGATACTGCTGCATCATCGGCGTATGTGCGTCGAAATTGTCGAGTGTGCTCATGGAGTTATGATGTCCATTTCTTTGAATATAAACCGTTTTGAGCGGCTCAGTGGCCGTTTGTTCCTTCTATTGTCGCATGAAAAAAAGGTACGGCGCAGAAAAATGTCGCCGCTTTACGAGGCATCTTCCGGCATGAGCTCAATGACGATTTTTCCATGCTCCACACCCACTCGCACCCGGGAGTGGGTGGTAAACCCTGCCTTTTCAAGCCAGTCACCTTTTAAGCTCAGCGCCGCATGCACGCTGTAGCGCTTCGGTATCTTGGTATTGCGGTCTTCATGGCGCTTTCTGAAATATCCCACTGTTAAATGGCGATAGGGTTTGTTGATAGCGAGTTCTTGCATAGGGTCTCCCGACAACACGGATAAAAGTCATTACTAATGCCTGTATAAAATACCAGTGATGGTTGGGCCTTGCAGGGCTAAAACTGGAATCAGGCTTCAGAAAACGACATGCAATAACTGAAATCCCGCATTGAAAGGTGTATTATTTTTGCACTTTATTGTTCGGTAAGTCGCTATGTCCGGTAAACGAATTTCACGCGAAAAAGAGACCATCGCGAAAATGATCGCGCTGTATCAGAAGCAGTGTCCTCAGGCCTCTGTGGAAGAGGGGCACTATCAGGCGCTAAATGCCTATGCCGATAAGCGTCTGGATAAATGCGTTTTCGGGGAGGAAAAGCCCGCCTGTAAACAGTGTCCGGTCCACTGCTACCAGCCTGCAAAACGCGAAGAGATGAAGCAGATTATGCGCTGGGCAGGCCCGCGAATGCTCTGGCGTCACCCCATTCTGACCGTCCGCCATCTGATGGATGACCGTCGTCCCGTACCGGAACTGCCGGAAAAGTATCGTCCGAAAAAGTGACCGGTTCAGCTTCTGAGCGGGCGGCAAATCACGTTAAGGGCCAGCGCGCTGCAGAGCGGGAAGAGGGCCAGCAGCAGCCAGGGGAGCATCGCCTGCGTTGAGGGCACCAGCGCGCGATCCAGCAGGCTGCCAAACAGCAAATTTCCGGCCAGTACCGCAATGCCTCCGGCGGTGGCGAGTGCGCCGTAGTGCGCCCCCAGCGTGGACTCCTCGGCAAACCGGGGGACCAGGTCCTTAGCTGAGGGTACCAGCAGCATCTGTCCCAGCGTCAACAGCGTCACGAAACAGACCGACGGCAGCAGGCGCAGCCAGCCCTCAGGCGGTGCCGTCGGCGCAAACATTGCCACGCTTGCAAAGGCGGCGGAGAGGAATAAAAAGCCCACCGGCAGGATCCTCACCGCGCCCACGCGCCGGGCGAAACGCGCCAGCGGCAGCTGTAAAGCAACAATCAGTACAGAGGCCAGCATAAAAAGCGGGCCGAGATCTTTCTCGTTACCGCCGGCGCGCTGGATCTCTACCGGCAGCGCCAGATAGAGCTGGTTATAGCTTAAAAGCCACGAGCTATAGGCAATGATAAAGGCGACAAAGCGGGGCTGGCGGAACGTCGTCCACCAGGGAACGAGCTTTAGCGTCCGCGCGGCGTGGCGTGACGCGGGCAGGCAAAAGTAGAGAACCACCAGCGCAACGAGAAAGACTCCAGCGCCCGCCAGCGCCACCTGGCGAAAGCCCAGGCCGGTGAGCAGGGCGCCGGCAACCGGGCCCAGTACCGCACCGAGTTCCCCGCAGACTGCAAAGAGCGCGAACCACTCCGCCCGGCTTCGTTTACCTTTCGCCTCGCTGTGCGTGCCCGCTTTCGCCAGCAATGCCTCAATAGAGGGAGAAAACAGCGCGCCGCCCACCCCCGTCAGGCACGCGCCCAGAATAATCGGCCACAGCGATTCTCCAAGCGCCAGCAGCAGATACCCCGCGACGCGAATAATGCACCCGCTCAGGATAACGATTTTCGCGCCAAACCGGTCCGAGAGCGCGCCGCCGACGATAAACATCCCCTGCTGAGAGAACGTGCGCAGGCCGAGGATCAGCCCGATCAGCCCGCCGGAGAGCAGCATATCGTCGCGCAGGAATATCGCCAGGAAGGGGACAACGGCGTAAAAGCCGATGTTAAAAACAAACTGGCTACCCAGTAAAACGGGCGGCCAGAGCGTGGTGGCAGGGCGAAGGGGCATCGTTGGTCACTCGCCCCTAAACGATAAAGTGAATGTGTTTTTTGCCATGGAACGGCGAGATCTCGATTTTGGTTTTGACCCGGAAGACGTCCCAGAGCAACGACTCGGACAGGATGTCCTGCGGTGTCCCCGTCGCCACAATTTGCCCTTTCTGCATCACAATCAGCGAGTCGCAGAACATCGAGGCGTGGTTGAGATCGTGGATAGCGACAATGCTGGTGACCGGTAATTCGCTGATCAACTGCATCAACTGCATCTGATGATGAATGTCCAGGTGGTTTGTTGGTTCATCCAGCAGGATTTCCGTCGGGGTCTGGGCCAGCGCGCGGGCAATGTGGACGCGCTGGCGCTCACCGCCGGAGAGGCTCAGCCACCCCTGGTCGCTTTTATCCAGCATATCCACGCGCTGCAGAGCGGCGGTGACGGTTTCGTCATCGTGCGTGCTCCAGTTGGAAAAGGCGGAGTGGTGCGGAATCCGCCCGAGTTTGACCACGTCGCGCACGCGCATGTTGGCGTCAGTCATGCCGTGCTGCTCCACGAAGGCGACCCGGCGGGCCAGCTGCTTTTTGGCAATACGAGAGATGTCCTGGCCGTCCAGCGTCACACAGCCCGCATCCGGGCGACGCAGCCCCGCGAGGATACGTAAAAGAGACGATTTACCGCAGCCGTTAGGGCCAAGCAGTCCTACCGTTTCGCCCCGGGAAACCTTCAGCGAGACGTCATTAACGATGACTTTTTTGCCGACCTTCCAGGTAATATTTTCAGCGCAGATGCTCATCACTTATTCCTTGAGCGGTAGATAATCACGGCAAAGAACGGAACGCCAACCAGCGCGGTGACCACGCCGACGGGCAGGCTTTGCGGCGCAATCAGCATGCGTGAGGCAATGTCTGCCAGCACCATCAGGATCGCGCCTGCCAGCGCGCTGGCAATCAGCAGCGTGCGGTGCAGCGGCCCGAACAGGAAACGCATGACGTGCGGCACCACCAGCCCGACAAAGCCGATTGACCCCGCCATGCTGACGATGGTTGCGGTAATCAGCGCGGTGGTGGTAAAGAGCGCCAGGCGCACCCAGGGGACTGCAATGCCCAGCGACGCCGCGGCGTCATCGCCGAACGTAAAGGCATCCAGCGCCCGGGAATAGTAGAGGCACACGGCTAACCCAATCAGCACCACGACCAGTGCCAGCTGGAATTCAGGCCAGCGTACGCCGCTGAAGCTGCCCAGCAGCCAGAACATCACGTCGCGCGCCTGCTGGGCACTGGCGGAGGTGCTAATGGTGTAGGCGGTAATGGCGTTAAAAAGCTGTGAGGCGGCGACGCCTGCCAGAATCGTACGTTCATTCCCGCCGCGCGCCCCGTTCGTCAGAAACGCGACAAACGCAAACGCGGCGAACGCCCCGGCAAAGGCTCCGGCAGAGAGCGACACCGCACCGGTGCCGATCCCCAATACGACGACAGAAACCGCCCCGGTCGATGCGCCCGCGGACACGCCGAGCACGTAGGGTTCCGCCAGCGCGTTCTTCAGCAGGCTCTGCAATACGGCCCCGCAGATGGCCAGACCTGCGCCGCAGCAGGCCGCCACCAGCGCGCGGCTCAGGCGGAAGTCCCAGATCACGCTCTCATAGATGCGAGTGAGCGGAACATCGGTGAGCCCCATTTTATTGCTGATGGCGAAAAACACGTTATCCAGCGGGATGGACAGCTCGCCGACGCTGACGCTCAGCGCGATAACCAGAAATAGCAGGACAAAGGCGAGCAAACACGAGGTCGTCAGAACCAGGCTCTGCCTGGCCTGAAGGACAGCGGTGGTCATCAGTGCAGCCCCAGTTTTCTGAGCTGTTCGCCAACCTGCTCAGCCCCGTAAATCGTGCGAATTGTCGGGTTCATGGCCTGACCGTCCATCACCACGATATGGCCTTTTTTCACCGCGTCCAGCTGGCTGACGGCCGGATCGCTTTTCAGGAATTTGATTTTCTCTTCCGCGTTATCCAGCGCCCAGCGGTTGCGATCCAGGCTCGAGACCACAATCACATCCGGATTGGCGGCAATAATGCTTTCCCAGCCCACGGTTGGCCATTCGGTCTCTGAGGTGATGGCGTTATGCCCGCCCATCAGGCTGGCGATAAACCCGGAGGGGCTATTTTTACCGCCTACGTAGGCGTCCGCAGAGGGGGAGGAGCTGGAGAACCAGAAAACAAACGATAGGTCTTTTTTGTTCTTGCCGAATTCCTTACGCAAGTCAGCCTCACGTTTTTTGAAATCGGCAATCACGGCCTGACCGCGGTCTTCAACGTTAAAGATTTTGGCGAAATCCTCAATCTCCTGATAGAGATACGTCATATCCCACAGTTTCTGGCGGCTGCCGTACATATCGCCGGTGGCTTTTTTGGTCGCACACATGCCCGGGGACACGTAGCTGTTCACGCCCAGGGTCATCAGATCGTCGCGTTTTGCGACCTTGCTTTCTGGCCCCAGCAGCAGCGGTGACTGCGCGGGGACAAAGTCGGGATTTTGCGCAAGCACGGATTCAAGGGTAGGGATTTCGACCGTCAGGGTTTTGATTTTTGCGTTCTGGTCCGCCAGCTGCGGCAGCACTTTCGTCGGCCAGAAGGCGCTGGCCTTCACCTTATCTTCCAGCCCCAGCAGGAGCAGAATTTCGACGGTATTCTGACCCAGAGCCACGACGCGTTCCGGCGCTTTGGTGAATGTCTCTTTATAGCCACAGTTTTCAATCGTCAGAGGATATGTGGTTGCCAGAGCAGAACTGACCGACGCAACCGCCAGGCCTAACGCGCAGATGACCTTCTTCATGAAACGCTACCCTTGATTAATATTATTATTGATGCAAATGAAACTCATTATTAAGGCGGAATTTTATACAGAGGAAACGATTTTGTGTCAATGAGGGACAATTGCGCAGGGTAACGAAAGGCGGTGCCAGAAAAACACCGCCGGATTGGGGCTTAAACCAGGCTCTCTTTGTCGAGCCCGAGACGCTTCATGCGCGACAGCAGGGTAGTGCGTTTTAACCCTAAACGCTGGGCGGCACCTTTTGGCCCGGCGACCACGCCGTTGGTCTCTTTGAGTACGCGCATAATGAGCTGATATTCATCTTCTCCCTCTTTCGCCGTCTCGGCGGCGGGTACGGTCACGTCAGGCAGCGTCACTTCAGGCAGGGAGAGCTGCAGCACATTGCCGCGCGTCAGCAGCACCGCACGCTCGATGACGTTTTCCAGCTCGCGCACGTTGCCGGGCCACTCCATCGATGAAAGGGTACGTAACGTCTCGGCAGGAATGCTGTCGATGTTTCGCCCCATCCGACGCGCGATCTTGGCGGTAAACGCTTTGACCAGCAGGGGAATATCTTCCGGGCGCTCGCGCAGCGGCGGCAGGAAGATCGGGAAGACGTTCAGGCGATAGTAGAGATCGCTGCGAAACTCGCGGTCGGCGACCATTTTTTTCAGGTCGCGGTTGGTGGCGGCAATCAGCCGCACGTCAGTCTGGATAAGCTTGTTGCTGCCAAGACGTTCAAACTCCTGCTCCTGCAGAACACGCAGCAGTTTCGGCTGTAGCTCCAGCGGCATATCGCCCACTTCGTCGAGAAACAGCGAGCTCTTGTCCGCCAGCTCAAAACGGCCCAGCCGCTGGCTGCTGGCCCCGGTGAATGCACCGCGCTCGTGGCCGAACAGGTCGCTTTCCAGCAGGCCTGCAGGCATCGCCGCGCAGTTCATCTTCACCATCCGACGGCTGTTGCGGTTGCTCAGGTTGTGGATGGCCCGGGCAATCAGCTCTTTACCCGTACCGGTTTCGCCCAGGATCAGCACCGTGCTGTCGCTTTGCGCCACCATCTCAACCTGCTTGAGCACGCTGTACATGGCGTCGCTGCGCCCGATGATTTCACCAAACTCGCTGTCCACGTTGTTGAGCTGTTCGGTCAGGGCCAGGTTCTCATCCACCAGCCGCTCTTTCAGGCGGTGGATCTCCTGATAGGCGAGGGCGTTATCCAGCGCGATGGAGATACGCTCGGCGATCTGGCGCAGCAGCTTCAGGTTGGCGGTGGTAAACACGGCTTCATCACACTGCGCCAGCTTCAGCACCCCCAGCATGGTGTTGCCGGACATCAGGGGAAGCAGGCACAGGGTCTGTATCTTGTTGCCCCAGGTGTTAAACAGCATCCGCTCGTACGGTGCCACCGGGTCCTGCTCGCTCAGGTTGAGCAGCAGGATCTCTTTGCTCTTAAACACCCGCTCAGACAGGGTGCCCGCTTCGTCCACTTCGCTCTGCTCGTGCGCCGGGTTGGCTTCATCCAGATAATGCGTGGAGTAGATGTTCAGCTTGCCCTTGCGATGGCCGCGCAGCGCGATACTGATGGCATCGATTTTGAAATAGTGGTGGATCTCTTTCGACACTTCGCTGACCAGCTCGTCCATATCAAGGCGCGACAGCACGGCGTTGGTGATGGCAACCAGAATGCGGAAGTTGTCGCGCTCGCGGCTCAGCAGGTCGTAATCCACGTTATTGGTCACGCGGCTTTGGATCTGCTCCGCGACGACGGCCACAATCTGGGTAAAGGTGTGCAGACGCTCGTATTCCGCCTCGCTCCAGGGCTGGTCGGTCGTGCGAATAAACTCGCAGCCACCAAAAATATGGCCCTCCGCCGCCAGCGGCAGCATGCTGTAGTGGCCGAACGGCTGGTAGAGGTTGCTCTCCGCGAGCCGCGGCCACGCCGTGCGGAACTCCTCAAAGTTGCAGTGCAGCGCTTCCGGACGGGAGAGAATACGGCGCACCGGGCCATGCGCGAGATACGTTTCGTCTTCGTACTCAAACGTTTTGCCATTATCGCGCGTTGAATAGTAGCTCGCGCGGTGCGTTCCGCTATGCCACAGTACAATCGCCGCGCTGTCGGCCAGCGCTGATTGCCTGACCAGCCGCGTCAGGGCATCGCTCAGCGCGCCGAGATCGGGCTGCTGTAAAAGTGTGCGCGTGATATCAAACAGGCCCTGCTGTCCAAGATCGCTCATCGGTGTATACGGCATTATTGCTTTCCAATAGAAACTGGCAAAAAAGAGACATTCAGTGCTGACCGCTTATGGCGCGGCTCTAGCAAATTCGGGGTAACGGTTCCGCGTGCGGCAGGTCCAGCGTGCGCTTCACGCCGTAAAGTCCGGTCAGGCGCACCCCCTTGCGCTCAACCACTTCGCCAATGATGGCGGCCTCTTTCCCTAATGGATGCGCGCGCAGCTCTGCAAGAACGGCTTCCGCCGCCGCGCGTTCCACGCCGATCACCAGCTTGCCTTCGTTAGCAAAGTTCAGTGGGTCAAGTCCCAATAGTTCGCACAGCCCGCGCACGGCAGCTTTTACAGGCAGGCCACGCTCGGTCAGTTCAATTCCGCACCCGCTGCTTGCGGCGAATTCGTGAACCACCGCATTCACCCCGCCACGGGTGGCATCACGCAAGGCCTTCACGCCGGGAATAGCACACAGCGTCTGAATCAGCGGGGTGAGCACCGCGCAGTCGCTGCGCAGTTCACCGTCCAGCCCTAAGCCTTCGCGCAGGTTAAGGATAGTCGCTCCGTGGCAGCCCAGCGTGCCGGTTACCAGCAGCACGTCGCCCGCGCTAAGCCGCTGTGCGCCCCAGTGAATGTTGGCGGGGATAGCCCCCATTCCGGCGGTGTTGATAAACAGCTTATCGGCCGCACCGCGCTGGACCACTTTGGTGTCCCCGGTGACGATAGCGATACCCGCCTCGCGCGCGGTGTGTGCCATGCTGTTCACCACCGCCGTGAGCGTCTCCATCGGCAGACCCTCTTCGAGGATGAATCCGCAGGAGAGGTAGCGGGGAATGGCGCCGCTGACGGCCACGTCGTTGGCCGTGCCGCAGACGGCGAGCTTGCCGATATCGCCGCCGGGAAAGAACAGCGGATCGATGACATAGCTGTCGGTGGAGAAGGCCAGCCGGTCACCTTGGGCGGTAAGGGTGGCGAGGTCAATGCGCGCCTGGTCTTCCTGCTCGTCGAGCCAGGGGTTGTTAAAGGCCTCCATGAACAGCCGGTTAATCAGCTGCTGCATCGCCTGTCCACCGCTTCCGTGCGCCATTTCCACCGTGTTCATGCTTCACACTCCTGGTTGCGATATTGATACCACGCGGCGCATGCCCCTTCGGAGGAGACCATCAGCGCGCCAAACGCCGTTTGCGGGTTACAGGTATTGCCAAACAACGGACACTGATGCGGTTTGCATTTGCCGGTGAGCACCTCGCCACAGCGGGCCCGGGGATCGTCGCAAACCTGCTGCGGCTGCGGGCGGAAATGCGCTTCGGCGTCGAACGCGCGATAGGCTGGCGTCAGGCGCACGCCGGATTCGGCAATCAGCCCCAGTCCTCGCCACTCGCTGTCGCCTTCGACGCTGAACACCTCCGCAATGGCACGCTGAGCCCGTTCATTGCCGGCATCCGGTACCACGCGGCGGTACTGGTTTTCAACCGCGCTCAGGGCCGCTATTTTCTGCTCAACCAGCATGGTGACACCTTGCAGTAGATCAAGTGGTTCGAAACCAGCCACCACTAACGGACGATTGTACTGTTCAGCGATAAAACCGTAGGCGTCTGTGCCAATCACCATGCTGACGTGGCCCGGTGCCAGAAAGGCGTCAATGCCGTTGCCTGGCGCTTCCAGCAGGCTGCGCAGGGTGGGGATAAGCGTAATGTGCTGGCAGAAGAAGAAAAAGTTATCGACGCCGCGCGCTTTCGCCTGCTGCAGCGTGATGGCCGTCGCGGGCATGGTGGTTTCAAACCCCAGGCCAAAAAATACCACCTTGCGCGCGGGGTTATCCGCTGCCAGCGTCAGGGCATCCATCGGCGAATAGACGATCCGGATGTCGGCCCCGCGCGCTTTCGCCTGCAGCAGCGAGCCGTTTTTCCCCGGCACGCGCATCGCGTCGCCAAAGGTGCAGAATATGACGTCGGGCTGGCTGGCAATCTCGATACAGCTGTCGATGCGTCCCATTGGCAGCACGCAGACCGGGCAGCCGGGGCCGTGGATAAACTCAATGTTCTCCGGCAGCAGCTGGTCGAGGCCAAATTTGAAGATCGCGTGCGTGTGCCCGCCGCACACCTCCATGATCCGCAGCGGCCTTTCTTTGGTGTAGTCCAGCCGCGCCGCGCGCGTTTTGAGGTGTCCGATAAGCTGCAGCACCTGCTCCGGCGCGCGGTATTCATCAACGTAACGCATGATTACCGCTCCTCGCCGTACAGCAGCGCGCCGACGTCCGGCTCCACGTCGAACATGTTTTGCAACGCATCCAGCGTGTCGCGGGCTTCCGCTTCGTTAATCACGCTCATGGCAAACCCCACGTGGACCAGCACCCACTGGCCGAGACGCGACGCGCCCGTTTCATCGGTGCTGCCCACCAGCGTCAGGTCGACGTCGCGCAGGATGCCGCAGACCTCGACTTTGGCCTGATTACCGTTGAGGGAATGGATTTGTCCCGGTACGCCTATGCACATCGTTCGTTCTCCAGCCAGCGTAACCAGCCGTCCATGCCGTCGCCGCGCGTGGCGGAGACCATCATGATCTCAATCTCCGGGTTCACTTCGCGGGCATACGCCAGGCACTTATCCACGTCGAAATTCAGGTACGGCAGCAGGTCGACTTTGTTCAGCAGCATCAGGGATGCCGCGGCGAACATGTGGGGGTATTTCAGCGGCTTGTCTTCGCCCTCGGTCACCGAAAGCACCGCCACCTTGTGTCGTTCACCCAGATCGAAGCTCGCCGGGCAGACCAGGTTGCCGACGTTTTCAATAAACAGGATGCCGTTATCCGCCAGCGGCAGGCGCGGGGCGGCGTCGGCAATCATCTGCGCATCCAGGTGGCAGCCTTTGCCGGTGTTAACCTGAATTGCCGGGGTGCCGGTTTCGCGGATGCGCGCCGCGTCGTTTACCGTTTGCTGGTCGCCCTCGATCACCGCGCAGGAGACGCGCCCGTTGAGGCGTTTGAGCGTTTCGGTCAGCAGCGTGGTTTTACCGGATCCGGGGCTGGAGACCAGGTTCAGCGCCAGCTGTTTGCGGGTGGCAAAGCGGGCGCGGTTGCGGGCGGCGATCTGGTTATTTTTGTCCAGCACGTTGATTTCCACGTCCAGCATCTGGCGCTGGCTCATGCCCGGCGCGTGGGTACCCGCTTCGCCGTGGCCGTAATGCAGGTCGCCCGCGTCGGAACGCTGCGGCGCAAAGGTAATGCCGGTCAGGGCTGCCGCAGGGCGCGGGGCAGGGGAAAAGGGCGCGGAGCGAAACGCGGAGTGGGGGCGGTGCTCATCCCCTTCTATATACAGGTTGCCTTCGGCGCAACCGCAGGTACTACACATACTTTACTCCTTCTCGATTTCGAGGCGTTGGATCTGCATGCCGTCATCCGCCACGATGCGCAGCCCGGTGCTCTGACACTGCGGACAGCGCTGTACCTTTGATGAGAGCAGGGTGACGTATTGCTGACACTGTTCGCACCAGCACTCCGCCTGCTGCTCCTCAATATGCAGTTCGCAGCCTTCCGCCAGCGTGCCGCGGCACACCAGCTCAAAACAGAAGGTCAGGGCGCTGGTCTCGACGCAGGAAAACGCCCCGACCTTCAGCCAGACGCCGGTGACGCGTTTCGCGTGGTTTTGCACAGCCTGCTGTTCGATAAGTTCCAGAGCCCGCTGGCAGAGGGTGATTTCGTGCATGACGCCTCCTCAATGAATTGCCCCGGTAATGCAATAACAGTGCCAGCTTGATTTTTGTTAAGGCGTGTCGATGTCACCGCTGTCGAAATGACACGTCGACACCGCGATATTGACAGCGAATTTTTAATTAAATCCATTGAAAATCATAAGCATAAAAACTGGCATGGAATCTGCTTAACAGCCGCTATCTCCATTAAACGGATACCTTTTATGACTATTTGGGAAATCAGCGAAAAAGCGGAATACATCGCGCAGCGTCATCAGCAGTTACAGGACCAGTGGCACCTTTACTGCAACTCTCTGGTTCAGGGCATTACCTTGTCGAAAGCGCGTCTTCACCACGCGATGAGCTGTGCGGCGCAGGGCGATATGCGCTTTGTCCTCTTCGGCCATTTCATCATCAATGTCACCCTGGCGGATAACTTCAACAGCCACACCATCGAGTACTACCTCGAGACAAAAGACGGTGAAAAACAGTGTATTGCAAAGGCGCAGCTGATGGCTGACGGCATGGTGGACGGCCACGTCAGCAACCGCGATCGCCAGCAGGTACTGGAGCACTATCTGGAAAAAATCGCCCCGGTTTATAACGGCCTGTACACCGCCGTTGAACACGATCTCCCGGTCAACCTGAAGCAGCTGATGGACGGAAATACCTCAGCGAACGTGGCCTGACCCCCCGTGTGTCGAGAAGTGTCGACAAGACAGTTTTTCGTCAAAAATGACTATCACCAGAGGATAACCCGGTGAACCGTTTTGTAATTGCTGACTCGACGGTCTGTATTGGCTGTCGAACCTGTGAGGCGGCGTGTTCGGAAACGCATCGCCTGCATGGGCTACAGTCCATGCCGCGCCTGCACGTCATGCGTAATGAAAAAGAGTCTGCCCCGCAGCTCTGCCATCACTGTGAAGATGCCCCCTGCGCGGGTGTCTGTCCCGTGAACGCCATCACCCGCGTGGATGGCGCAGTCCAGCTGAACGAAAGCCTGTGCGTAAGCTGCAAGCTGTGCGGCATTGCCTGCCCGTTCGGTGCGATTGAATTCTCCGGCAGCCGCCCGCTGCATATTCCGGCCAATGCCAACTCGCCTAAAGCCCCGCCCGCGCCTCCGGCGCCTGCACGCGTCAGCACGCTGCTGGACTGGGTGCCCGGCATCCGCGCCGTGGCGGTGAAGTGCGACCTGTGCAGCTTCGATGAACAGGGCCCGGCCTGCGTGCGCACCTGTCCAACCAAAGCGCTGATTCTGGTGAACATTCGCGACATCGCCCGCACCAGCAAGCGCAAGCGCGAGCTGACCATTAATACCGACGTCGGCGATCTTTCGCTTCTGCAGGCGCTCAACGAGGGGGTGAAATGAACGCGATTACGATGATTACCAGCGCCGTGGCGTACTTTGCCGCTGCCGCCGTGCTGGCGTGGCTTCTGTCATTCCATAAAACCCTGAGCGGCTGGATCGCCGGGATCGGCGGGGCGGTCGGCAGCCTGATGACGCTGGCGGCGGGTGGGGTTGTCCTGCTCGGCGGGCAGTCCGCAGAGGCCGTGATGCCGCTGATTCGCCACACCGTTGCGATTACGCCGCTGAACGCCATCTGGCTGGTGACCTTTGGCCTGTGCGGGCTGTTTATCAGCCTGTTCAATATCGACTGGCACCGCCATCCGCACGCCAAAGCCAACGGCCTGCTGGTGAACCTGCTGATGGCGACGGCGGTCTGCACCGTGATCGCCAGCAACCTCGGCGCGCTGGTGGTGATGGCGGAGATCATGGCGCTGTGCGGCGTGTTCCTGACCGGCTGCAGCGCCTCCGGGAAAGTGTGGTTTGCGCTGGGACGCCTCGGGACGCTGCTGCTGGCGCTGGCCTGCTGGCGGGTGTGGCAGCGTTTCGGCACGCTGGAGTTCGCTGCGCTTAACGGGCATCCGCTGGGCAATGACGTCTGGCTGCTGGGCGTGATCGGCTTTGGCCTGCTGGCCGGGATTATCCCGCTGCACGGCTGGGTGCCGCAGGCGCATGCGAATGCCTCCGCGCCCGCTGCCGCGCTGTTTTCTGTGGTGGTGATGAAGGTCGGTCTGTTCGGGATTCTGGCGATGACGCTGACCGGCGGCCAGCCGCCGCTGTGGTGGGGCGTGGTGCTGCTGATTGCGGGCATGATCACCGCCTTCATCGGCGGCCTCTACGCGCTGATGGAGCACAATATCCAGCGTCTTCTGGCGTACCACACGCTGGAGAATATCGGCATCATCCTGCTCGGCATGGGCGCGGGCGTGACCGGGCTGGCGCTGAATCAACCGGCGCTGATTGCCGCCGGCTTTATCGGCGGTCTGTATCACCTGATCAACCACAGCCTGTTTAAAAGCACCCTGTTCCTCGGGGCGGGCAGCGTCTGGTTCCGCACCGGCCATCGGGATATCGAAAAGCTCGGTGGGATTGGCAAAAAAATGCCGGTGATTTCGCTGGCGATGCTGGTCGGGCTGATGGCGATGGCCGCGCTGCCGCCGCTGAACGGCTTTGCCGGGGAGTGGGTGATCTATCAGTCCTTCTTCGCCCTCGGTCAGAGCGAGGCGTTTATCGCCCGCCTGCTGGGGCCGCTGCTGGCGGTCGGGCTGGCGATTACCGGGGCGCTGGCCGTGATGTGCATGGCGAAAGTCTATGGCGTGACCTTCCTCGGCGCGCCGCGCACCCGCGAAGCGGAAAACGCCTGCTGCGCACCGTTGTTGATGGGGGTGAGCGTGGTCGCGCTGGCGCTGTGCTGCATTGCGGGCGGGGTTGCCGCGCCGTGGCTGCTGCCGCTGCTGGGCCACGCCATTCCGCTGCCGCTTGAGACGGCGCACACCGTCGTTTCCCAGCCGATGATTGCACTGCTGCTGATTGCCGCGCCGCTGCTGCCGTTCGTGCTGATGCTGTTCTTCAAACGCGACCGGCTCACCTCCCGCTCGCGCGGTGCCGCGTGGGCCTGCGGTTATGAACACGAACAGTCGATGGTCATCACCGCCCACGGTTTTGCTATGCCGGTGAAAGAGAACTTCGCCGCCGTGCTGAAGCTGCGCCACTGGCTGAACCCGGTGGGCTGGGTACCCGGCTGGCAGAACGCTGCCGCGCCCGCGCTGTTCCGCCGTCTGGCGTTGATCGAGCTGGCGGTGCTGGTAGTGATTGTGATTTCACGAGGAGCCTGACATGAGTCTGTTACTGGCAATTCTTCAGGCGCTGGTGCTGTTCGCCGCCGCGCCGCTGCTGTCGGGCATCACGCGCGTGGCGCGTGCCCGGATGCACAACCGTCGTGGGCCTGGCGTACTGCAGGAGTACCGCGATCTCTTCAAGCTGCTTTCTCGCCAGAGCGTGGCCCCGGATGCCGCAGGCTGGGTCTTCCGCCTGACGCCGTTTGTGATGGTGGGCGTGATGCTCACCGTCGCCACCGCGCTGCCGGTGGTGACGGTGGCTTCGCCGCTGCCCGTGCTTGGCGATCTGATTACGCTTATCTACCTCTTCGCCATCGCCCGCTTCTTCTTTGCGATTGCGGGCCTGGACACCGGTAGCCCGTTTACCGGCATCGGTGCCAGCCGCGAGGCGATGCTCGGCGTGCTGGTTGAGCCGATCCTGCTGCTGGGGCTGTGGGTCGCCGCGCAGGTTGCGGGTTCCACGCACATCAGCTTTATCACCGACACCGTTTATCACTGGCCAGTTGCCCGCTCCCTTCCGCTGGTGCTGGCGCTGTGCGCCTGCGCGTTCGCCACGTTTATCGAGATGGGCAAGCTGCCGTTCGATCTGGCCGAAGCCGAGCAGGAGCTGCAGGAAGGGCCGCTCACCGAATACAGCGGCTACGGCTTTGCGGTGCTGAAGTGGGGCATCAGCCTCAAACAGCTGGTGGTGCTGCAGATGTTTGTTGGCGTCTTCTTCCCGTGGGGGCAGATGACGCACTTCTCCGCGGGTGGACTGCTGCTGGCCGTCGTGGTTGCCGCCCTCAAGCTGCTGGTCGGCGTGCTGGTGATTGCCCTGTTCGAAAACAGTATGGCGCGCCTGCGTTTTGTGGAAACGTCCCGCATCACCTGGGCCGGGTTTGGTTTTGCATTTTTAGCGTTCGTCTCCTTGCTGGTGGCGTGATTAAAGAGAGTATTTATGTCTGAAGAAAAGAAAGGTCAGCAGTATCTCGCCGCGTTGCATCAGGCTTTCCCGGGCGTGGTGCTGGAGGAGTCCTGGCAAACCAAAGACCAGATCACCGTCACCATTAAGGTGAACTATCTGCCGGAAGTGGTGGAGTTTCTCTACTACCAGCAGGGCGGCTGGCTGTCGGTGCTGTTCGGTAACGACGAGCGCCAGCTGTGCGGCAGTTACGCGGTGTACTACGTGATGTCGATGGAGCAGGGCGAGAAGTGCTGGATCACCGTGCGCGTCGAGGTCGACCCGAATAAACCGGAATACCCGTCCGTCACGCCGCGCGTGCCCGCCGCCGTCTGGGGCGAGCGTGAAGTGCGCGATATGTATGGCCTGGTGCCGGTTGGCCTGCCGGACGAGCGCCGTCTGGTGCTGCCGGACGACTGGCCTGACGAACTCTATCCGCTGCGTAAGGACAGCATGGACTACCGCCAGCGCCCGGCGCCGACCACCGACAGCGAAACCTACGAGTTCATCAACGAGCTGGGCAGCAAGAAGAATAACGTGGTGCCGATCGGCCCGCTGCACGTCACCTCTGACGAGCCGGGCCACTTCCGCCTGTTCGTTGACGGCGAAAACATTATCGACGCCGACTACCGCCTGTTCTACGTCCACCGCGGCATGGAAAAACTGGCGGAGACCCGCATGGGCTACAACGAAGTGACGTTTCTTTCTGACCGCGTGTGCGGCATCTGCGGCTTCGCCCACAGCACCGCCTACACCACCTCGGTAGAGAACGGCATGGGGATCGTGGTGCCGGAACGCGCGCAGATGATCCGCGCCATCCTGCTGGAGGTGGAGCGCCTGCACTCGCACCTGCTGAACCTCGGCCTGGCCTGCCACTTCGTCGGCTTTGACTCCGGGTTTATGCAGTTCTTCCGCGTGCGCGAAGCGTCGATGAAGATGGCGGAGATCCTCACCGGGGCGCGCAAAACCTACGGCCTGAACCTGATCGGCGGGATCCGCCGCGACCTGCTGAAAAACGACATGATCCAGACCCGCCAGCTGGCGCAGCAGATGCGCCGCGACGTGCAGGAGCTGGTGGATATGCTGCTCAGCACGCCCAACATCGAGCAGCGCACCGTGGGCATCGGCCGTCTTGACCCGGAAATCGCCCGCGACTTCAGCAACGTCGGCCCGATGGTGCGCGCCAGCGGCCACGCCCGCGACACCCGCGCCGATCACCCGTTCGTCGGCTACGGCCTGCTGCCGATGACCGTGCACAGCGAGCAGGGCTGCGACGTCATTTCCCGCCTGAAGGTGCGCATCAACGAGGTGTTCACCGCGCTGAACATGATCGACTTTGGTCTGGACAACCTGCCGGGCGGCCCGCTGATGGTGGAGGGCTTCACCTACATTCCAAACCGCTTTGCCCTCGGCTTTGCCGAAGCGCCGCGCGGGGACGACATCCACTGGAGCATGACCGGCGACAACCAGAAGCTCTACCGCTGGCGCTGCCGTGCGGCGACCTACGCCAACTGGCCAACCCTGCGCTATATGCTGCGCGGCAACACGGTCTCCGACGCGCCGCTGATCATCGGCAGCCTCGACCCGTGCTACTCCTGCACCGACCGCATGACCGTTGTGGACGTGCGCAAGAAGAAAAGCCAGGTGGTGCCGTACAAAGAGCTTGAGCGCTACAGCATCGAGCGTAAGAACTCGCCGCTGAAATAAGGATTCGTCATGTTTACCTTTATCAAAAAAGTGATCAAAACCGGCACGCAGACCAGCCGCTATCCGCTGGAGCCGATGCCGGTCGACAAAAACTTTCGCGGCAAGCCGGAGCACAACCCGCAGCAGTGCATCGGCTGCGCGGCCTGCGTCAACGCCTGCCCGTCGAACGCCTTAACGGTGGAAACGGATCTCAAAACCGGCGAGCTGGCCTGGCAGTTTAACCTTGGACGCTGCATCTTCTGCGGCCGCTGCGAGGAAGTCTGCCCGACGGTCGCCATTCGCCTGTCGCAGGAGTACGAGCTGGCGGTGTGGAAGAAAGAGGATTTCCTGCAGCAGTCGCGCTTTGACCTGTGCCACTGCCGGGTCTGCCAGCGCCCGTTCGCCGTGCAAAAAGAGATCGATTACGCCATCGCGCTGCTGCAGCACAACGGCGACGCGCGCGCGGAACACCACCGCGAAAGCTTCGAAACCTGTCCGGCGTGCAAGCGACAGAAGTGCCTGCTGCCGTCCGACCGCATTGATATCACCCGCCACATGAGAGAGGCCAGCTGATGGAAAACCTACTGGGCCCGCGCGACGCAAACGGCATTCCGGTGCCGATGACGGTGGATGAATCCATCGCCAGCATGAAGGCGTCGCTGCTGAAAAAAATCAAACGCTCGGCCTACGTCTACCGCGTGGACTGCGGCGGCTGCAACGGCTGCGAGATTGAGATCTTCGCTACGCTGTCGCCGCTGTTTGACGCGGAGCGCTTCGGCATCAAGGTGGTGCCGTCCCCGCGTCATGCGGACATCCTGCTGTTCACCGGGGCCGTCACCCGCGCCATGCGCTCGCCCGCGCTGCGCGCCTGGCAGTCCGCGCCGGACCCGAAAATCTGCATCTCGTACGGCGCCTGCGGCAACAGCGGCGGCATCTTCCATGACCTCTACTGCGTCTGGGGCGGCACCGACAAAATCGTGCCGGTGGACGTCTACATCCCGGGCTGCCCGCCGACGCCCGCCTCCACGCTGTACGGCTTCGCGATGGCGCTCGGCCTGCTGGAGCAGAAAATCCACGCCCGCGAGCCGGGCGAACTCGACAACCAGCCGGCCGCCATTCTGCACCCGGACATGGTGCAGCCGCTGCGGGTGAAGGTTGACCGCACGGCGCGCAGGCTGGCGGGGTACCGCTACGGGCGCCAGATTGCCGATGACTATCTGCGCCTGCTGAGCCAGGGTGACCACCAGGTCGCACGCTGGCTGGAGGCGGAAAACGATCCGCGCCTCAATGAGATTGTGGCGAACCTGAACAGCATCGTCGATGAGGCGCGTATCCGATGAGTGAAACGGTGGTGTTCAGCCAGCTGAGCCGTAAGTTTATTGATGAGAACGATGCCACGCCGGATGCGGCGCAGCAGGTGGTCTATTACAGCCTGGCGATTGGGCATCACCTCGGGGTGATTGACTGCCTGGAGGCCGCGCTGAGCTGCCCCTGGCCGGAATACCTGGCGTGGATTGCCACGCTGGAGGAGGGCAGTACGGCGCGGCGCAAAATGGAAGGCGTGCCGAAGTACGGTGAGATCGTGATCGATGCGAACCACATTGCCATGCTCGCAAACGCCTTTGACGCGGCGCTGGGCAGACAAACCCCGGAGCAGCAGGCGTGGAGCAAAACGCTGCTCGGCATGCTGCATGATATTCATCAGGAGAGCGCCATCTACCTGATGGTGAGGAGATTACGTGACTGACGTTTTACTGTGTGTCGGCAACAGCATGATGGGCGATGACGGCGCGGGTCCGCTGCTCGCAGAGATGTGTGCCGCCAACCCGCAGGGCGACTGGGTGGTGATTGACGGCGGCAGCGCGCCGGAAAACGACGTGGTGGCCATCCGCGAGCTGCGCCCGGACAGGCTGTTAATCGTCGATGCCACCGATATGGGGCTCAACCCCGGCGAGATCCGCCTGATTGACCCGGACGATATCGCCGAGATGTTTATGATGACCACCCACAATATGCCGCTGAACTACCTCGTGGATCAGATCAAAGGTGACGTGGGCGAGGTGCTGTTTTTGGGCATTCAGCCGGATATTGTCGGGTTTTATTACCCGATGACGCCGCCGGTGAAAGAGGCGGTGGAGATGGTGTATTCACGGCTAGCGGGATGGGTTGGGAACGGAGGGTTTTCTCAGCTCTGAGCAGCGCCCGGTGGCGCTACGCTTACCGTGCCTACGGTTTTGTAGGCCGGGTAAGGCGAAGCCGCCACCCGGCAAAACAGGCTACGCCAGATCCGCCCCGTTACTCGCAATCACCTTCTTATACCATCCGAACGATTTCTTGCGTTTCCGCTCCAGCGTGCCGTTCCCGGCGTCGTCGCGGTCGACGTACACAAACCCGTAGCGTTTGCTCATCTCCCCCGTCGAGGCCGAGACCAGGTCAATGCAGCCCCAGGTGGTGTAGCCCATCAGCGGTACGCCGTCCTCAATCGCGTCGCCCATCGCGCGGATGTGCTCGCGCAGGTAGCTGATGCGGTAGTCGTCGTTGATCTCGCCGTTTTCATCGATGACGTCCTTCGCGCCGAGGCCGTTTTCCACCAGGAACAGCGGCTTCTGGTAGCGGTCGTACATCATGTTCATGGTGATGCGCAGGCCGAGCGGGTCGATGCCCCAGCCCCATTCGCTTACCTGGATGTGCGGGTTGCGCAGGGACTTCACGATGTTCGCCGCGCTGGTGTTGCCCGCGTTCATGTCCGCCGAGGCGCAGCGCGAGGCGTAGTAGCTAAACGAGACAAAATCGACGGTATTTTTCAGCAGTTCGTCATCGCCCGGGTCTTTCACAATCACCACGCCTTTCTCGCGGAACACGCGGGCAGAATAGGCCGGATAGCGGCCGCGCGCCTGCACGTCGATAAAGAACAGGTTCTCGCGGTCTTTTTCCAGCGCCATCCACACGTCTTCCGGCTTGCAGGAGTAGGGGTAGAAGTTACCGCCCGCCAGCATGCAGCCGACCTGGTTTTCCGGGTTTACCTCGTGGGCAATTTTGGTCGCCAGCGCGCTCGCCACCAGCTCGTGGTGCGCGGCCTGGTATTTCACCTGGTCTTCGTTTTCGCCTTCCTCAAACACCAGTCCCGCCCCGGAGAACGGGCTGTGCAGCATGATGTTGATTTCGTTGAAGGTCAGCCAGTATTTCACCAGCCCGTTAAATTCTTCAAAGCAGGTGCGGGCGTAGCGGGCGAAGAAATCGACCATCTTGCGGTTGCGCCAGGAGCCGTACTCCGTCACCAGGTGCATCGGCACGTCAAAGTGGCAGAGGGTCACCAGCGGCTCGATGTTGTACTTTTTACACTCCTCGAACACCGCGCGGTAGAAGGCAATGCCCTCTTTATTTGGCAGCGGCTCGTCGCCGTTCGGATAGAGGCGGCTCCAGGCGATCGAGGTGCGGAACACCGTAAAGCCCATCTCCGCCATCAGGGCGATGTCCTCTTTATAGCGATGGTAAAAATCAATCGCCTCGTGGCTCGGGTAGAATTCGTCGTCACGCAGCGAAAAACGCTTTTCCTTACCGAGCTTCACTGCCAGGCGATTCGCGCCGTGGGGGATCATATCGACCGTCGTCAGCCCTTTGCCGCCTTCACGGTAAGCCCCTTCGCTCTGGTTGGCGGCAAGCGCGCCGCCCCATAAAAATCCTTGTGGAAAAACAGACATTCTTACCTCGCTTTCAATTTATGCTTTTGCTGCGTTGTTCTGTACCGGTGCGGTCTGCAGGGCGCGCGCTTTTTCAGCCTCGTCTTCGACCGGAATATCCTCAAAGCCCAGTATCAAAGTCAGAATAAACGACAGCACCACTGCCAGACCCATCACGCCAAACACCCAGACGATGGTCATTGGGTTGGCCGGGTCGAAGAACTGCACGCTGGTGAACAGCCCCGGTGCCGCCATCGAATGGCTGGCAAGACCGGCTATGCCCGCCACCGCGCCGCAGATAAAGCCGCTGATCAGGCTGGCAATCAGCGGGCGTTTCAGACGGATCGCGACGCCGTACAGGGCCGGTTCAGAGATCCCCGCCATGATGGCGGAGGCCGCCGCCGCCAGCGCCGTCTGGCGCAGCTCCGGGTTTTTCGTTTTCCACGCCACCGCCAGCGACGAACCGCCGAGCGACAGGTTGGCGCCAATTTCCGACGGCATCACCATCCCTTCCTTGCCCGTTTCGGCAATGGTCTGAATGATGGTCGGCGTAAAGACGCGGTGCATCCCGGTCATCACCAGCAGCGGCCACAATGCGCCCATGATCGCCACGGAGAGCCAGCCCAGGTAGCCGTGAATGGTGTAGACCAGCGCGGAGATGGCGCTACCGATCCAGATCCCCAGCGGGCCAATCAGCACGATGGCGAGCGGGGCGGCAATCAGCACGATCAGCATCGGCTTGAGGAAGTTTTTCGTCACCGCCGGGGTGATGCGATCCACCCAGCGTTCGATGTACGACAGGCACCAGGTCATCACCAGCGCGGGGATGACGGTGTAGGTGTATTTCACCGCCGTCACCGGGATAAAGGCGAACTCAACGTGCTCGCCCTGCGCGGCTTTCGCCATCAGCTCGATAAAGCTCGGGTGCACCAGCACGCCCGCAATGGCTATCGCCAGCGACATGTTGGTTTTGAATTTCACCGCCGCCGAGGCCGCCACCATCAGCGGCAGGAAGAAGAACGCGCCGTCGCCGATGACGGTCAAAATGGTGAGCGTCGGTGCGCCTTTGGGCAGCACGCCGGTCATCTCGAGGATCATCGCCAGCAGCTTGACCATCGAGCCGCCGATGATCGCCGGGATCAGCGGGGACATGGTGCCGATCAGCGCGTCGAGGATCCCGGCGCCAATGCGGCGTAACGTCAGCTTTTGCGGGCCTTCCGGCACCGCGGGCTGCAGGTCAGCGGGCAGCAGGCTTACCACCTCGCGGTACGCCTGAGAGACGGTATTGCCAATAATCACCTGGCACTGGTTGTCGTTACGCACCACGCCGAGCACGCCGCTGATGCTTTTCAGGCGCGCGGCGTCGGTGAGGGTTTCGTCTTTCAGAACGAAACGCAGTCGCGTCATGCAGTGGGTGACGGCGACGATGTTCTCTTTGCCGCCCAGCGCGCTGATAACGTCGTTCGCCAGCGCAGCGTAATTTTTGGCCATCGGATGTGATCCTGTTATCGTTGTGTGAAATGTAGGAAACCGGTTCCACATAATCATCATGAGTTTTTATGAATGAAACAAGATAGCTTTTTGACCATTTTTTCGTTTCGTGATGAATGTCGCAATGAGGTGCCAAAAGCGTGATGTCGCCGCTGCGACAATTTTTCTGCAGTGCAGTACACTGCCCGCATGAGTTTCGGATGGAAAAAAAACATGACCACGATGCTGGAAGTGGCGAAGCGGGCAGGCGTTTCGAAAGCGACGGTGTCCCGGGTGCTGTCGGGTAATGGCTACGTCAGCCAGGAGACCAAAGACCGGGTGTTTCAGGCCATTGAAGAGAGCGGCTATCGCCCAAATTTGCTGGCGCGCAACCTGGCGACCAAACGCACCCAGACGCTGGGCCTGGTGGTGACGAACACCCTTTATCACGGCGTCTACTTTAGCGAACTTCTGTTTCACGCCGCGCGCATGACCGAAGAGAAAGGGCGACAGCTGATCCTCGCGGACGGCAAGCACAGCGCCGATGAGGAGCGCGAGGCGATCCAGTATCTGCTGGATATGCGCTGCGACGCGGTGATCATCTATCCGCGTTTTCTGAGCGTGGATGAGATGGATGCGATCGTCGAGAAGTGCGAGCAGCCCATTATGGTGCTCAACCGCCGCCTGCGGAAAAACAGCAGCCACAGCGTCTGGTCCGATCATAAAGCCTCCAGCCAGGACGCGGTGTCACAGCTGATTGCGAAAGGGCATCGGGAGATCGCCTTTATCACCGGCTCGATGGATTCCCCCACCGGGGTCGAGCGTCTCTCCGGCTACAAGGACGCGCTGGCGCAGCACGGTATTCCGCTGCGCGAGGGGCTGATCGCGCAGGGGAAGTGGAACCCCGCCAGCGGCGCGGCGGCGGTGTCCGACCTGCTTGCGCGCGGTGAGCGCTTTACGGCGCTGGTGGCGAGCAATGACGATATGGCCATCGGTGCCCTGAAGCAGCTGCACGACAGCGGCGTGGCCACGCCGGACGCGGTGTCGGTGATCGGTTTCGACGATGTGGCCATCGCGCCCTACATCGTGCCGTCGCTCTCCAGCGTACGCATCCCGGTAACGGAGATGATTCAGGAGACCATCAGCCGCCTGATCTTCATGCTCGACGGCGGCGAGTTTAAATATCAGCAAACCTTCTCCGGCGAGCTTGTCCTGCGCGACTCGGTTATTGACGGCCCACACCGCTGATGTCGACAGCTGTCATCGTCATAAGTGACGATGACAGCGCCGCTGCGATTTTTAAAGTTCTATAAAATCAATGTGTTAATTATTGGCACGGTTTATGAATATCTCCGCGCATAACTGTAATGCTGGAGAAGCAGATGAACCGTTTTATTATGGCCGATGCCAGTAAGTGTATTGGTTGCCGTACCTGTGAAGTGGCGTGCGTGGTTTCCCATCAGGCGGAGCAGGACTGTGCGTCGCTCACCCCTGACACCTTCCTGCCGCGCATCCACGTCATCAAAGGCGTGAATATCTCCACCGCCGCCATCTGTCGCCAGTGCGAAGACGCTCCGTGCGCGAACGTCTGCCCGAACGGGGCGATTAAACGCGAGAAAGGCTTTGTGCACGTGATGCAGGAGCGCTGCATTGGCTGCAAAACCTGCGTGGTTGCCTGCCCGTATGGCGCGATGGAGGTGGTGGTCCGTCCGGTGGTGCGCAACAGCGGCATGGGGCTGAGCGTGCGGGCGGAGAAAGCCGAAGCCAACAAGTGCGACCTGTGCTACCACCGTGAGGCCGGCCCGGCCTGTATGGAAGCCTGCCCGACGCACGCGCTGGTCTGCGTGGATCGCGACAAGCTTGAGCAGATGAGCGCCGAAAAGCGCCGTCGCGCGGCGTTCGACACCTCGTCATCACTGCTGTTCTGAACCGTATGAGCAGCAACGGCGTTCAGCTGCGGGTGCGCGGCAAGGTGCAGGGCGTGGGGTTTCGTCCCTTCGTCTGGCAGCTGGCGCAGGCGCTTCAGCTGACCGGTGACGTCTGCAATGACGGAGAGGGCGTGCTGGTGCGCCTCGCGGGTAATGGGGGGGCCTTTACCGCGAGGCTGCATCAGGACTGCCCGCCGCTGGCACGCATTGATCGCGTGGAAACGCAGCCGTTTACCTGGGCGCACGTGCCGGAGGACTTTACCATCCGCCACAGCGCAGGCGGGACGATGGACACCCAGATTGTCCCCGATGCCGCGACCTGCCCGGCGTGTCTGGCTGAGATGTGCGACCCACGCGAACGCCGCTATCGCTATCCGTTTATCAACTGCACCCACTGCGGGCCGCGGTTTACCATTATCCGCGCGATGCCCTATGACCGTCCGGCCACGGCAATGGCGCCGTTCCCGCTCTGCGGGCCGTGTGAAGCAGAGTACCGTAATCCTGCCGACCGCCGTTTTCACGCCCAGCCGGTCGCCTGCCCGGACTGCGGACCCGCGCTGGCGTGGCGTGCGGGCGACATGACCGCTGAACGCGAGGCTGCGCTGCGCGCGGCGGTAGCGATGCTGAAAAGCGGCGGTATTGTCGCGGTTAAAGGTCTGGGCGGCTTTCACCTTGTCTGCGATGCGCGTAACCCGCAGGCGGTCGCGACGCTTCGGGCACGCAAGCAGCGCCCGTCGAAGCCGCTGGCGGTAATGATCCCACATGCGGATGACCTGCCGGAGACGGTTCAGGCGCTGCTACGCTCACCCGCCGCACCCATTGTGCTCACGCCAAAAGCCTGGCTGCCCGCGCTCCCGGAAGGTATCGCGCCCGGTCTGGATACCGTGGGCATCATGCTTCCTGCGAACCCGCTGCAGCATCTTCTGATGATGGACAGTCAGCGCCCGCTGGTGATGACCTCCGGCAACCTCAGCGGCAGACCGCCTGCCGTCACCAACCGCCAGGCGCTGGATGAGCTCAGCGGCATCGCGGACGGCTTCCTGCTGCATAACCGCGATATCCTGCAGCGGATGGACGATTCGGTGATGGATCGGGACGGTGCGATGCTGCGCCGCGCGCGCGGCTTTGTGCCCGATGCCATCACGTTGCCTGCCGGGTTCGACAATATCCCCGCCATGCTGTGCACCGGGGCGGAGATGAAAAACACCTTCTGCCTGGTGCGTGGGAACCAGGCGGTGCTGAGCCAGCATTTTGGCGATCTCGGTGACGAGGGTGTGGAAGCGCAGTGGCGTTCCGCGCTGTCGGTGATGCAGGACATTTACGCCTTTCAGCCGACGCGCGTGGTGTGCGATGCCCATCCTGGATACCGCGCTCGCCAGTGGGCGCAGGCGCAGGCGTTGCCCCTTGAAGAGGTACACCACCATCACGCTCACGCGGCGGCGTGCATGGCCGAAAACGGCTGGCCGCGCGAGGGCGGAGACGTTATCGCCCTGACGTTGGACGGGATCGGCATGGGGGAAAACGGCGCGCTGTGGGGGGGAGAGTGCTTGCGGGTCAGCTATCTCGACTATGCGCATCTGGGTGGCCTGCCTGCCGTTGCGCTGCCGGGTGGCGATCTGGCGGCGCGGCAGCCGTGGCGCAATCTGCTCGCCCACTGCCTGGCGTTTGTGCCCGAATGGCAGCAACATCCGGAAACCCATGCGGTTCAGCGCCAGAACTGGCCGCTGCTGGCGACGGCGATCCAGCGTGGCCTCAACGCGCCGCGGGCCTCGTCCTGCGGTCGCCTGTTTGATGCAGTCGCCTGCGCGCTGGGTATCGAAACGCAATCCTGGGAAGGTGAGGCCGCCTGCCGGCTGGAAGCCCTGGCATCGCAGTGCGCGGGTGTCGACCATCCGGTGACGCTGGACGCGGATAATCTCGCGCTTTTCTGGCAGCAGTGGCTGAGCTGGCAGGCGGAGCCCTGCGCGCGCGCCTGGGCGTTTCACGACGCGCTGGCAAAAGGGCTGGCGCAGCTCGCCGCGTTTCACGCCCGGCGCCTGTCGCTGTCGACAATCTGCCTCAGCGGTGGGGTATTGCACAACCGTCTGCTGCGCGCGCGTCTGCGTCATTATCTTTCTGACTTTACGCTTCTTTTTCCTTCGCGCCTGCCCGCAGGTGATGGAGCGATCTCCTTCGGGCAGGCGGTGGTCGCCGCTGCCCGGTCATGTTTACAAAGGACTAAAAATGTTACGACTGTTACGCAATGAACCTCGCGCCGCGCTTCTGCTGCTGGCTCTGGTAATGGCAAACCTGCTGGCCTGGGGATGGGCATGGCACACCTTTAGCGGCAGCACGGCGCTGATGGCGGCAAGCCTGCTGGCGTGGTGCTACGGGCTGCGTCACGCGGTGGACGCTGACCACATTGCCGCCATTGATACCGTGACGCGTAAGATGATGCAGCAGGGCAAACGCCCGTCCGGCGTGGGGGCGTGGTTCTCGCTGGGCCACTCCACCATCGTGGTGCTGGCCTCCATTGCCATCGCCGCTACCGCCACGGCGTTTCAGAAGAACATGGCGTGGTTCCACGAAACCGGCAGCCTGATTGGCACCGCCGTTTCCGCGACCTTCCTGCTGGCGATGGCGCTGGTGAATATGGTGATCCTGCGCGGCGTCTGGCGCAGTTTTCAGGCGCTAAAACGCGGCAGGCCGGTGCAGGACGACATCACGCTACCGGCTCAGGGCGGGGTGATGAACTGGCTGTTCGGCAAGACCTTCCGCCTCGTCAATAAAAGCTGGCAGATGTACCTGGTCGGTTTCCTGTTCGGTCTCGGCTTTGATACGGCCACCGAGATCGGCGTGCTGGGGATCTCTGCCGCCAGCGCGTCCAGCGGAATGTCGGTGTGGTCAATCATGATCTTCCCGGCACTCTTCGCCAGCGGCATGGCGCTGGTGGATACCCTCGACAACCTGCTGATGGTGGGCGCCTACGGCTGGGCGTTTAACAAACCGCAGCGCAAGCTTTACTACAACATGACCATCACCGGCACCTCCGTGGTGGTGGCGCTGTTTATCGGCGGGCTGGAAGCGCTGGGTCTGCTGATGGATAAATTTGCCCTCAGCGGCGGCCTCTGGGATCTGATTGGCGCGGTAAACGACAATCTGGGCAACGCCGGGTTTGTCGTTGTGGGTCTGTTTGTCGCCTGCTGGCTGATCTCCATGGCGAATTACCGCTGGCGCGGCTACGACGCGCTGGTGGTACGTTCCTGAACGACCCAGTCCGGTGGCGCTCCGCTTGCACGGGTCTGCATGTAGGCCGGGTAAGCGGAGCGCCACCCGGCAACAGGAGGGTTAAGCAGGGAGCGATTTCAGCAGGGCGAAGGCCTCCTTCATCCTGTCCTCACTGACGACAAAGGCGCGCATCTGACCGTCGGTATCGGTGCCGCGCGCCACCATGCCCTGCGGCGAAAGGGCAATCTGCCAGTCCAGATCCTGACGCTGCGTTTCACCTGCGAGATGCAGCGGCAATTCCGGCGTTTTCACTTTGACCAGCATGGCGGGTAATTTCACCGGGGCGTTGCCGCCGAGCAGGTTTTTCGCCAGGCACATGGCGCTTAACTGAATCGGTTGCAGGAACGGCAGCACCTGGCCGTTAATTTCCGCGCAGTCGCCCAGGGCATACATGTCCGGCTGGGTGGTTTGCAGGTAGCTGTTAACCTTCACGCCGCGGTTGATTTCGGCGCCTGCGCGGTGCGCCAGCGCCGTTTCCGGGCGCAACCCCGTCGCCGCAATCACCACATCCACCTCCACGCTGCGGCTGCGGTCGAGCGTCACACGTATGCCGCTGCCGGTTTTGCTCAGGCTCTGCAGCTGCGATTTCAGCAGCAGATGCACGCCCATGTCGGTCAGACGATGCTGTAAGCGACTGCTTACTTCCGCGGGCATCAGCGCTGACAGAATGCTCGCCGCGTGGTCGATCAGGGTGACGGATTTTCCCGCCCGGCAGAAGTCCATCGCCAGCTCGGTGCCGATCAGCCCGCCGCCGACAATCATCACCCGCGTGGCGTCGCGAAGCTCCGTTTCGCTGGCCTGATACGCCTGCTGGCTGTTGAGCGTGACCATCAGCTCGCGGCCCTCAACCGGCGGCACAAACGCGGAGGCACCCGTGGTCAGCACCAGCTTGTCGTACTGCCAGGTTTTATCTTTCGCTTTCACCAGACGGGCGTTGGCGTCGATATCGGTGACCCAGGTGTACGGAAACAGACGCAGGTTAAACTGTTCTGCGAACGCCCCCGCCGTCTGGCGGGTGAGATCGTCTGCGCGCTGGTTCTGGCTAATGACGTGGCTTAAATCAGGCTTGTTGTACTCGTCCATGCTGTCGGCGGCGATCAGCGTCAGCGGCACGTTAGCGTCCTGCTTGCGGATATTTTTCACCAGCTGGCGGGCGGCAAAGCCCGAGCCGATAATGACGATACCGTGGCTCATTTTGCCTCCGTTGCCAGTTCATCAAAGACGTCTTTCCCGAGGGAACATTCCGGGCAGAGGAAGGTGTCCGGCACCTCACTCCACGGCGTGCCCGGGGCGACATCCTGCAGCGGCTCGCCCCGTTCCGGGTCGTAAATCCACTGGCACACGCTGCACTGCATGCAAGGACCGAGGTCGGCAGCGGCGGCTTCAGCTACGGCTTCCGGCGCAACCGCCGTGGCGGGGGCGGTTTCCGGCAGCGGTGCGAGCGCCCACTGACGGGCAATGTCGCGGCCGTACTGGCGGCAGATTTCCAGGGCGTCGATATCCGGCCGCCATTTAGCCTTCAGGCTCATCGACATCTCAAACCCTGCATCCTGTAAACGGGTGGAAAGGCGGTCGACCGCGCCGCCGCTCCAGCCGTGGGAGCCAAAGGCGCTGGCGCGCTTGTTGCGAAAGCGCAGGCCGGTCATCTCTTCGACCAGGCCGGCAATCTTCGGCATCATCACGTTGTTCATGGTGGACGTACCCACCAGCACCCCTTTTGAGCGGAAAACGTTGGTGAGGATCTCGTTTTTATCGCTGCGCGCCACGTTGAAGATTTTCACCGCCACGTTCGGGTCCACTTCGTTGATGCCTTGGGCAATGGCGTCCGCCATCATGCGGGTGTTGTTGGACATGGTGTCGTAGAAGATCGTGATGCGATCTTCCTGATAATCCGCCGCCCACTTCAGGTACAGCTCCACGATCTGGGTGGGGTTTTCACGCCACACCACGCCGTGGGAGGTGGCAATCATCTCCACCGGCAGGTTAAAGCCGAGGATCTCGGTGATTTTAGGCGTCACCAGGCGGCTGAACGGGGTGAGGATGTTGGCGTAGTAGCGCTGGCACTGTTCGAACAGCTCGGTCTGATCCACCTCGTCGTTGAACAGACGTTCATCGCAGTAGTGCTGGCCAAAGGCGTCGTTGCTGAACAGCACCGCGTCGCCGGTCATGTAGGTCATCATGCTGTCCGGCCAGTGCAGCATCGGCGTTTCCACGAAGATCAGCTGCTTGCCGTTGCCGATATCCAGCGCGTCGCCCGTTTTCACGGTGTGGAAGTTCCACTCCGGATGGTGGTGGTGGCCGTTGATCGAGTCGATGGCGTTGGTGGTGCAGTAGATCGGAGTGTCCGGAATATACGACATCAGCTCGGTCAGGGCCCCGGCGTGATCCTCCTCCGCGTGGTTGATGATGATGTAGTCGATGTCGTTCAGATCGATTTCGCCGCGCAGGTTCTGCACGAACTCGCGGCTGAACTTGTGATCGACGGTATCGATCAGCACATTTTTACCTTCACGAATGAGATAGCTGTTGTAGCTGCTGCCGCGCAGCGTTTTATATTCCGTCCCGTGGAAATCGCGCACTTCCCAGTCACGTTGACCCACCCAATGAATGTTATTTTTAACCAGAATAGACATAGCAAACCTCAGCGTAATATCGCGTTTTTCAAATAGGATGGTTTGCTTATATCAAGCCGCGTGCCAACTTTTAAGATATTGATTTTTATAACTTAATGCTTTGATGATTCGAAAGGGGTAGTCATTATGACTATTAAAAACAGTGTCACTGTGACAACATGCACTGTCAAAATGACAGCGAGGCAGAGATGAGCTTTTCCGTAGACGTGCTGGCGAAAATCGCCATTGAACTGCAAACCGGTATTGGTCATCAGGACCGCTTCCAGCGGCTGATCTCCACGCTGCGCCACGTGCTGGCGTGCGACGCCTCGGCGCTGCTGCGCTACGAAGGACGGCAGTTTATTCCGCTGGCCATCGACGGCCTGGCGAAGGACGTGCTCGGGCGGCGCTTTACCCTTGAAGGCCATCCGCGTCTGGAAACTATCGCCCGCGCGGGTGACGTGGTGCGTTTCCCGGCGGACAGCGACTTGCCCGACCCGTACGACGGGCTGATTCCAGGCCAGGAGAGCCTGAAGGTGCACGCCTGTATCGGCCTGCCGCTGTTTGCCGGGCAGAATCTGATTGGGGCGCTGACCCTCGACGGCCTGTCGCCGGACCAGTTCGATACCTTCAGCGATGAGGAGCTTCGCCTGATTGCCGCCCTGGCCGCCGGGGCGCTGAACAATGCGCTGCTGATTGAACAGCTGGAGAGTCAGAATATTTCTCCCGGCAGCCCGGCGGCGTTTGAGCAGGTGACGCACACGGAGATGATTGGCCTCTCGCCGGGCATGGCGCAGCTCAAAAAAGAGATTGAGATTGTTGCCGCGTCCGATTTGAACGTGCTGATCTTCGGGGAGACCGGCACCGGCAAGGAGCTGGTGGCGAAGTCGATTCACGAAGCGTCGCCGCGCGCGGTCAATCCGCTGGTGTACCTCAACTGCGCCGCGCTGCCGGAAAGCGTGGCGGAAAGCGAATTGTTTGGCCACGTCAAAGGGGCGTTTACCGGCGCCATCAGCAACCGCAGCGGCAAGTTCGAAATGGCCGATAACGGCACGCTGTTTCTGGATGAAATTGGCGAGCTCTCTCTGTCGCTCCAGGCCAAACTCCTGCGCGTATTGCAGTACGGCGATATCCAGCGCGTGGGGGACGACCGCAGTCACAGAGTGGACGTTCGCGTGCTGGCGGCGACGAACCGCGACCTGCGTGAAGCGGTGCTTGCCGGGCAGTTCCGCGCCGACCTGTTCCACCGCCTGAGCGTGTTTCCGCTTACCGTGCCGCCGCTGCGCGAGCGCGGGGACGACGTGGTGCTGCTGGCGGGCTATTTCTGCGAACAGTGCCGTCTCAGGATGGGGCTTTCCCGCGTGGTGTTAAGCCCGGGGGCGAGGGCGCATCTGCTGAGCTACGGCTGGCCGGGCAACGTGCGCGAGCTGGAACACGCGATTCACCGCGCGGTGGTGCTGGCGCGAGCGACGCGTTCGGGTGATGAAGTGGTTATACATGCCCGGCATTTTGCGCAGCATGATGAAACCGCACCGACGATTGCCCATGCAGCTCCGGAGATAACGAGCGAAAACCTGCGTGACGCGACAGAGGCGTTTCAGCGTCAGATGATTACCCGCGCGCTGGAGCAGAATAACCGCAACTGGGCGGCGTGCGCCCGGGCGCTGGAGATGGACGTCGCCAACCTGCACCGGCTGGCGAAGCGTCTCGGGCTGAAGGGTTAGATAATCCCGGCCTGATAGAAATCCTGCAGGTTGATGGCACCGCACAGCCTGCCGGTGTCATCCACCACCGGTGCGGCGGTGATTTTGCGCTTCATCAGCACCTCTTTGGCTTCAATGGCGCGGCTCTCGGCGTTCAGCGTCAGCCCGCCCTGGGTCATGGCGTCCGACACGTCTGTTTCCAGCTTACCGCCGCCCACCAGCCAGCGGCGCAGGTCGCCGTCGGTGAACACGCCTTTGACGTATCCGTCGTCATCGCACACCGCCACCAGCCCCAGACCGGTACGGCTCAGCTCCAGCATCGCGTCCATGACGCTGGTATTGAGTTTGACCTGTGGAATCGCATCGTCAGTGCGCATCAGGTGGTGGACCTTGTTGAGCAGGCGCGCCCCGAGCGCCCCCGCCGGATGCGAGCGGGCGAAATCTTCTTCGTTAAACCCGCGCGCCTGCATTACCGCCATCGCCAGCGCGTCGCCCATCATCAGGGTATTCACGGTGCTGGAGGTGGGGGCGAGGTGCATCGGACAGGCTTCACGCTCAACGGAAATATCCAGCGTTGCCTTGGCGGCCAGCGCCAGGGGCGAGCGGGATTTCCCGGTCATCGCCAGCAGGGCGACCGATTTTTCCTGCAGGCGCGGAATAATGAGATCCAGCTCTTTCGCCGAACCGGAGTAGGAGATAAACAGCATCACATCGCGGCTCTCAATCATTCCCAGATCGCCGTGCAGCGCTTCGGCAGGGTGCACGAAGAAGGCCGGGGTGCCGGTGCTGGCCAGCGTCGCGGCAATCTTTTTGCCGATATGGCCGGATTTACCGATGCCCGCCACGATCACTTTGCCTTCGCAGTGGATAATGGTGTTGGCCGCGCGGACAAAATCCTCGCCCAGACGTTCCGGCAGGCGGCTGGCTTCCTGCAGCTCCAGCATTAGCGTCTGGCGGCCCGTTTCTAACAGAAAATCACTCATCTCTCTCTCCGGTTACGATCACGTCGATGCCTTTCTCTTCCAGCGCTTTTTTGAACGCCGGGTCGATACCCGCGTCGGTAATCAGCTTGTCGACGCTCTCCAGGCTACAGACAATGTTGGGGCTTTTACGGCCAAACTTCGACGAGTCCGCCATCAGAATCACTTCCCGCGCGGCGTTGCACATCGCTTTACTGACGCTGAACACCTCGTTGAAGGTGGTGACGCCCGCGTTCAGGTCGATGCCGTCGGTGCCCATGAACAGTTTATCAAAGCTGAAGTGGTCGAAGGCGTTCTCCGCCAGCTGCCCGTGGAACGACGCGGATTTTTTACGGAAGGTGCCGCCGGGCATCAGGATGGTCTGCTCGCAGTCGTTCTCCGACAGGGCGTTGACGATGTGCAGGCTGTTGGTCATCACCGTGATGTTGTTAAAGCGGCTGAGCAGGGGGATCATCTGCAGGACGGTACTGCCTGCATCCAGAATGATCGAGTCGCCATCGTGGATAAATTTTACGGCGGCTTCGGCAATCAGCGCTTTCTGGTGGGTATTGATCAGCGTTTTGTGGTCGATAGGCGGGTCCGCTTCGTCTTTATTGAGCACCACGCCGCCGTAGGTTCGAATGACGGCGCCAGAGTTTTCGAGCAATACGAGGTCCTTGCGTATCGTCGTGCCGGTGGTGTCAAAGTAGTGGGCCAGATCCTCTACCGAGCATTTTCCCTGCTTTTGCAGATGCTCAAGAATGGCCGCCTGCCGCTGACGAGGTTTCATAGGCGCTTCGTTCCTTAGGTTGCGAAATGATAATTTCGCAAGTCTATATCTTTCACAACGAAATTATCCATGTTTCAGATTAAGCGCTAATGATAGTGCATTCTGACAAAGTGGATCATGGGGAAAGATCACATCGGGCTGCAATTCCTGCAGCGAAATGCCGTTGATTGCCTGGATTTTCACCGGACGGGCAAAGACGGTCATGCCACGCATGATGAGGGAATCGCAGACCTTATTGTTTTCATCCAGCGCAACAGCCACGACGACCCGCGGCTTGAAACGTCCACCGGAACGCCCGACGCCCACGCGGCCTTTCTGGCACAGGGCGTCAAACGCGCGGTTAAACCGATGGATTTGCCAGCCGCCAAACGCCATCTGGCAGATCCAGGCGAGGGCGGCGACGGTAATGAGTGCGGTGACCATATCGGCTCCTTTAATTGCCGGGTGGCGGCTGCGCCTTACCCGGCCTACGGGGATTGTAGCCCCGGTAAGCGCAGCGCCACCGGGGAATGAACTCAGAACATCACCTGCCCACCGGTGACGTTAATCGACTGTCCGGTGCAGTACGAGGCTTTCGGGCTGGCGTAAAACAGCAGCATGTTCAGCACGTCCTGGTAATCGCACCCGCGCTTGAGCGGCACTTTATCGATGTAGTACTGCTCCACTTCTTCCGTTTTAATGCCGAGCTTGGTGGCGTACTGCGGCAGCAGGGACTGGAACATCGGCGATTTCAGCAGATTGCCCAGCATCAGCGAGTGGACGGTAATGCCGTATTCGGCCAGATCCAGCGCCAGAGACTGCGTCAGTCCCACGCCGCCAAACTTCGCCGCGCTGTAGCCGGAGTTGTGCTTGCTGCCCACTTTCCCCGATTTTGAGTTGATCTGAATGATGCGCCCCTGAATGCCGTCGCGGATCATCAGACGGGAAAACTCGCGGGCGCAGAGGAAATAGCCCACCAGATTGACCTGCAGCGAGCGGTCAAAATCCCCCAGCTCGAAGTCGCTGATAAAGGCCGCTTTCGCAATACCGGCGCTGTAAACCAGCAGGTCGGTACGCCCAAAAATGTCGTCCACGCCGCGGGCGAGCGCCATCACGCTCTGCTCGCTGGTGGCGTCGGCGCCAAACCCGTACGCCATTCCTTCGCCAAACTCGGTGTTGATGGTGTCCGCCACGCGGGCGGCCTTTTCACTCTGAATATCCACTACCGCCACGCGGTAACCCTCAGCGGCAAGCCCACGGCAGAGGAACTCGCCTAAGGTTTGTCCCCCACCAATGACAACGGCAACCTGACTCATGTCTATCTCCTTAATTACGCAACAAATTTTAACGTGCAGCCTGGGGTAACGGCCTGCGGAACCGGGCCCGCTACGTGAACCGTGCCGGGATATTCCGCCTGCGGCTGGCCGTCGAAACGCAGGGTGATGTGGCCCAGCTCGCGCAGGTTTTGTTCAGCGACGTCGCCGACGGCGGTCACGGCATAGCGCGCCTCGCCCAGCTCCAGCTGGCTCCCGGCCTTTAGCTCACCGTTCAGCTCGCCGTGGCAGTGGATGAAGCAAAACTCTTCGATATCCGCAGGCGCCCCTTCGCGAAAGGTGATCAGCATCTGGTCGCTCAGCGCATCCGCCGCGCTCTGGCCGATGCGGGTAATGGTGGTCTGGTAAATCACGGTCATGGCAGGAACCTCTTATTGATAAATAAAGCCGGAGACAAACCAGGCAATCAGCACCGTCGGCGCGCCCGTCAGGAAGCGGCTGACCAGCACGGACGGCACGCCCACGCGCACGGTGTCCTGGCGTGCTTCCGCCAGCGACAGCCCCACGGGGATAAAGTCGCACGCTGCCTGGGCGTTAATGGCAAACAGGGCGGGCAGGGCGAGGTGCGGGGGAATGTTCCCCAGACCAATCTGCACGCCAATTAGCACGCCGATGACCTGAGCAATCACCGCGCCCGGGCCGAGGAACGGCGACAGCAGCGGGAAGGAGCAGATCAGCGCCAGCGTCACCAGCCCAAGCGGGTGGCTGGCGAGCGGGGCGAGGCCATGGGCAATCCAGTCGCCCAGGCCGGAGGCCATGATGATGCCGATCAGCGCCGAGACGAACGCCATAAACGGCAGGATGGTCTTCAGCACCGTGTCGATGGTGTCGCGCCCGGACTGGAACAGCACCGCCACGGCGGACCCCATCCCCATCCCGACCTTTGCCAGCAGGCCGTCGCTCTGCTCGGTAATTTTCTTGCTGGTGTCGTACTCGCGCGGGGCCGCTTTTTGCGGCGCAGACGTCCCCTTCACCAGGGTGATGTTGTCTTCCTTCACGCCTGAGACATAAATGTCTTCGAGGATGTACTGCGCCAGCGGGCCGGATTTCCCGGTGGAGTGAATATTTACCGTCGGAATGCGGCGCTTCGGATAGATGCCGCAGCGCAGCGTGCCGCCGCAGTCGATCACCGCCACGCCAATTTCCGCTTCCGGCGGTTCGCCTTCCTTGAAGCCATCGACCGCTTCCCAGCCGGTCAGATCGCGCAACGTGTCGACGATCGCCGGGCGCGTGCCCGCGGTGATGTACACAATCTTTTTGCCTTCGGTGGCGTCGAACTCCAGCGGGCCGCCCCAGCCGCCCTTGCCTTTCTCAATGCGGATCCGGTTCATGCTGTGGCTCCTGAAAGATGGACTTTCTGTTCAAGCTGGATGCCCATTTTTTTCTCAAAAATGGCGGTGGTGAGGTCGGTCACCCAGCCGCGGAAGAAGTTGGTCACCAGACCGACCAGCAGGTAGCTCACCGCCAGCGGGCCGAGCGGCAGGCCAAGCGTGGTCAGGCCGCTGGCGATCCCGAGATAAACGAACAGTTCGCCGGGGTTGATGTGTGGGAACAGGCCGTTCATGGAATGGCAGCTGTAGGAGGCGGCGGCGTAATAGCTCGGCTTGTACTTCTCTGGCATAAAGCGGCCGAGGCTTAAGGTCATCGGGTTGCAGAACACGAAGGTGCCGATAAAGGGCAGTATCAGGTAGCGGGACAGCGGGTTTCCGGCGCAGCGCTGGGCGAAGCGCTCAATGCGCTGCTGGCCGATAAAGTTAATCAGCGCGTTCATGATCACCAGCAGGCTGATCAGCAGGGGCAGGATCCCGGTCACCATGCCGGTGAACACTTCTCCGCCTTTCTGAAACAGCCCGATGAACCACTCGGCGCCGTGGGTGATGGTTTCTATCATTCTTCTCTCCTGTAGGGCGTTTGTTTTTGTCTATCTGTGGCTAATAATAATCACTTTGAAAGGTTTTAAAGTGTTAGTTAGATCTCACAATGAAAGAAAAATGGATTATTTTGAAAGATAATTGACGTCGTGAATGATTTTCGGGGGAAAAAAGCACGGATTTGCGTTGGGGAGGTGCGTACCGCTTCCTTGAGGTGTTGCGGATGCTTTACCATACTGGGTTCTTATCGAACCCGTTAAATGGATGTCTCATGTTCAAGCGTCGTTATGCAGCGCTGTTGCCTGCGCTTATTCTGCTGTCTGCCTGTAGTAGCAAACCTAAGACCGAAGCCGTTCAGCAAACGGCGGGTGCGCCTTCCGGAGGATTCCTGCTGGAGCCGCAGCACAATATGATGCAGATGGGCGGCGACTTCGCGAATAACCCGGCGGCCGAGCAGTTCATCGATAAAATGGTGAGCAAGCACGGCTTTGACAGACAGCAGCTGCACGAAATTTTGTCTCAGGCCAAGCGTCTGGACTACGTGCTGCGCCTGATGGACAGACAGGCGCCGACGGCCCAGGTGCCGAGCGGGCCAAACGGGGCGTGGCTGCGCTATCGCAAACAGTTCATTACCCCGGACAACGTGCAAAACGGCGTGGCGTTCTGGAATCAGTATGAAGATGCGCTTAACCGCGCGTGGCAGGTGTACGGCGTGCCGCCTGAAATTATCGTCGGGATTATCGGCGTGGAAACCCGCTGGGGCCGCGTGATGGGCAAAACCCGCATTCTGGATGCGCTGGCGACGCTCTCCTTTAACTACCCGCGCCGCGCGGAGTATTTCTCTTCCGAGCTGGAAACCTTCCTGCTGATGGCGCGCAACGAACAGGACGATCCGCTCGATCTGAAAGGGTCGTTTGCCGGCGCGATGGGCTACGGCCAGTTTATGCCGTCCTCCTATAAACAGTATGCCGTCGACTTTAACGGCGATGGCCATATCAATCTGTGGGATCCGGTGGATGCCATCGGCAGCGTGGCGAACTACTTCAAGGCGCACGGCTGGGTGCCGGGCGGCCAGGTGGCGGTGCAGGCGAACGGTCAGGCGCCGGGGCTGGAAAACGGCTTCAAAACCAACTACAGCATTTCGCAGCTGTCCGCGGCAGGCCTAACGCCAACGCAGCCGCTGGGCAATGCACAGCAGGCGAGTCTGCTGCGTCTCGATGTCGGAACGGGCTATCAGTACTGGTACGGGCTGCCGAACTTCTACACCATCACCCGCTATAACCACAGCACCCACTATGCGATGGCCGTGTGGCAGCTGGGGCTGGCGGTATCGCAGGCCCGCGTGCCGGCGGCGTCACCGTTTAGTCAGTAAGTTACCCCGACGGGTAGGCCGGGTAAGGCAACGCCGCCACCCGGCCTGGCTGCGCGCACGGTGCGGCCTGTTGCCCTCTCCCATAGGAGAGGGCGTTTTGCAGAAACATTTCGCCACACTCCCTTTTCAACCCTGCCATTTACATCCTAATCACCTTTCATTATTGTTATGTTATAACATTTAAATTGGTGCCGAGATGTCAACGTCCCTTTTCTCTCTTTCTGCGCCGGTTCGGCTTTTGCTGGCGCTGGTGCTTATCGTCTTTCTCGGCCTGGCCGTGCGCTGGGCGGTGGCATTGCCATGATCGTGATGAATGAACTGGTTGCGGGTTACGACCACCAGCCCGTCACGCGCGCGCTTTCGGGCGTCATTGAACGCGGCAGCATGACCGCCATTGTTGGGGCCAACGGCTGCGGCAAATCCACGCTGCTGAAAACGCTCGCCGGTTTTATCCCACCCGTAAGCGGCGGTTTTCGCTGGCAGGGGAAGCGCCCGGTGATTGGCTGGCTGGCACAGCGTCACGCGATGGAGGCGCAGTTTCCGCTGACCGTGCGCGATGTCGTCAGCATGGGCTGCTGGCCGGGCATTTCGCTGCTTTCCGGGTTTCGTCGCGAAACGCGGTTGCGTATTGCCAGCGCGCTTGAGCGGGTCGGGCTGGAATCCATGGCATCATCCACCATCGATGAGCTCTCCGGCGGCCAGTTCCAGCGCATGCTGTTTGCCCGCGTCCTGGTACAGCAGGCGCCGCTGGTGATGCTGGACGAGCCCTTTACCGGCATCGATGAAGCCACCTGTAACGTGCTGATGGATGTGATGCTGGAGATGTATATGCAGGGGCAAACGCTGCTCGCGGTACTGCACGACAGCGAGCGCGTGTCGCGCCACTTCCCGCAGACGTTGCGGCTGGATGCTGACGTGCCTCAGTGGAAAACCGAGCGGGTGAGGGTGGCATGATCTGGCACACATTCTTCCAGCCGTTCATCGAGTACGGCTTTATGCGCCGCGCGCTGGTGGTTTGCCTGGCGCTTTCTATCAGCACCACCGCGCTCGGCGTATTCCTCCAGCTGCGCCGGATGAGCCTGATGGGCGATGCCCTTTCTCACGCTATTTTGCCGGGCGTCGCCGTGGGATACCTGCTCAGCGGCCTGTCGCTGCTGGCAATGAGTATCGGCGGTTTTGTCGCGGGCATTACCGTGGCGCTGCTGGCCGGTCTGGTCAGCCGACGCACGCCGCTTAAGGAAGATGCCAGCTTTGCCGGATTTTATCTTGGCTCACTGGCGCTGGGGGTCACGCTGGTATCGCTTCGTGGGTCGAATGTCGATCTGCTGCATCTGCTGTTTGGCTCCATCCTCGCCGTGGACAACGACGCCGCGCTGTTTGTCACGGGCGTGTGCATGTTCACTCTCATCGTGCTGGCGATGTTTTATCGCGGCCTGGTTACCGAAGCGTTTGACACCGCCTGGCTACAGGTGAACGCCCGCTGGCTGCCCGGCCTGCTGCACGGACTGTTTCTGGCGCTGCTGGTTCTTAACCTGGTGGCCGGTTTTCAGGTGCTCGGCACGCTGATGGCCGTCGGTCTGATGATGCTGCCAGCCGTGGCGGCACGCTGCTGGGTACGCACGCTACCGGCGTTACTCCTGATGGCGGGCATCAGCGGTATTGTCTGCGCATGGCTGGGGTTGAGCCTCTCCTGGGCGATGAGTCTCCCGGCCGGGCCATCCATCGTGCTCACCGCCAGCGCGCTGTTCTTTATTTCCATTTTATTGGGTACGCGAAGCAGGCTCGCTGGCAGTCTGCGGGCGTATTTTTAACGCAAGGGGAAACGATGAAACGTACAGGACTAGTAGTGGCAGTGGCGCTCGCGCTGGGGATGATGTCGCAGGGCGTGATGGCGCAAACGCTGAATGTGGTCACCAGCTTCTCGATACTGGGGGATATCACCCAGGAGGTGGGCGGCGATCATGTGAAGGTGACGACGCTGGTGGGGCCGGACGGCGATCCGCATACCTTCGAACCGTCGCCGAAGGACAGCGCGGCGCTGAGCAAGGCCGATGTGGTGGTGGTGAACGGTCTGGGGCTGGAGGGCTGGCTTGACCGCCTGGTGAAAGCCTCCGGGTTCAAAGGGCAACTGGTCATCGCCTCAACAGGCGTGAAAACGCACACGCTTGAGGAAGATGGAAAGACCGTGACCGATCCGCACGCGTGGAACAGCGCGGCGAACGGGGCGTTATATGCACAAAATATTCTGAACGGGCTGGTGAAAGCCGATCCGCAGGACAAAGCCGCGCTGGAAGCCTCCGGTAAACCCTATATCACGCAGCTCAACCAGCTGGATAGCTGGGCCAAAACGCGCTTTAGCCAGATCCCGCAGGCGAAGCGCAAGGTGCTGACCAGCCATGACGCCTTCGGCTATTTCAGCCGCGCTTATGGCGTAACCTTCATGGCACCTCAAGGACTCTCTTCAGAGAGCGAGACCAGCGCGGCGCAGGTTGCTGAGATCATCAATCAGATCAAAGCCGACGGCGTAAAAACCTGGTTTATGGAAAACCAGCTCGATCCGCGTCTGGTGAAGCAGATTGCCTCGGCGACGGGCGCGCAGCCAGGGGGAGAACTTTACCCGGAGGCCTTGTCGGCAAAAGGCGGCGTGGCAGACACCTACGTCAAGGCGTTCCGCCACAATGTGAATACCCTCGCCGACAGCATGAAATAACCTCTTCCACGGCCGGTGCGTTTGCACCGGCTTTTTTCTGAAGCCCCCTCGTAAAACCTGAAGCGCATCCCCACATCTGACGAGAAAGTGCTATCTTGTGCAGCACGTTTTTCTGATGCCTGGAGCGAGAATGACTGACCATGAATTGATGCAGCTTAGCGAGATCGTTGGCCTGGCGCTTAAGCAGCGTGGGGCGACAATGACCACCGCGGAATCCTGCACCGGCGGCTGGGTGGCGAAAGTGATTACCGATATTGCCGGCAGTTCCGCCTGGTTTGAACGCGGTTTTGTGACCTACAGTAACGAAGCTAAGGCACAAATGATTGGCGTGCGTGAAGCTACGCTGGAACAGCATGGCGCGGTCAGCGAACCGGTGGTCATTGAAATGGCCATTGGCGCGCTCAAGGCGGCGCGGGCAGATTACGCGATTTCCATTAGCGGCATCGCGGGGCCGGACGGCGGCAGCGACGTGAAGCCTGTTGGCACCGTCTGGTTTGGGTTTGCCACGTCTAAAGGGGAAGGGATCACCCGCCGGGAGTGCTTCAGCGGCGATCGCGAAAGCGTGCGCCGTCAGGCAACGGAATATGCGTTAAAAACGCTCTGGCAACAATTTCTACAAAACACTTGATACTGTATGACCATACAGTATAATTGCACCAACAGAACAGAAATCCACGGTGAAGCACAGTCGCTTCTCCCGGCATGACAGGAGTAATAATGGCTATCGACGAAAACAAACAGAAAGCGTTGGCGGCAGCACTGGGCCAGATCGAAAAGCAATTCGGTAAAGGCTCCATCATGCGCCTGGGTGAAGACCGTACCATGGATGTGGAAACGATCTCCACCGGTTCGCTTTCTCTGGATATCGCGCTGGGCGCGGGCGGCCTGCCAATGGGCCGTATCGTAGAGATCTACGGGCCAGAATCCTCCGGTAAAACTACCCTGACGCTGCAGGTGATTGCTGCGGCACAGCGCGAAGGTAAAACCTGTGCGTTCATCGATGCCGAGCACGCGCTGGATCCTGTTTATGCGCGTAAGCTGGGCGTGGACATCGACAACCTGCTGTGTTCTCAGCCGGACACCGGTGAACAGGCCCTGGAAATTTGTGACGCGCTGGCGCGCTCCGGTGCGGTTGACGTTATCGTTGTTGACTCCGTTGCCGCACTGACGCCAAAAGCCGAAATCGAAGGTGAAATCGGCGACTCTCACATGGGCCTCGCGGCACGTATGATGAGCCAGGCGATGCGTAAGCTGGCCGGTAACCTGAAGCAGTCCAACACGCTGCTGATCTTCATCAACCAGATCCGTATGAAAATTGGTGTGATGTTCGGTAACCCGGAAACCACAACCGGTGGTAACGCCCTGAAATTCTACGCGTCTGTCCGTCTGGATATCCGCCGTATCGGTGCGGTGAAAGAGGGTGAAAACGTCGTCGGTAGCGAAACCCGCGTGAAGGTGGTGAAGAACAAAATTGCTGCACCGTTCAAACAGGCTGAGTTCCAGATCCTCTACGGTGAAGGGATCAACTTCTACGGTGAACTGGTTGACCTGGGCGTGAAAGAGAAGCTGATTGAAAAAGCGGGCGCCTGGTACAGCTACAACGGTGACAAGATTGGTCAGGGTAAAGCGAATGCTATCTCCTGGCTGAAAGAGAACCCGGCTGCGGCGAAAGAGATTGAGAAGAAGGTGCGCGAGCTTCTGCTGAACAACCAGGACTCCAAACCTGATTTCGTAGTCGATGCTGCGGATGCTGAAGAAACCAACGAAGACTTTTAAGTCTCTCGTGTAAAGATGAAGGGCTGCTGATGCGGCCCTTTTTGCATTTCTGATTCTACAGGTTTTTTATGAGTGAACCGACATCACGCCGACCCGCCTACGCGCGCTTGCTGGATCGTGCGGTGCGCATCCTGGCCGTACGTGACCACAGTGAGCAGGAGCTGCGGCGGAAGCTGTCGGCTCCGGTGATGAGTAAAAACGGGCCGGAAGAGATTGATGCCACGGCGGAAGACTACGACCGCGTGGTGGCCTGGTGCTATGAGCATCATTACCTGGACGACGATCGCTTTGCTTCCCGCTTTCTCGCCAGCCGCGGCCGCAAGGGGTACGGTCCTGCGCGCATCCGGCAGGAGCTGAACCAGAAAGGGGTGGCCCGGGAGTCCATCGAAAAAGCGATGCGCGAATGCGATACGGACTGGTGCGAGCTGGCAAAAGAGCAGGCGATTCGCAAGTACGGCGAACCGCTGCCGCGTGAATTTTCAGAAAAAGTCAAAATCCAGCGCTTTTTGCTCTACCGCGGCTTTCTGATGGAAGATATTCAGGATATCTGGCGTAATTTTGCCGATTGAACGCATGCGGGATTTTACTTCCCACTAAAGAAAACTTATCTTATTCCCACTTTTTCCAGTAGCTGGTCTGTCCAACGGTTTATCGAAACAGGCTGGCTACGACATTTCGTTAGCTTGATTTCAGGATAATTATGAGCAAGAGCACCGCTGAGATCCGTCAGGCGTTTCTCGATTTTTTCCATAGTAAGGGACACCAGGTTGTTGCCAGCAGCTCCCTGGTACCGAACAACGATCCGACTCTGCTGTTTACCAACGCCGGGATGAACCAGTTCAAGGATGTGTTCCTTGGTCTCGACAAGCGTAATTATTCCCGCGCCACAACCTCACAGCGTTGCGTGCGTGCGGGCGGTAAACACAACGACCTGGAAAACGTCGGTTACACCGCGCGTCACCACACCTTCTTCGAAATGCTGGGTAACTTCAGCTTCGGCGACTACTTCAAACACGATGCCATCCAGTATGCGTGGGAACTGCTGACCGGTGAAAACTGGTTCAACCTGCCGAAAGAGCGTCTGTGGGTTACCGTCTATGAAACCGATGACGAAGCCTACGAAATCTGGGAAAAAGAGGTCGGTATCCCGCGCGAGCGTATCATTCGCATCGGTGATAACAAAGGCGCGCCATACGCGTCTGACAACTTCTGGCAGATGGGTGACACCGGTCCTTGCGGTCCGTGCACCGAGATCTTCTACGATCACGGCGACCACATCTGGGGTGGCCCTCCAGGCAGCCCGGAAGAAGACGGCGATCGCTACATTGAGATCTGGAATATCGTCTTCATGCAGTTCAACCGTCAGGCCGACGGTACCATGGAGCCGCTGCCGAAGCCTTCCGTTGATACCGGTATGGGTCTGGAGCGTATTGCCGCGGTACTGCAGCACGTTAACTCCAACTATGAGATTGACCTGTTCAGCACCCTGATCAAAGCCGTTGCGGAAGTGACCGGCGCGACCGACCTGAACAACAAATCGCTGCGCGTTATCGCGGACCACATTCGTTCCTGCGCGTTCCTGATTGCCGACGGCGTTATCCCGTCGAATGAAAACCGTGGCTACGTGCTGCGTCGTATCATTCGTCGTGCCATCCGTCACGGCAACATGCTGGGCGCGAAGGACACCTTCTTCTATAAACTCGTTGGGCCACTGATTGGCGTGATGGGGTCAGCCGGTGACGAGCTGAAACGCCAGCAGGCGCAGGTTGAGCAGGTTCTGAAAACCGAAGAAGAGCAGTTTGCCCGCACGCTGGAGCGCGGTCTGGCGCTGCTGGACGAAGAGCTGGCGAAGCTTAAGGGCGACACCCTGGACGGCGAAACCGCTTTCCGCCTGTACGACACCTACGGCTTCCCGGTTGACCTGACGGCGGACGTTTGCCGCGAGCGTAACATTAAAGTTGACGAAGCGGGCTTCGAAGCCGCGATGGAAGAGCAGCGCCGTCGTGCGCGCGAGTCCAGCGGTTTCGGTGCAGACTATAACGCGATGATCCGCGTTGATAGCGCGTCTGAATTCAAAGGCTATGAGGCGCTGGAACTGACCGGCAAAGTGACCGCCCTGTTTGTTGACGGCAAAGCCGTGGACAGCATCAGCGCAGGTCAGGAAGCCGTAGTCATTCTGGACAAAACGCCGTTCTACGCCGAATCCGGCGGCCAGGTTGGCGATAAAGGCGAGCTGAAGGGCAATGGTTTCAGCTTCAGCGTCAGCGACACCCAGAAATACGGTCAGGCGATTGGTCACCAGGGCAAACTGGTTTCCGGTTCTCTGAAAGTGGGCGAGGGCGTCCAGGCTAACGTTGATGAGGCTCGCCGCGCGCGCATTCGTCTGAACCACTCGGCAACCCACCTGATGCACGCTGCCCTGCGCGACGTGCTCGGTACCCACGTTGCACAGAAAGGTTCTCTGGTTAACGACAAAGTGCTGCGCTTCGACTTCTCGCATTTTGAAGCGATGAAGCCGTCTGAAATCCGCGCGGTGGAAGATCTGGTGAACGCGCAGATCCGTCGTAACCTACCAATCGAGACCCACATCATGGATCTTGAGGATGCGAAGAAAAAAGGTGCGATGGCGCTGTTTGGCGAGAAATACGACGAACGTGTTCGCGTGCTGAGCATGGGCGACTTCTCTACCGAACTGTGCGGCGGTACACACGCCTCGCGCACCGGTGACATCGGCCTGTTCCGCATCGTTTCCGAGTCGGGAACGGCGGCGGGCGTGCGTCGTATTGAAGCGGTGACCGGTGAAGGCGCGATTGCCAGCCTGCATGCGCAGAGCGATCAGCTGCACGACATCGCGCAGCTGCTGAAAGGCGATAGCCAGAACCTGGGCGAGAAAGTGCGCGTTGCGCTGGAACGCACGCGTCAGCTGGAAAAAGAGCTGCAGCAGCTGAAAGAGCAGGCTGCGGCGCAGGAGAGTGCAAACCTCTCCAGCAAGGCTGTAGACATTAAGGGCGTCAAACTGCTGGTCAGCGATCTGGCGGGCGTTGAGCCTAAGATGCTGCGTACTATGGTCGACGATCTCAAGAACCAGCTTGGTTCTACCGTTATCGTGCTGGCGACAGTGGCAGAAGGTAAGGTTTCTCTGATTGCGGGCGTCTCTAAGGATGTGACTGACCGCGTAAAAGCAGGGGAACTGATTGGCATGGTCGCTCAGCAGGTGGGCGGCAAGGGTGGCGGTCGTCCGGACATGGCGCAAGCCGGTGGTACGGATGCGGCGGCACTTCCTGCGGCATTAGCCAGCGTTGAAAGCTGGGTAAGCGCGAAACTGTAATAACTACAAAGCACAAGCAGACGCCATAGCGGTAACGTTATGGCGTCTTGTTCACTGTGCTATCGATAACGATAAAGTCAGGTTGAGTTTGTGTATATCGGCTAAACTTACGTTTAACAGAATGTGATGCCGTGACTGCTTACACTTTACGTGTTTGTCATCGCTTACTTTTTGGCGTTATATGATGGATAATGCCGGGATACAAGAGACCCGACTCTTTTAATCTTTCAAGGAGCAAAGAATGCTGATTCTGACTCGTCGAGTTGGTGAGACCCTCATGATTGGGGATGAGGTCACCGTGACAGTTTTAGGGGTAAAGGGTAACCAGGTACGTATTGGTGTTAACGCTCCTAAAGAAGTATCTGTCCACCGTGAAGAGATCTACCAGCGTATCCAGGCTGAAAAATCCCAGCAGTCCAGTTACTGATATTGTCGCGTCTCGCTGTCGGGCGAGACGCAACCCTCCCGCTATTTTTCCTGCGCAAAGTTACCGTTTAATTTCAATCGCTCTCTTTTTGACCACTCCGCTACCCTTATCTCGTCCCAACACTGTTCTTTCCGCATCAGTTTTCTGCGAAGATGCCTGCAAAATCCGCTTATAAAACACCCTCTTTGCGGCTTTTACATGCGAATTGCGTGTGATTTGTGCAAACGATAAAAGCTTTTGGAAAATTGTTTGACTTATAAGTCCCAGAAAGTAATATATGCGCCACGCAGCGACGAGAAGCTCTTAACGAGTTACTCGAAGCACTCGAAAGAGGCGTTGTGTGGTGAGGTGGCCGAGAGGCTGAAGGCGCTCCCCTGCTAAGGGAGTATGCGGTCAAAAGCTGCATCCGGGGTTCGAATCCCCGCCTCACCGCCATTTTGCATCCGTAGCTCAGCTGGATAGAGTACTCGGCTACGAACCGAGCGGTCGGAGGTTCGAATCCTCCCGGATGCACCATCTATTACTTCATATTGCTTTAGAAGTGATATGAATATCGAGCAGTACAGTAGTAAATCCCGATGCATCCGTAGCTCAGCTGGATAGAGTACTCGGCTACGAACCGAGCGGTCGGAGGTTCGAATCCTCCCGGATGCACCATTTACTATTTCTGAAAGCAGTACCCTGATGCATCCGTAGCTCAGCTGGATAGAGTACTCGGCTACGAACCGAGCGGTCGGAGGTTCGAATCCTCCCGGATGCACCATCTATTACTTCATATTGCTTTAGAAGTGATATGAATATCGAGCAGTACAGTAGTAAATCCCGATGCATCCGTAGCTCAGCTGGATAGAGTACTCGGCTACGAACCGAGCGGTCGGAGGTTCGAATCCTCCCGGATGCACCATCTCTTCTGCCTTTCCCTTCGATGTTTAGTTATTAATCACTCTCGTTGTTATCATTTCGCAATCAGCGACAAAAACCACCATTTACGATAAAGTAATGCTTTGTTAATCGGTTAGCGAGAGCACGATGTACGCACAGTATGACGGTTTGATCTTCGATATGGATGGTACCCTCCTGGACACCGAACCCACGCATCGTCAAGCCTGGACCGACGTCCTGGGCCGCTACGGCATGCGTTTCGACCTTCAGGCGATGATCGCCCTCAACGGCTCCCCCACCTGGCGTATTGCGCAGGCCGTGATTGAACTGAATCAGGCCGATCTCGACCCGCACCTGCTCGCGCGCGAAAAAACCGATGCGGTAAAAGCCATGCTTTTAGATACCGTACGTCCTCTGCCGCTGATTGATGTGGTAAAAGAGTGGCACGGGCGTCGCCCGATGTCGGTGGGGACGGGCAGCGAAAGCGCGATTGCAGAAGCCTTGCTCAATCATCTTGGCCTGCGCCACTATTTTTCTGCCGTGGTCGCCGCCGATCATGTTAAACGTCACAAGCCCGCACCGGACACCTTCCTGCTTTGCGCAGAATTAATGGGCGTCCCGGCGGCAAAGTGCGTCGTGTTTGAAGATGCCGATTTTGGGATCCAGGCCGCGCGTGATGCCGGAATGGATGCGGTGGATGTACGCTTACTGTGAGTGACGCGCTGTCACTTGCCTCATTATTCGCCAGCAGTTTTCTCAGCGCCACGCTGTTACCGGGCAATTCGGAAGTGGTGCTGGTGGCGATGCTGTTGTCCGGCGTGAGTCAGCCCTGGCTGCTTGTAGTAATAGCAACAATGGGTAATAGCCTTGGAGGGCTGACTAACGTTATTCTTGGGCGTTTCTTTCCGCTGCGCGAAAAATCGCGCTGGCAGGAAAAGGCAGTCGGCTGGCTAAAACGCTATGGCGCTGCCACGCTGTTATTAAGCTGGATGCCTGTAATAGGCGATTTACTGTGTCTGCTGGCGGGATGGATGCGCATCTCCTGGGGACCGGTGCTCTTTTTTTTGTGCCTTGGCAAGGCGTTGCGCTATGTTCTCGTGGCGTGGGCAACACTACAGGGTATGACGTGGTGGCACTAATTGGTGGAATGAATACGCGACCTTCAATCGTCAACCATTACAATTATGCTGAGTAACATTACTTTGACAGGCGGGAGGTCAATTTGATCCCGGACGTATCTCAGGCGCTGGCCTGGCTGGAAAACCACCCTCAGGCATTGAAGGGTATTCAGCGTGGTCTTGAGCGTGAAACGCTGCGCGTTAACGCGGACGGCAGTTTAGCGACGACGGGTCACCCGAAGGCGTTAGGCTCGGCGCTGACACATAAATGGATCACAACCGATTTCGCTGAAGCGCTGCTGGAGTTCATCACCCCAGTAGAGGGTGATATTGATCATATGCTGACGATTATGCGCGATATCCATCGCTACACCGCGCGCAATCTCGGCGATGAGCGTATGTGGCCCCTCAGCATGCCGTGCTATATCGAGCAGGGCCAGGAGATTGAGCTGGCGCAGTACGGCACGTCAAACATTGGTCGGCTGAAAACGCTCTACCGTGAGGGGCTGAAGAATCGCTACGGCGCGTTGATGCAGACCATCTCTGGCGTGCACTACAACTTCTCGCTGCCAATGGCGTTCTGGCAGGCGAAATGCGGTGAAACGGATAAAGACGCGATCTCTGAAGGCTACTTCCGCCTGATCCGCAACTACTACCGTTTCGGCTGGGTGATCCCGTATCTGTTTGGTGCCTCCCCGGCGATCTGTTCTTCGTTCCTGCAGGGGAAACCGACGACGCTGCCGTTCGAGAAGACCGACTGCGGAATGTACTATCTTCCGTACGCCACCTCTCTGCGTCTGAGCGATCTCGGCTATACCAATAAATCGCAAAGCAATCTCGGTATTACGTTTAACGAATTGCACGAATATGTGGCAGGATTGAAGCGGGCGATCAAAACCCCGTCGGAAGAGTACGAAAAAATCGGCCTCGAAAAAGACGGTAAGCGCCTGCAGATCAACAGCAATGTCCTGCAGATTGAAAACGAGCTGTATGCGCCAATTCGTCCTAAGCGCGTGACGCGCAGCGGCGAAACCCCGTCGGATGCGCTGCAGCGCGGCGGGATCGAATACATTGAAGTGCGCTCGCTGGATATCAACCCGTTCTCACCGATTGGCGTTGATGAACAGCAGATTCGCTTCCTGGATCTGTTTATGGTCTGGTGCGTGCTGGCGGATGCGCCGGAAATGAGTTCAGACGAATTGCTCTGCACCCGTACAAACTGGAACCGCGTGATTCTGGAAGGGCGTAAACCGGGCCTGACGCTGGGTATCGGCTGCGAAACGGCACAGTTCCCGCTGACGAAAGTCGGCAAAGATCTGTTCCGTGACCTGAAGCGTGTTGCCCGGACGATGGACAGCATCGACGGCGGCGACGCGTATCAACAGATTTGCGACCAACTGGTGGAATGCTTTGATAACCCGGAACTGACGTTCTCAGCACGCATTCTGCGTTCTATGATTGATCAGGGCATTGGTGGTACGGGGCGTTCACTCTCGGCGGAGTACCGTGAAATGCTGATCCAGGAGCCGTTAGAAATCCTGAGCGAAGCAGATTTTGTCGCGGAACGCGAAGCGTCCGTTGTGCGTCAGAAAGAGGTTGAAGCGGCGGATACCGAGTCGTTTGAGGCGTTTCTGGCGAAGCAGGCTTAAGCAGAAAAGAAAAAGGCCACATCGCTGTGGCCAAAATATACATCTCTGAATTCAGGGATGATGATAACAAATGCGCGTCTTTCATATACTCAGACGCGCATTCTGTAGAAGAGTTCAGTTTATTTTAAAAAAAATCACTATCGGAGGTGACGTATGCCGTTATTAGATAGCTTTACTGTCGACCATACCCGTATGGAAGCACCTGCAGTCCGCGTGGCGAAGACCATGCACACCCCGCACGGCGACACGATCACCGTCTTCGATCTGCGTTTCTGCGTGCCAAACAAAGAAGTGATGCCGGAGAAAGGCATTCATACGCTGGAACACCTGTTCGCTGGCTTCATGCGTGACCACCTGAACGGCAACGGCGTTGAGATCATCGATATCTCTCCGATGGGCTGCCGTACCGGTTTCTACATGAGCCTGATTGGTCAGCCTGAAGAGAAACGTGTTGCAGATGCCTGGAAAGCGGCCATGGAAGACGTGCTGAAGGTGAAAGAGCAGAACCAGATCCCTGAGCTGAACGTTTACCAGTGCGGCACCTATCAGATGCACTCTCTGGAAGAAGCGCAGGAGATCGCGCGCCACATCATCGAACGCGACGTTCGCGTGAACAGCAACGAAGAGCTGGCCCTGCCGAAAGAAAAACTGCAGGAACTGCACATCTAGTATTGTGCCTGTGGATGCCCGGTGGCGCTTCGCTTGCCGGGCCTACATTGTGCTGGTGCCTCCTTTGACCACAACCTTAACCTTCTCCTTTACCCACCGTCCTCTCGTTCCGTTTGCCCATGATTACGTTCATGGTGACAGCGAACCCTGGCACAAGCACGACTGCGCGCAGCTGCTGCACACCCTGAGCGGCGTGGTAAGGGTGGATACCGTATCGGGCTGTTGGGTTGTGCCTCCCGGTCGCGGCGTCTGGCTGCCTGCGGGCACGCAGCATTCCCTGCGCATTACCGGCAACGTGGCGGCGCGAACGTTGTTTATCGATCCGCTGGCGCGGGCCGATCTTCCCGCCACCTGCCAGATCGTCCAGATCGCGCCGCTGCTGCGCGAGCTGATCCTCGTCTCCCTTGCGTTGCCTGAATCGTACTCACCCGGAAGCCGGGATGAACGCGTCTATGAGCTGATTCTCGATGAAATCCGCACTATGCCGGTGCTGCCGTTTCACCTGCCGGAGCCGGAAAGCGAGGCGCTACGTCGCCTGTGTCTGCAAATCCGGCAAAACCCGGGGGAAAGCTGGAGCAGCGCGCAGGCTGCGAGCCTGATGAACATGAGCGAACGCACGCTGAACCGTCATTTTCAACAGCAGACGGGTTTAAGCTACGGCGAGTGGTTGAGAAGGGCGCGTCTGCTGGAAGCCTTAGTGCGGCTGGCGCAGGGCCAGCCGGTATTGCGCGTGGCGCTGGATCTGGGGTACGGCAGCCACAGCGCCTTTACGGCCATGTTCCGTCGGGTGATGGGCGTCTCCCCCAGCGATTACTTTAAGAACGACTGACGGCGTTAAAGAGCGCCTGAAGCGACGCGCGCGCCACGTCGCTATCAATGCCCACGCCCCAGCGGCTGCTGCCGTCCTGGAACAGGCAGCGAATGTAGGCCACCGAGCGGCTGTCGCTGCGCTCGCCTAACGTATGCTCGTGATAGTCCTTAATCACAAACGGCGCGTTGACCCAGCGGCTCAGGCCGTGAGCGGCGGCGGAGAGCAGACCGTTGCCGTGACCTTCCAGCTGGCGCGTTCCTCCCTGTGTGGCGACGCTGGCCGTCAAACGCAGCTGGCCGTCCTGCTGGCTGTCGCTGCGGTAGGATTGCAGCGCATACTGCGGCGTGGCCACCAGACCGTAGCGGGTGCGAAACAGCTGCCACAGCGCATTTTGCGTCATCTCTTTTCCGTGACGGTCGGTTTCCTGCTGCACGTGCTGGCTGAAATCCTGCTGCAGGGCGCGGGGCAGTTTCAGACCATGATTCTGTTCGATCAGCCACGCGCTGCCGCTTTTCCCTGACTGGCTGTTCACGCGGATCACCGCTTCGTAGGTGCAGCCGATATCCTGGGGATCGACGGGCAGGTAAGGCATCTCCCAGCGATCGCCAGGCCTGCGGGCATCAAAACCTTTTTTGATTGCGTCCTGGTGCGAGCCGGAGAAGGCGGTATAGGCCAGCCGTCCTGCCCACGGATGGCGCGGGTGCACCGGCAGCTGATTGCAGGTTTCCACCACTTCCACCACCCGGTTCATATCGCTAAAGTCCAGAGTCGGGCTGATACCCTGGCTGTAGAGGTTCATCGCCAGCGTCACCAGGCAGACGTTGCCCGTGCGCTCGCCGTTACCGAACAGACAGCCCTCCACGCGGTCAGCCCCCGCCATTACGGCCAGCTCCGCGCAGGCGACGCCGGTACCGCGGTCGTTATGCGGATGCACGCTGATGCAAACATCGCGGCGGCGGCTGAAGTGGCGACAGAAGTACTCGATCTGGTCGGCATAGACGTTCGGCGTGCTGACTTCGACGGTGGCGGGTAAGTTGATCACCATCGGGCGTTCGTCGCAAGGCTGCCAGATCTCCGCCACGGCTTCACAAATCTCCAGCGCAAATTCCGGCTCGGTAAAGCAGAAGGTTTCCGGAGAGTATTCGTACTGCCAGCGGGTGTCGGGATTTTCTTCACACAGCTGACGAATAAGCCGCGTGGCACGCGTCGCCAGCTCAACGATCTGCGCTTTCTCCATGCCGAATACCAGGCGGCGGAACAGCGGAGCGGTGGCGTTATACAGATGCACGGTCGCCTGCTTCGCGCCGCGCAGGGATTCAAAAGTGCGATGGATGAGATCTTCCCGTGCCTGAGTGAGCACCTGAATCGTCACGTCATCCGGGATGCGGTTCTCTTCAATCAGCTGGCGAACGAAATTGAAATCCGTCTGCGAGGCGGAAGGAAAGGCAACTTCAATCTCTTTAAACCCGCAGCTTAACAGCAGGTCCCAGAACTGCAGCTTGCGCGTGCTGTCCATCGGTTCGGCCAGAGCCTGGTTGCCGTCGCGCAGGTCGGTCGAGAGCCAGCGCGGCGCGCGGGTGATGCGTTGCTCCGGCCAGCGACGGTCGGGCAGGGAAAGGGTGGGAAAGGGTTGGTACTTGTCGGCGGGTGTGTTCAGCATGATGCGCTCCTGTTGTCTTTTCACTATCGTGAATCGATTTCAGGCGCGCTGCTTTATCGGCACTGACAATGGCTGTCGCGTTCTGGACACGGTGGCAATGGTTGCCCGGTGGCGCTGCGCTTACCGGGCCTACGGAAGTGTCAGTTATCGTAGGCCGGGTAAGGCGTAACCGCCACCCGGCAACCCGCGCACAAACTAGTGCGCGCCGCCACCGCCGCCACCGGCACCAAACGGCGGTCTGGCAAACCACACCAGCCCCAGCAGGACGATAAAGATCCCTGCCGATATCCAGAAAATCTCGTTGGCCGAGATAATCAGCCCCTGATTGGTGATCTGCTGGGCAATCCAGCCGGACGCCTGCTGCTCCGTCATCCCCATTCCCTGCAGCTGACTGTACATCTGCTGTGCGTTAGGGTTGAACGGGTTCACCGCTTCGGTCAGCTGCGCGTGGTGCATTGATTCGCGGTTTGTCCACAGGGTGGTGGTGATCGACGTCCCGATGGAGCCCGCCAGCGTACGGGTGAAGTTCGACAGGCTCGACGCGGCCGCCAGACGCTCGGGCGGCAGGCCAGAGAGCGTGATGGTGGTCAGCGGCATAAAGAAGCACGCCACCGCAAAGCCCTGAATGAACTGCGGCCACGCCGAGGCGCCAAAGTCCATTCCCGGCTCAAAGGTATACGCACGCCAGTAGAAGCACACCGCGTACATGATGAAGCTGAACGTCACCAGCCGACGCATGTCGAGCTTATGGGCGAAGCGGCCAATAATCGGCGACAGCAGGACCGGGATCACCCCGACAGGTGCCGACGCCAGACCCGCCCAGGTGGCGGTATAGCCATACACCTCCTGCAACAGCTGCGGCAGCAGAACAATCGCGCCGAAGTAGAGCATATAGGCGAGGCTGATACACAGGCAGCCGATGGTGAAGTTTCGCGACTTAAAGAGCGAGAGATCGACGATCGGGTTGTCGTCCGTCAGCTCCCAGACAATCAGGAAGCTTATCGACACCACCGCGACAATGGTCAGGATGATGATCTCCTGCGAGTTGAACCAGTCGAGCTCTTTACCGCGGTCGAGCATGATCTGCAGACTGCCGATACCCAGGATCAGCAGCGCCAGCCCGATGCTGTCGATACGCCGTTGTTCGGTGCGCGTCTCTCGTCCCCGCAGCGACTGCAGCGTCATCAATACCACGACGGCGCCAATCGGTACGTTGATGAAGAAGATCCAACCCCAGTGGTAGTTATCGCTGATGTACCCGCCCAGAATCGGTCCGCAGATAGGCGCGACGATAACGGTCATCGACCAGAGCGCCAGCGCGACGGAACGTTTTGCGGGAGGGTAGTTGCTCAGCAGCAAACTCTGGGAGAGCGGGATCAGCGGCCCCGCGACAATCCCCTGAATGACGCGGAAGAAAATCAGCATCGTCAGGCTGCTGGACATGCCGCACGCCCACGAGGCCAGAACAAACGCCACCGTGGACCAGAGGAACAGCTTCACCTCACCGACGCGCTTTGCCAGCCAGCCGGTGATCGGAATGGAGATGGCGTTTGCCACCCCAAACGAGGTAATGACCCAGGTCCCCTGGCTCAGCGACGAGCCAAGGTTACCGGCGATGGTCGGGATCGCCACGTTTGCGATGGTGGAGTCCAGCACCTGCATGAATGTCGCCAGCGACAGCGCGATGGTCATAATGACCAGCTGCGCGCCTTCCAGCGGTTTTTGCGGCTTTTGCTGTTGCATAACGCTCACCTTCGGATTAACCGGCGTTTGCCTTCACGATGTCATCGATCAGCTTGTTGACCGGATCGAGGCTAATTTCACGGGCGTTACTTTCATAAACCGGGCTGCTACGCACCTGGCTTGCAAGGATCTGACCGTCGCGGTTGGCGGTGTCAACCGTCACCAGCGTGGAGAGGCCGATACGCAGCGGGTGATCCGCCAGCTGTTTGGCATCCAGTTCGATACGCACGGGCAGACGCTGTACGACTTTGATCCAGTTACCGGTGGCGTTCTGCGCAGGCAGCAGGGAGAAGGCGCTGCCGGTCCCCATATCCAGACCCACCACTTTGCCGGTGTACTTCACGTCATCGCCATAGATGTCGCTGACAACCGTTGCGGTCTGGCCGATACGCATATGCGCAAGCTGCGTCTCTTTAAAGTTGGCATCGACCCACAGGTTGTCCGCCGGCACAACCGCCATCAGCGGCGTGGTTGGGCTGATCTGCGCCCCTGGCTGGACGGAACGACGGGAGACATAGCCGGTCATTGGGCTGACGATTTTAGTACGCTGCAGGGCAAGCCACGCGTTGCGGACTTCAGTCGCTGCCTGCTGAACGGCAGGCTGGTTTTCCAGGCTGGTGCCCAGCACCATCGCCTGGTTGGCGTTGTACTGCTGAATGGCCACGTCCAGCTGTGCCTGAGCGCTGGCGACGGCGTCGCGGGCGTGCTGCAGCTCTTCACGGCCAATCAGGTTGGCGGTGCCGAGCGGCACGCGGCGGTTCAGATCGCTCTGTGCCTGCGCGAGTGCGGTTTTCTGCACGTCGATGTTGGCCTGCAGCTGTTTGCTGTTGATCATCAGCTGGCGGGTCTGACGAACGCTGGAGGCCAGCGCGGTCTGCGCTTTTTCAAACGCCTGCTGGGCGTCGGTTGGATCGAGAGTCACCAACACATCGCCTTTTTGCACAAAGTCGGTATTGTCAGCCCAGACTTTCGTCACGCTGCCCGACACCTGCGCCATAATTTGTACCTGGTTCCCTGCCACGTACGCGTCGTCAGTCTCTTCAGCATGACGCAGTACTAAAAACCAATAGATCCCATATGCCACGGCAATAATGATAAAGAGCAAGGTCAACAGAAGAAGGGCGCTCTTACGTTTGCCTTTCTTGTTGGCCGGTTGCTGCGGGGTAGTGCTCTCCGCATTTGCGCTCATTGTTGTTCTCCACGATCTTCTTATTTTCACATCGGCTGAGCCGACCTGTTGTCAGAAAGGCCAGCAGTGTGACGTGCTGGCCTGTCGGTTTTCTTTTATAAATCTGGATTGTTGAGCGTGTCGTCGCGTTAGCGCAGCGCCTCAAGAACGGCGCCTTCTTCATCCATCTGGTCCAGACGGGTGAGCAGCTTGCGAGTGATGTGCTCAAGCTGGTCGCGCTCGGCGGTGCTGAGAGCGGACCAGAGTTTGTGCAGGCAATTGTGCTGAGGTGGCAGCACCTCGCGCAGGAATTCGTGACCTTTATCGGTCAGTTGCAGATGCAGGCAGCGGCGATCGTTATCGCTTTCACGGCGCTCAATCCAGCCGCGCTTTTCCAGCTCATCGGCAATTCGGGTGGCGTTGGTGCGGGAGGAGCCCAGCGCGCAGCTCAGCTCAGAAGGCTGAATGCTGTGGTTTTCCTGAGACTCCAGCGTGATCAACGCCATAAACAATGTCTCGTTAATCCCTTGAGCTTTCAGCATTTTATTGCGGTTTTCCAGTAGCTTACCCTGCATGTGCATGCACAGGCGAGTCAGCAGGATTTCCTGATACGGGAAGTCCTCATGGCGACTGGCGCGGAATTTAAGCATTTGTTCAATGGGCGTAAACGAACTATCCATTTGGGCATAACCTCATTAATTACAGCCGATATAGTAACGACAGTGACAAATAATGTAAATGAATTATTTGTGCGGTTATATCCGCCAAATTAATGTCACCATCAGAAAGCGCCGGGTAAGTCCGTGACCCGGTGAGCACAGAAAGCGTAGGGGATGAACCCGCTGAAGAGAGGATGTGAGGACGGGGGTCTGAACTATTCATGCCGATTGTAAATATGTCACCCACATTAAAATTTCTGGGATAAATGATTACGTTTACATTAACAGAGTGAGGGGCCCCTTTACACCCTAAGGGGCCCAAAGCAATGTAAAACTTAGTGAATTGCCTCCTGGCGATGGTAGCCGCGCCACCATACAAGCAGGTTAATCGTGGCGACGATGGCGCCAATTGCACATACCCCTGACCAGCCAGCATGCTGCCACGCCGAGGCGGAAATGAGCGAGCCCGCCGCGCCGCCAATAAAGTAGCTGGTCATGTACCCGGCCGTCAGGCGGTTACGCGCCTCTGGCTTCACGCGATAGATGACGGTCTGATTGGTAATGTGAACGCCCTGCACGGTGAGATCGAGTACCAGGATACCGACGATCAGCGCCAGCACCGAGACGTGCCCATACCAGATTGCCGCCCAGGAGAGCAGAAGTAACACCAGCCCCGCGGAGGTGGTCAGGTGGGATTTGCCCTTGTCGGCCAGCCCGCCTGCGGGGCGCGCGCCCAGTGCGCCTGCGGCACCGGCCAGGCCGAACAGGCCAATCACCCCTTCGGAATAATTAAACGGCGGCGCGGCCAGCAGAAACGCCATTGACGTCCAGAGAATGCTGAAGTTGGCGAAGGTGAAGCAGCCCAGCAGGGCGCGGGTGCGCAGAAGTTTATCCTGGGTGAACAGGCTGAAAACGGAGGCCAGCAGCTGCGGGTAATTCAGGTGATTTTCCTGCTTTACTTTTGGCAGCCCGCGCCACAGCGCCAGCGCCATGACGACCATCAATACGCTCGCCACCCAGTATACGGTGCGCCAGCCGCCGAGGCTTGCCAGCAGCCCGGCGACGGTACGCGCCAGCAAAATCCCCAGCAGCAGGCCGCTCATGATGGTGCCCACCACCTTGCCACGTTTTTCCGGTGAGGCGAGGGTCGCGGCGAGCGGCACCAGGATTTGCGCCACCACGGAGAACAGCCCCGTCAGCGCGGTACCGATAATCATCATCGTCAGCGACTGGCTGCTGGCGGTGATCAGCATCCCGCCGGCGGCCAGAAGCGTCATGGAGACGATCAGCATCCGGCGTTCAAACATATCGCCGAGCGGCACCAGGAACAGCAGCCCGGCGGCATAGCCGAGCTGGGCGGCGGTGACGATAAAGCCTGCGGAACTGGCGGAGAGATTGAACGCGCGGGCGATGGTGTCGAGAAGAGGCTGCGCGTAATAGTTGCTGGCGACGGCCAGACCCGTTGCCACGGACATTAAAAGGATGAGTGCGGGGCTAAGCCCTTGAGTGGTTTTTGTCATTAGTTTCAGGAATCGTTAGTGAAGTGATTATTTTTCCGGAAACCATAATAGCCAATGATTGTGAATGTGGGGGGATTGTTACGTGCTGGATTGTGCGGTTTAGGTTGGGTGCGGTCTGATCCCCTCACCCCGGTCCTCTCCCAGTGTACGGTCCGGGGAGAGGGTTAGGGTGAGGGAAAAGGTTTTACTTCTGCGCCGCCAGCGCCGCTTTCACCCAGCCGTCAAACTGCTGCTGGTGGGCCTTGATCCAGCCGTCGACGTGGCCTTTAACATCCGCCTCAGACGATTTGCCCGCGTGCATCATCGCGTTCTGGGCGTTGATGTCCGCCAGCGGCAGCTTCATCACCGAGAACAGCTTCGCCGCGGCCGGGTTTTTCTCCGCCCAGGCTTTGTTCGCCACGATATGCATGGTGTTCACCGGGAAGCCGTAGTTCATGCCGTTCGGCAGTTTGGTGTCGATATCTTTCTGCTCGCCCGGCAGGGAGGAGAACGGCACCTGCAGCCACACCACGTCTTTACCCGGCTTCAGCACGTCGCTCACCCAGTACGGCGTCCAGGTGTAGTAGATCACCGGTTTACCCTCTTTGAAGCGGGCAATGGTGTCGGCCATCATCGCTGAATAGTTGCCGTGGCTCACGTCGACCGTTTTCGCCAGATCGAACGCCTTGTTCTGGTGGTTAATCACCGCTTCGCAGCCCCAGCCCGGCGAGCAGCCCATCATGTCGGCCTTGCCGTCACCGTTGGTGTCAAACAGTCTGGCGATCTTCGGATCCTTCAGCTGTTCGATGTTGGTGATGTGGTACTGGTCGGCGGTTTTCTTGTCGATCAGGTACCCCTGCGCCGCGCCGGTGACAAAGGTGCCTTCACGGTAGAATTTCTTATCGCCACCGGCGGCGGCATACATATCGTCATGCAGCGGCTGCCAGTTTACGGCGGTAAAGGTGGCGTCACCGGAGGCAATCGAGGTGTAGCCCACGTTGTAATCCACTTCGCTCGGCGTGTTAACCGTATAGCCCAGTTTTTCCAGCGCGCGGCTGACCAGCAGGGTCTGGAAGCTCTCTTCCGAAATAGTGCTCTGCACCGGCTGCACGGTAATGCCTTTGCCCGGCAGGTCAGCTGCGAACGTGCTGGTGGAGACAAGGGTGGCAAACGCTGTGGCAAAAAGTACGTTATGTCGCATCGTTGTTCCTTATTTTCTAAAGGGGCGGGTGAGTAACCCAACAGGGCCGGTGGAATACCAGCGACGGTTGCCGTGACTGCGTGAATCGCGACCGACGGCCTGGGTCAGGCGGTCAAGAATAATGGCGAGGATCACAATCCCGACGCCGCCGACGGTAGCCAGCCCCATGTCGAGACGGCCAATGCCGCGCAGCACCATCTGACCGAGACCGCCAACGGCGATCATCGAGGCAATCACCACCATCGACAGGGCCAGCATCAGCGTCTGGTTCACGCCCGCCATGATGGTCGGCATCGCCAGCGGGAGCTGAACCTTAAACAGCATCTGGCGCGGGCTGGCGCCGAACGAGCGTGACGCTTCGATCAGGTCCGCAGGCACCTGATTGATCCCGAGAATGGTCAGACGAATAATCGGCGGCAGGGCAAAGATAATGGTGACCACCACGCCCGGCACGTTGCCGATGCCGAACAGCATCACGATAGGCACCAGATAGACGAACGCCGGGGTGGTCTGCATTGCATCCAGCAGCGGGCGAATAATCTTCGCGGCCCGCGGGCTGCGCGCCAGCCAGATCCCCATCGGCAGGCCGATGACGATGCAGAAGAGCAGGGCGGTCAGCACCAGCGCCAGGGTGATCATCGCCTGCGACCAGGCCCCAATCGCGCCGATGGCAATCAGCGAAATCAGCGTGGCGACACCCATCCCGGCGCTGCCAAACTGCCAGGCGATCAGGGAGAACAGGATAATCGCCACCGGTGCCGGCATGCCCAGCATCAGCTGCTGGAAGCCGTTCAGGATGTAATCCACCGGGATGCGGATCCCCTGGAAAACCGGGCGGAAGTGCGTGACCACCCAGTCGATCCCCTCCGTGACCCAGCTGTCCAGCGGGATCAGCGTCTTGTGGAACGGATCCATAATATTGAAGTGCTCTGGCGCAGGCGCGGGTGCGCTGTTCAGCCAGTCTGCCGCACCGCCACCGTCGGCGGGTGCTGGCGTGGAACCCCACGCGTCGGCGGATTGCGCTGCGTTGTCCGCCGCTTCAGTGGTGCCCCACGGGTTAGTTTGATCAGCCATTATTTGCCCCCTCGCGATCTAAAGCCTGCAGCAGCATCCGTTTGGAGATGATGCCGACGTACTGTTGTTCCTCACCCACGACCGGTACGGCGCAAGGCGCCTGCCCCACGTGAGAGAGCAACTCGCTGAGCGGCGTTTCGGCGTCCACGGCAAGCGGAGCGTCAATTAACGCCGCATCGATGCCCTGGTTTTCGCTGAGCGCGGTTTTCAGAGAATCGATGGAGACAACGCCGACAAATTTATTGCCGCGTTCAACCAGATAACCGTATTCACGGTCTTCGTCCTGCAGGAGCTTCAGCGCGGAGCGCGGGCCGAAGCCAGGCGTTTTACGGATAATGCCGTTTGGCGTTCGACGGGCAATATCTTTGGCGCTAAAGACCTGGCTAATATCCACGCCGCGGAAGAAGGTGCGCACATAATCATTTGCCGGATTATTGAGAATTTCATCCGGCGTGCCGACCTGCACCACTTCACCATTTTGCATAATGGCAATACGGTCGCCAATACGCATGGCTTCATCCAAATCGTGGGAAATAAAGACAATGGTCCGCTGATGTTTCGCCTGTAATTTTACCAGCTCATCCTGCATTTCGGTGCGAATTAACGGATCGAGGGCAGAGAAGGCTTCGTCCATTAATAAAATGTCTGGATTAATGGCTAATGCGCGGGCTAATCCCACGCGCTGACGCATACCGCCGGAAAGTTCATCCGGGTACGCATGCGCATAATTTTCCAGCCCAACCTGACGCAGGGCATCAAGGGCTTTTTCCTGACGTTCCTGCGCGGGTGTACCGGCTAATTCCATGCCGAAAGCGGTATTATCCAGCACCGTCATATGTGGCATCAGCGCGAATGACTGGAATACCATCGCAATTTTCTTTCTGCGCACCTCGCGAAGCTCGGTGTCTGATATTCTGGCGATATCCACGCCGTCAATCAGCACCTGTCCGCGGGTGGGTTCAATCAGGCGATTGAGAAGGCGAACCATAGTGGATTTACCCGAACCGGATAATCCCATGATGACAAAAATCTCGCCTTCTTCAATGGCCAGACTGGCGTCTTTAACGCCAAGCGATAGCCCGGTTTTTTCCAGAATTTGCTCTTTCGAAAGGCCTTTCTCAATATATTTGAATGCGCGCTGAGGATGCTCGCCAAATACTTTATAAAGATTTTTCACTTCTAATTTAATTGCCATGCAATAGAGAGTGTCCTGTTATTTGTTTATGTCGATATGATTACCATGGTAAATTGTTAACGGGCATAACCCTAACATACTGAGAATCTGAGACAACCCTGGGTTTGCTTATGACGTAAATTTTCAGGGAGGCGAAACGGCTGAATTTCCCATGAGTAAAGGGCTGAGCGGGATTTGAATTTTTCTCAATTTTTTGCTGCGGCATCGGGGAATTTCGCCTGAATCGGGTGATTCAGGCGAATAGGGCGCGGAAATGACAGTGTAGTTGTTTTGTAAATATTGGAGAGGAAATTGTTGGGTTTATATTAAATTAACGAACGTTAACGTTCATTAAAAATCCCAGTCCTCATCCTCGGTTTCCACCGCTTTGCCCATCACGTACGACGAACCCGAGCCGGAGAAGAAATCGTGGTTTTCGTCGGCGTTGGGCGACAGCGCGGAGAGAATCGCCGGGTTAACCTCCGCCATCTCTGGCGGGAACAGCGCGTCGTAGCCGAGATTCATCAGCGCCTTGTTGGCGTTGTAGCAGAGGAAGGCTTTCACGTCCTCCTCCCAGCCGGTGCCGGCGTACAGTTCCTCGGTATAGCTCAGCTCGTTGTCGTACAGATCCATCAGCAAATCGAGCGCAAACCCTTTGAGCTCCTCGCGCTCCGCGTCGCTGACCTTTTCCAGCCCTTTCTGATATTTATAGCCAATGTAATACCCGTGTACCGCTTCATCCCGAATGATAAGCCGGATCAAATCGGCGGTGTTGGTCAGCTTGCCCCGGCTCGACCAGTACATGGGCAGCCAGAAGCCAGAATAGAACAGGAATGATTCCAGAAACACGCTGGCGATCTTCTTCTTCAGCGGCTCGTCGGCCCGATAATACGTCAGTACCAGCTCCGCCTTTCTTTGTAACGACTCGCTCGCTTCGCTCCAGGCGTAGGCCGCGTCCACGTCTTTGGTCTGGCACAGCGTGGAGAAAATCGAGCTGTAGGAGCGGGCGTGCACCGCCTCCATAAAGCTGATGTTCGACATCACCGCCTCTTCGTGCGGCGTCAGCGCGTCACCCATCAGAGCCGGTGCGCCAACGGTATTCTGAATGGTGTCCAGCAGCGTCAGGCCGGTAAAGACGCGGATCGTTAGCTGCTGCTCGGCGTGGCTCAGGGTTTGCCAGGCCGGAATATCGTTGGAGAGCGGGACCTTTTCCGGCAGCCAGAAGTTGCTGGTCAGGCGGTTCCACACTTCCAGATCTTTCTCGTCCTGGATCTTGTTCCAGTTAACGGCGCTCACGCGTGACAGTTTCATCCTTTCTCCTTACAGCGCGCAGGACACGCAGCCTTCGATTTCGGTGCCTTCCAGCGCAAGCTGGCGCAGGCGAATGTAGTAGAGCGTCTTGATACCTTTCTTCCAGGCGTAGATCTGCGCTTTGTTGATGTCCCGCGTGGTGGCGGTATCCGGGAAGAACAGCGTCAGCGACAGCCCCTGATCCACGTGTTTCGTCGCCTCGGCGTAGGTATCGATGATTTTTTCCGGGCCAATCTCGTATGCGTCCTGATACAGCGCCAGGTTCTCGTTGGTCATAAACGGCGCAGGGTAGTAAACGCGTCCGGTTTTGCCTTCTTTGCGAATTTCAATCTTCGACACGATCGGGTGAATGCTCGACGTGGCGTGATTGATGTAGGAGATCGAACCGGTTGGCGGCACCGCCTGCAGGTTCTGGTTGTAGATGCCGTAGCGCATCACGTCATCACGCAACTGCTGCCACATCTCGCGCGTGGGCAGAACGATCCCGGCGCGGGCAAACAGCTCCCTTACTCGCGCCGTTTTCGGCTGCCAGTCGCCTTCAAGATACGGGCTGAAATACTCTCCGCTGGCGTAGCGCGACTGTTCAAAGCCCGCGAAACGCTGGTTGCGCTCGCGCGCCAGCATCATCGAGGTATGCAGCGCGTGCCAGGTGACGGTGTAAAAATAGAGGTTGGTGAAGTCCAGCCCTTCCGGGCTGCCGTAGGCGATGCCTTCCCGCGCCAGGTAGCCGTGCAGGTTCATCTGCCCAAGGCCAATGGCGTGCGACGCGGCGTTGCCCGCCTCGATGGACGGCACGCTGCGGATGTGGCTCATGTCCGACACCGCCGTCAGCCCGCGAATGGCGGTCTCCACCGTGCGGCCAAAGTCGGGGGAATCCATGGTGTGGGCGATATTCAGCGACCCGAGGTTGCAGGAGATGTCTTTGCCGATCTCCGCGTAGTCCAGATTCTCGTCATAGCGGGAGGCACTGTTGACCTGTAAAATCTCCGAGCACAGGTTGCTCATGTTGATGCGCCCGGCAATCGGGTTTGCGCGGTTCACCGTGTCCTCGTACATGATGTACGGATAGCCGGACTCAAACTGAATTTCGGCAAGCGTCTGGAAGAAATCGCGGGCGTTGATGGTTTTTTTGCGGATGCGATCGTCGGCCAGCAGCTCGTCGTACAGCTCGCTTATCGCCACGTCGCCAAAGGCTTTGCCGTAAATCCGCTCAACGTCATACGGCGAGAAGAGCGCCATGTCGGCATTCTCTTTAGCCAGCTTAAAGGTGATATCCGGGATCACCACGCCCAGCGACAGGGTTTTGATGCGGATTTTTTCGTCGGCGTTTTCGCGCTTGGTATCGAGGAAACGCAGAATGTCGGGGTGGTGCGCGTGCAGATAAACCGCGCCCGCGCCCTGACGCGCGCCAAGCTGGTTGGCGTAGGAGAAGGCATCTTCCAGCATCTTCATGACCGGGATCACGCCGGAGGACTGGTTTTCGATGCGCTTAATCGGCGCGCCCGCTTCACGCAGGTTCGAGAGCAGAAACGCCACGCCGCCGCCGCGTTTGGAGAGCTGCAGCGCCGAGTTCACCGCGCGGCCTATCGACTCCATATTATCTTCAATGCGCAGCAGGAAGCAGGAGACCAGCTCGCCGCGCTGGGCTTTTCCGCAGTTAAGGAACGTTGGCGTGGCGGGCTGGAAGCGGCCGGAGAGGATCTCGTCGGTGAGCTGTTGCGCCAGCGCTTCATCGCCCTGCGCCAGAGTCAGCGCGACCATCACCACGCGATCTTCAAAGCTTTCTAAGTAGCGCTTACCGTCGAAGGTCTTCAGGGTGTAGCTGGTGTAGAACTTCCACGCGCCAAGGAACGTCTGGAAACGAAAGCCGCTGGCGTGGGCGCGTTCAAACAGCTTCACGACGAAGGCGCGTGCGTAGCGGGTGAGGACGCGGGCGTCGTAGTAACCTTCGTTAACCAGGTGGTCGAGACGTTCATCCTGGCTCGCGAAGGTCACGCTGTTGGGCCGCACGTGGGCGGCAAAAAAGGCGTCCACCGCCTCACGGTCTTTATCAAACTGAATGCGTCCCTCCCGGTCATAGAGGTTAAGCATCGCGTTTAATGCGTGGTAATCCGGCGTCGCCTGTATTACCCGTTCTGCGGTTGTCGTTGCCAAAATTCGTTCACTCCTTTACGCACGTTTTCGACGTCCTGCTGCGTCCCCATCAGCTCAAAGCGATAGAGATACGGCACGCCGCATTTTTGAGAGATGACATCTCCGGCGCGGCCAAAGGCATCGCCGAAATTGCGATTGCCCGCCGCGATCACGCCTCGGATTAGCCCGCGGTTATGCGGATCGTTCAGAAAGCGGATCACCTGACGAGGCACTGCGCCCGCCGTACCGCCGCCGCCGTAGCTGGGCACCACCAGAATGTACGGTTCTTCTACCCGGATGCGCTCCCGCTCGTTGAGGGGAATGCGCACCGCAGGCAGCCCGACGCGCTCCATAAAACGGAGCGTGTTTTCCGAGCTGCTGGAGAAGAAGACCAGCCCACTCATGCCCGTGCGGCCTGCGCGGCGATGCGGTTGATCATGTCCGGACGGAAGCCAGACCAGCTGGTCTCCCCGGCCACCACCACCGGAAGCTGACGGAAACCCTGCGCGCGAAGGGTATCGGCGGCCTCGGGCTGCTGGTCAATATTCACCATCTCAAACGCCACGCCGCGGCTTTCCATCGCCCGTTTGGTCGCGTGGCACTGAACACAATCGTTACGAGTGTAAATAATAATGCTCATGATTCGTATTTCCATTTAAAATGAGAGAGCGGCGCGAATCATCGCGTCAGGTTGTGTGTATCTTGCTAAAAGGAATACTAGATGTAGTTGTATTAAGTTTCAACCATACAAGATATGGGAAATTTAGATTGATGATGCCCTGATGATGAGCACAGCGGGGCAGGGGGTGTTGTACGGGTTTTTCAGGCTTGCGGGCATTAAAAAGCCCCGGCGCCAGCGGCGACCGGGGCTAATGGCTCGCGCTTACTTACGCAGGCTAAGCAGAGCGCCGACGAAGATCCCCACTGCCGCTACCGTGCCGAGCGTGCAGAGCGGTTTTTCGCGCACGAAGGTCGTTGCGCAGCTGACGGCATCGCAGGCAGCCTGTGTGGTACGCGTGCGGCCATTTAGGCGTGCGCGGGTTTCACGGAGCAGAGACTGAGCCTTACGTTTTGCGGCATCCGCTTCGTCCTTCGCGTCACTTCCCCAGGATTTCAGCACCTCTTCCAGCGTGTCTGCTAATTGGCTGACATCATTACGAATATCCTGAGCGTCGTCGTTAATATCGTTTCGGTTCGGTCTGTTAAACATACGATCCTCCGTAATTTTGTGTTCCCGTTCAGTTTAGTTCAGAAATTTAATATCTGAAGCGCATCACGCGATATCCGCCAGTTTATGGACTATTCTGAAAGCCCTGCTAATGCTGAATACTGTAAGGTTGCCGGGCAGGAAAAGATAACGAGGAAAAGATATGTATTTACGACCTGACGAGGTGGCACGCGTTCTTGAAAAAGAGGGATTCACCATGGATGAGGTGACGCCAAAAGCGTATGGATATCGCCGTGGCGAGAATTATGTTTACGTTAATCGTGAAGCAAGAATGGGACGTACCGCTCTCATTATTCACCCGACGCTGAAAGACAGAAGTCTGTCATTTGCTGAGCCTGCCTCGGATATTAAAACCTGCGATCATTATCAGCAATTTCCGCTCTATTTAGGCGGAGAGACGCATGAGCATTATGGTATTCCGCATGGTTTCAGCTCGCGTATGGCGCTGGAACGGTTTTTGAAGGGACTGTTTGGCGACGTACAGTAAATTTGCGACTGGCCTGCGCCAGTCGCTTCACATCACGCTTTAGCCTGGCTGTACTGGCTGACCTTAAACAGGCGGCGACAGTAGTCGAGGAAATAGCCATACACCGCCCCCATCAGCATTGAAATCACAATATTCGAACTGACCGCCGCCGCGATCTGGTGCCAGTCCGCGCCCACCGTCAACAGAATGGCCACGTAAACCGGCGACTGGAACGTCACATAGGCCAGAACGTCTGCCAGGTTTTTCACCCAGCCTGCGGGGCTGACACGCCGCGCGAAGCGCATGACGGCATCGCGGTATAAACCGTAAGGCCAGGCAATAATAATATTGACCGGAATCGCCACCAGACGAGAAGAAAGTGACTGCTCGAAGGACATTCCGGAGAGGAATATTTCGATCAGCATGTTCACAACGGAACAGTAGACAACCATCGCGAAAGTATCCGCCACAGCATGGCGAAGGCGTGATTGCGGTGAGAACATGTCTGAACTCCTTGAGAAGAACACAAAAGAAACGATTTTCCCGAAGCGGCTAGTGCTTTAGGTTGGTTTGTTTGACGTGTATAGCGTATATCTCTACGTTTGAAGTAACAACTAGTGATTAATTTTTATTTAATCGCGTTTTGTCCACAAAATTCTCTAAAATTGATGGTTTTTTGTTCGCTTCGTTATAATCTGTCTCGTGCGATGGTTTTTGGTTTTAAATCATTAGCTTAACTATCTTGATGTTGAAAGGTGAGTCAGTGCTTTTGTTGGTAGCGCAGAATGCTGAAATTTTGATTAAGGTTGACCCTTTATATTGCAGTGATGATTGAATCCCTGCGTATCGCTCAGACGTTATAAGATAATATTAACGGCGACAGTTAAACATATTTACGCTATTGGCAGGGCCAGCCCGCGGGTAGATATTTCAGCGGAAATGAATTATTCTGTCGGTGATTTATCTATTTACCCTAAACAAAAGGTTTTCAAATAATATGTCTTTGACGTTACAGAATCTTAATAATATCCGAACTCTGCGCGCCATGGCACGCGAATTATCCCTGGACGTTCTTGAGGAAATGCTGGAAAAAGTCAGGGTCGTTGCTGAAGAGAAACGTAGTGAGCTGGCGGAATTAGAGCAGCAGAGAGCCGAGCAGCAGGAGAAAATTAATGCTCTGCTGGAGCGGATGAAAGCCGATGGTATTTCACCGACCGATCTGCTGGGCTCTGAACTGGCGCAGACGGGTAAATCCACGAAAAAGCGTAAGCCGCGTGAAGCGAAATACCGCTTTATTGACCAGAACGGTGAAGAGAAAACGTGGACCGGCCAGGGCCGTACGCCGAAGCCTATTGCCAGCGCGCTGGCAGAGGGGAAATCACTGGATGATTTTCTGATCTAATGCGTGAACCGGGCGGAACATACCGCCCGGCACTCTTTTCAGCAGACGCCGAAATCACCGTCTTCGGTATACGGCGCCAGCTCGGCGGCTTTCAGGGTATATTTCTCGCCTTGTTCATTGCTGGCCTGTACCGCCACCACGCTTTCACCGTTCACTTCGAGCACTTTCAGCTTCGGGCCGCCTTTACGCGGTTGTACATAATCACCGACAGAAAACATATTACCTCCTCATCGTTTTAGCGATCTTCACCTTAGCCCACGTATGACACCGGGTACAGCGTATTTCACCGATTACTGCTTATGAGGTACGCCGGTTCCAGGGCATCACCTTCAGCAGCCGCGCCATGCCGCAAAAACCGGTCACACCGGCGAACAGCAGCCCGGCCCCCACGAAGCCGCTGAGCAGGAAAAAGCCGTCTGAGACGCTATAGCCCAGCACTACGCCGCAGAGAATGAGCAGCCCGGCAGCAATTTGCACCTGACGCATCAGCGGCAGCGGCTGGGTTTTGTCTTCGACTGTCTGCAGACCCGCCTGCTTCCAGCCCTGAATGCCTCCTTCGACCACAAATGCCTGAGCGGGGGCGGCAGCCTGCGCAAGGCGATCGGCATTGCCTGAGGTGCGGGCGCCAGACTGGCAGTGAAAAATCACCGTTTCGCCCGCCTGCGTTTTAAGTCCGCCGGGTAAGGTATCCAGCGGCACGGACTGCGCGGCGGGAATATGCTCGCGGGCGTACTCGTCGGCATCACGAATATCAATCAGTTTTGCGCCATCGGCGATGCGGGCATTGGCCTCGCGCGGCGAAAGAAGGGGAAGTGACATGGCGGCTCCTTACGGGCAATAAAGGGTTTTCAGGGTGCTGATAAGCTGATGCACCGCGTCGTTTTTAATGAAATAGAGAATGCGCTGCGCCTCGCGGGTGCTGGCGATCAGGCCTTCCTCACGCATGCGCGCCAGATGCTGCGACGTGGCGGAAGGACTCAGGCCCGTCGCGCGGGCCAGCTCCCCCGCGCTGGTGCCGGGGGCGCCGCACAGCGTGCAGAGGATCAGCAGCCGACGCGGGTTGCTCATCGCTTTTAAAAGCGTTGCGGCCTGCTCTGCGCTGGCCTGAAGCTGTTCAAGTTCAGTCATAGTACTTTAGCATTTACTTAATTAAGGTAATGCTAAAGTAATTGTGCGCGTTACGCCAGCGTCAAAAGCGTAAAAGAGGGTAAACGCGGAGCAGGGAACTGGCGCAGACAGGTAAACTGGCTATGCTTAGAAAGGGTTCTCTCTATTATTTTCAATGGATTAGCTTGCACGGAGTGTTAATATGGGTTTTTGGCGTATTGTTTTTACCATCCTGCTGCCGCCGCTGGGCGTGCTGTTGGGCAAAGGGCTTGGCTGGGCGTTTATCATCAACATTCTTCTGACGCTGCTGGGCTACTTCCCCGGCCTCATACACGCGTTTTGGGTACAGAGCAAAAGCTAAGCGCGCCACAGTAAATCGCTATAGATATCGGTCAGCACCCCCGCTGGACCAAACTGCTGTTTGATCCAGCGCGTGACCTGGCCTGTCGCGGCATGCTGCGTGGCGAGCAGCATGCGCGAGTCCTGACGCGGGTTATTGATACGCCGCGTCACCAGCAGCCCGTCTTCCACCGCGTCCCGCGCCATATACTCCGGTAAAAAACCTATCCCTTCGCCCAGGATCTGACACTGGCATTTGGTATTAAAGTCCGGCACCAGAATCGCCTCCTGACCGTGCAGCAGCCAGCCCACCTTCTTGTTAATGGTGTGTGCGGTATCTTCCACCATGATGTTGGGATACAGGCGCAGCTGGCTCTCCGCTATCGGTTCCGGAACGAACGCCAGCGGATGCGCCGGCGCAATGGCAAACACCCAGCGGATGGCGCCGATCTCGGTGTAGTCAATTCCGCCGCCGTCGAGCAGCGTGTCCGGCGCGCCAATGGCGATATTGGCCTGGTTGTTGATGATCGAATCCCACACGCCGTTATAGACCTCCGTGGTGACGGTGATCTGGCAGGTAGGAAACTGCTTTTTCAGCACCTGGAGCAGCCGCGCGGTATGGCGCGGCGTATATAACAGCTGGTTGATACAGATGCGCACCCGCGCCTCGATGCCCTGTGAAATGGTATCAATCCCGCGCTTGATGGCGTGGAAGTCGTTAAGCAGGTCGGTGGCTTTGCGGTAAAAGTAGAACCCGGACTCGGTCAGCTCAATGCTGCGCGTGTTACGCACAAACAGCACCACGTCCAGCCCGGTTTCCATCCGCTTGATGGTGTAACTGATGGCCGAGGTGGTGACCCCCAGCTCGGCAGCCGCCTTGCTGAAGCTGCCGAAGCGTGCGGCGGTGGTGAAGGCCAGCAGGTTCTCTTCGGTAAAGATGGAATTCATATCACAGCTTCCTCAGTCATCAGTTTTGAACATATTTTAACAACGCCTTTACAACACATTTGAAGCCGATCACAGTTCTGACTCTTTACGCAGAGCCCCGTCATGCAAGGCTTTTTCAACCATAAGGATAATGCAGCCTGAGGCGCTAAAAAGCGGTTAAACATAAGAAAAAGGTTGCACGGACGCACGTTTTATCCCGACTGTTGAATTTATCTCAACAATGAATTCACTGTCGATGAATCATTTTTAAGCGGATTCTTTTATGACCAGGCTGTTGCTATTCTCGGGTCAAGAGCAATAAAACATCGGGAGTCTGAATATGTCTGCAACTGAACTGGTTACGGAATTTCTGCTGGCGGCAGAAGAGGGAAATAGCGATGCGCTAAAAGCCTGTCTGGAAAAAGGCGTGGATATTAACGCCACTAACCGCCAGAAAAGAACCGCCGTTACGATTGCCAGCCTGAAAAAACACTATTCCTGCGTGGCGTTATTAATTGCCGCCGGGGCAGATATTGATAAACAGGACCAGACCTGTTTTAACCCCTTCCTGATCAGCTGCCTGACGAACGATTTAACCCTCCTGCGGCTGGTATTACCCGCGAATCCGGATCTCGACCGCCTTACCCGCTTCGGCGGCGTGGGCATTACCCCTGCCAGTGAAAAAGGGCACGTGGAGATCGTGCGCGAGCTGCTGGAAAAAACCGACATTAACGTTAACCACACCAACTTTGTCGGCTGGACGCCGCTGCTGGAAGCCATCGTGTTAAACGACGGCGGTGCGAAACAGCAAGAGATTGTGAAGCTGCTGCTGGATCACGGCGCGAACCCGCACATGACCGACAAATACGGCAAAACCCCGCTCGAACTGGCGCGGGAGAAAGGCTTCACTGAGATTGCCGACCTGCTGCTGGCGGCGGGCGCGTAAAACGACCGGTCAGCCCGTTCCGGCTGGCCGCTAATTTAAAAAAGCATTTTTACCGACGTGCATTTTGCACGACGGCGGCCTCCTTTTATCCGTAAACAGGTGCAAATAATGCCAACGAAAATCGTGATTAAAAAGAATACGTATTATGACTCCGTGTCATTAATGTCCGTTTCCACCAAAGCCAATAAATTGCCGGGCGTCGAGCAGGCCTTTGTCGCCATGGCGACGGAGATGAATAAGGGCGTATTAAAAAACCTCGGGCTGTTAACGCCGGAATTAAATGAGGCGAAAAACGGCGACCTGATGATCGTCATTAAAGGCGATGCGGCAAATGATGAAACCCTGGCGGCCATCGAAGCGCTGTTTACGCGTAAAGAGAGCGCGGGCTCCCATGAAGCACGCTACGCGACGATTGCCAGCGCCAAAAAACATCGCCCGGAGAGCAACCTCGCGGTGATTTCCGTCAACGGCACCTTCGCTGCCCGCGAAGCGCGCCAGGCGCTGGAACACGATCTCAACGTGATGCTCTTCTCCGATAACGTGTCGCTCGACGACGAGCTGGCGCTGAAGCAGCTGGCGCATAAGAAAGGGCTGCTGATGATGGGGCCGGACTGCGGCACCGCCATCATCAACGGCGCGGGATTGTGCTTCGCCAACGCGGTGCGTCGCGGGCCGATTGGCATCGTCGGCGCGTCCGGCACAGGCAGCCAGGAGCTGAGCGTGCGCATCCATGAATTCGGCGGTGGTGTGTCGCAGCTGATTGGCACCGGCGGGCGCGATCTTAGCGAGAAGATCGGCGGCCTGATGATGCTCGACGCCATCGACATGCTGGAAGCCGACGAGGGCACAGAGGTGATTGCGCTGATCTCCAAGCCGCCTGCGCCCGCAGTTGCCGAAAAAGTGCTGGCCCGCGCGCGCGCCTGCCGCAAGCCCGTCATTGTCTGTTTCCTTGGTCGCAATGAGCCGCCCGCCGATGAAGACGGACTGCAGTTTGCGCGCGGCACCAAAGAGGCGGCGCTGAAGGCCGTTCTGCTTACCGGCATCAAAAAAGAGTCCCTCGATCTGCACCCGCTCAACTGGCCATTGATCGAAGAGGTGCGCGCCCGCCTGACCCCGCAGCAGAAGTACATTCGCGGCCTGTTCTGCGGCGGCACCCTGTGCGACGAGGCGATGTTTGCGGCGCTTGCGAAATTCGACGACGTCTACAGCAACATCCAGCCGGATCCGGCTAAGCGCCTGAGCGACATAAGCGTCAGTAAAGCCCATACCTTCCTCGACTTTGGCGACGATGAGTTCACCAACGGCAAGCCGCACCCGATGATCGACCCGACCAACCGCATCAGCCGCCTGCTGCAGGAGGCGCGCGATCCGGAAGTGGGCGTCATCGTGATGGACTTCGTGCTGGGCTTCGGCGCGCACGAAGATCCGGTAGGGGTGATGATCGAAGCGATCAAAGAGGCGCAGGCCATCGCGAAAGCCGATAACCGTCCGCTTGAGATCCTCGGCTACGTGCTCGGCACCGACCAGGATCCGCAGTCGCTGGCGCAGCAGTGCCAGCGGCTGACCGACGCAGGCGTCATCTGGGCCAGCAGCAGCACCAATACCGGATTACTGGCACGCGAATTTGTCTGCAAAGGGGAGAACGCATAATGACCACCTTATTCAACCAGCCGCTGAACGTCATTAACGTCGGCATTGCGATGTTCAGCGACGATCTTAAAAAGCAGCACGTACCCGTGACCCCGCTCGACTGGACGCCGCCGGGGCAGGGCAATATGCAGGTGGTGGAAGCGCTCGACCAGCTGGCGAAAAAACCGCTGGCGGAGAAGATTGCCGCCGCTAACCAAATCGCCCTCGAGCGCATTATTCAGTCCCATCCGGTGCTGGTGGGCTATGACCAGGCGATTAACGTTGTGCCGGGGATGACCCGCACCACCATTCTGCACGCCGGTCCGCCAGTCTCCTGGGAAAACATGTGCGGCGCGATGAAAGGCGCGGTCACCGGCGCGCTGGTGTTTGAAGGTCTGGCGACGGATCTGGAGGATGCGGCCAGGCTTGCCGCCTCCGGGGAGATCGCCTTCTCGCCGTGCCACGAGCACGACTGCGTGGGCTCCATGGCGGGCGTCACCTCTGCGTCGATGTTTATGCACATCGTGGAGAACAAAACCTACGGCAACCGCGCCTTCACCAACCTCAGCGAGCAGATGGCGAAGATCCTGCGCATGGGCGCCAACGACCAGAGCGTCATCGATCGCCTGAACTGGATGCGCGACGTGCTCGGCCCGATGCTGCGCGACGCGATGAAGATTATCGGCGAAATCGACCTGCGCCTGATGCTGGCCCAGGCGCTGCACATGGGCGACGAGTGCCACAACCGCAACAATGCGGGCACCACGCTGCTGATCCAGGCGCTGACCCCGGGGCTGATCCAGGCGGGCTACCCGGTTGAGCAGCAGCGCGAGGTATTCGAGTTTGTCGCCAGCAGCGACTACTTCTCCGGCCCGACGTGGATGGCGATGTGTAAAGCCGCGCTGGACGCCGCCCACGGCATTGAATACAGCACCGTGGTTACCACCATGGCGCGTAACGGCTACGAGTTCGGCCTGCGCGTTTCCGGCCTGCCGGGGCAGTGGTTCACCGGCCCGGCGCAGCAGGTGATTGGCCCGATGTTCGCGGGCTATAAGCCGGAGGATTCCGGGCTGGACATCGGCGACAGCGCGATCACCGAAACCTACGGCATCGGCGGCTTTGCGATGGCGACGGCACCGGCAATCGTGGCGCTGGTGGGCGGCACGGTGGAGGAAGCCATCGACTTCTCCCGTCAGATGCGCGAAATCACCCTTGGCGAAAACCCGAACGTCACCATTCCGCTGCTCTCCTTTATGGGGATCCCGACCGCCATCGACATCACGAAGGTCGCGGGCAGCGGCATTCTGCCGGTCATCAATACCGCCATTGCCCACAAAGACGCGGGCATCGGCATGATAGGGGCGGGCATCGTTCACCCGCCGTTTAGCTGTTTTGAAAAGGCGCTGTTGACCTTCCGCGATCGCTACTTTTTATAAGGCCTGCATCCATGAAAAACATGAAACTGGAGTGGAAAAGAGGTGACTGGGCGGCGTATTTCGGGTTGATGACCAACAACCTGACCAATCTGCTGACCATGATGGGGTTGCTCATTTTTGTCGTCGGCATCCCGAAGGAGATTGTTTATGGACGCATTGCGCCAGCCTTCGGGCTGGCGGTATTGGCCGCGAGTATTTGCTATGCGTGGTTCGGCATGCAGATGGCGCGCCAGACCGGGCGTACGGACGTCACCGCGCTGCCGTCCGGCCCCAGCGCGCCGTCCATTTTTACCGTGACCTTCCTGGTGCTGATGCCGGTCTATCAGCAAACGGGCGATGCGGAGTTCGCGATTCAGATTGGCCTGGTGTGGTGCTTTGTTGAGGCGATGATCCTGGCGGGCGGTTCGTTCCTCGGTGAAACCATCCGCAAGATGATCCCGCGCACCGTGCTGCTGTCGTGCCTCTCCGGCCTGGGCCTGCTGCTGCTGGCGATGAACCCGATGCTGCAGGCGTTCGAAGCACCCACCGTGTCGTTTATCGTGCTGCTGCTGATCTTCATCAACTGGTTCGGTAAAAAGCCGATTTTCGCCAAAATCCCGACCGGTCTGCTGTTGCTGATTGCCGGTACGGCCCTGGCGTGGATCTCCGGCCTGCAGAGCCCGGAAGCGATCAAAGCGTCCATGTCATCGTTCGGCTTTAACCCGCCGCAGGTGCACGTGGAAGGTTTCCTGCAGGGCTTGCCGCACGCGCTGCCGTATCTGGCCTCTGCCGTACCGCTGGGGCTGGCGAACTACATCTTTGACCTGGAGAACATCGAAAGTGCCCACGCGGCGGGGGATGAATACCCGACGCGTAAAGTCATGCTGGCGAACGGTCTGGCCTCCATGCTCGGCTGCCTGATGGGCAACCCGTTCCCGGTGACGGTCTACGTCGGCCATCCCGGCTGGAAAGCGATGGGCGCCAGCATCGGCTACACCCTGGCTTCCGGTGTGACCATGTTCATCGTGCCGCTGTTCGGGCTCGGGGCGTTTATGCTCGCCATCATTCCGATGACCGCCATCGTACCGATTCTGGTGTTTATCGGCGTGGTCACCGCCAATCAGGTGGTGAGGGAGACGCCGAAAGTGGAAGTGCCGGTGATCTTCATCTGCCTGTTCCCGTGGATCGCCAACTGGGCGCTGACCATGATGAACAGCGTGATGGGGGCGGCGGGCACCAATGCCGCCAAAATCGGTACCGACGTGCTGCACAGCAAAGGGATCTACTACGAAGGACTCGTCCATCTGGGGAACGGGGCACCGCTCGCCAGTATGCTCTGGGGCTGTATCGCCATTTTCGCCATCATCAATAAACCGCTGCGCGGCGCCGTGGCCGCCGCGGGCGGGGCACTGCTGGCGCTGTTCGGGGTGATCCACGCGCCGGTGGTGGGCTTTGCCGAAGGCAGTTCGCTGATGTTCGTCACCGCGTATCTGATGATGGGCGGCATGTTTGTGGTGAAGCATTTTCTCGACAGCCGGGAAGTGACGAGCGCTGCGTCGGGTACTGTTGCGAAGGAACACGTATGAAAGAGCTTATGGTCGTTGCCATCGGCGGCAACAGCATTATCAAAGACAACGCCAGCCAGTCGATTGAACATCAGGCGCAGGCGGTTAAAGCGGTGGCAGAGTCGGTGCTCGAAATGCTGGCCTCCGACTATGACATCGTGCTCACCCACGGCAACGGTCCGCAGGTGGGGCTGGATCTGCGCCGCGCCGAAATCGCCCACGAGCGGGAAGGGCTCCCGCTGACCCCGCTGGCAAACTGCGTGGCGGACACCCAGGGCGGCATCGGCTACCTCATTCAGCAGGCGCTGAACAACCGCCTTGCCGCGCGCGGGGAGCAAAAAGCGGTCACGGTCGTCACGCAGGTGGAGGTGGATAAAAACGATCCCGGTTTCACGCACCCCACGAAGCCGATCGGCGCGTTCTTCAGCGAGACGCAGCGCGACGAACTGCAGCGCGCGCACCCGGGCTGGCACTTTGTTGAGGATTCGGGCCGGGGCTACCGTCGCGTGGTGGCCTCCCCGCAGCCGCTGCGCATCGTTGAGGCCGACGCCATCAAGACGCTGACGCAAAAAGGCTTTGTGGTGATTGGCGCGGGCGGCGGCGGTATTCCGGTGGTGCGCACTGAGCAGGGCGATTACCAGAGCGTCGACGCGGTGATTGATAAAGATCTCTCCACCGCGCTGCTGGCGCGCGAGATCCGCGCCGACGTGCTGGTGATCACCACCGGGGTTGAAAAAGTGTGCATCCACTTTGGCAAGCCGAACCAGCAGGCGCTGGACACGGTGAGCGTGGCGCAGATGACGCGTTACAAAGACGAGGGCCATTTCCCGGCGGGCAGCATGCTGCCCAAAATCGTCGCCTCGCTGGCATTTTTACACCACGGCGGCAAGCGCGTGATCATCACCTCGCCGGACTGCCTGCCCGCCGCGCTGCGCGGGGAAACCGGTACCCATATTGTGAATGAAGGAAGATAAGATGAGTGAAAATAAAAGCCGCCGTGAATTCATCAGCCAGAGCGGCAAAATGGTGACCGCCTGCGCGCTGTTTGGCGCGACCGGTTCCGTCGCGTATGCTGCCGACTCCGCAAAACCAACCTGCGAGACGGGTAAACCGATGACCATCACCGCGAAACATTACTATCTTGACAACGTGCTGCTCGAAGCCGGGTTTAATTTTGACGGCAGCGTGGCGACGAGCACCCGCACCGAGCTGAAAACGCTGGAGATCAAAGACGGGAAAATTGTCGCCCTGCGCGATAACGGCAGCCACGCCGACGCGACCCTGCCGCACTACGACGCGGGTAAAAAGCTGATGCTTCCGGCGATGCGCGACATGCACATTCACCTGGATAAAACCTTCTACGGCGGCCCGTGGCGTTCCCTCAACCGCCCGGCGGGCACCACCATTCAGGATATGATCCGCCTGGAACAGAAGCTGCTGCCTGAGCTGCAGCCCTACACCCAGGAGCGTGCGGAAAAGCTGATCGACCTGATCCAGTCAAAAGGCTCCACCCTCGCCCGCAGCCATTGCAATATTGAGCCGACCTCCGGCCTGAAGAATCTCGAAAACCTGCAGGCGGTGCTGGCGCGCCGCAAGCCCGGATTTGACTGCGAGATCGTGGCGTTTCCACAGCACGGGCTGCTGCTGTCGAATTCCGAAAAGCTGATGCGCGAAGCGATGCAGGCCGGGGCGCACTACGTGGGCGGGCTGGACCCGACCAACGTCGACGGCGCGATGGAGAAATCTCTCGATCTGATGTTCCAGATTGCGCTGGACTACGACAAAGGGGTGGACATTCACCTGCACGAAACCAGCCCGGCGGGCGTGGCGGCGGTGAATTACATGGTCGAAACGGTGGAGAAAACCCCGCAACTGAAGGGCAAGCTGACCATCAGCCACGCCTTCGCGCTGGCGACGCTCAACGAGCAGCAGGTGGATGAGATTGCTACCCGCATGGCGGCGCAGCAGGTGACCATCGCCTCCACCGTGCCGATTGGCACCCTGCATATGCCGCTGAAGCAGCTGCGCGATAAAGGCGTGTTTGTGATGACCGGCACCGACAGCGTAATCGACCACTGGTCGCCGTACGGTCTGGGGGACATGCTGGAAAAAGCGAATCTCTACGCCCAGCTCTACATCCGCCCGAACGAGCAGACGCTCTCCCGCGCATTAGGTATCGCGACCGGTGACGTGCTGCCGCTGAACGACAAAGGCGAACGCGTGTGGCCGAAAGCGCAGGACGACGCCAGCTTTGTGCTGGTGGACGCCTCCTGTTCCGCCGAAGCCGTGGCGCGCATCTCCCCGCGCACCGCGACGTTCCATAAGGGCAATCTGGTCTGGGGTACGGTGGGCTAAAAGCGAGCCGGGTGGCGGCTTCGCCTTACCCGGCCTACTGAAACCCTCAAATCGTAGGCCGGGTAAGCGCAGCGCCACCCGGCAATGTTTTATACTGGCAGTCACATTATTAAAGAGGGATCTGCCATGGCACAAAACATCTACGACAACCCGGCGTTTTTCGAAGGCTACGCCCGGCTTCCGCGCTCGGTGCAGGGGCTGGACGGTGCGCCGGAGTGGCCCGCGCTTAAGGCCATGCTGCCCGATTTAACCGGCAAATCGGTTGTCGATCTCGGCTGCGGCTACGGCTGGTTCTGCCGCGCCGCGCGCGAACTGGGCGCCTCTGAGGTCACGGGCGTTGATATCTCCGAAAAGATGCTCGCCCGCGCAGCGGAGCTTACGGTGGACCCAAAGATTCACTATCAGCGGAGCGATCTGGACGCTCTCAAGCTCGACGAAAGCAGCCTCGACCTCGTCTACAGCTCGCTGGCGCTGCACTACCTTCCGGAACTGGACACGTTATTTGCCAGGGTTCAGCGCGCGCTCAAGCCCGGCGGCAGCCTGGTCTTTTCCATGGAGCACCCGATTTACACCTGCGCCTCGCGTCAGGGCTGGCTGACCGATGATAACGGCGAGCGGTTCTGGGGCGTGAATCATTATCAGGACGAAGGCCAGCGCGTCAGCAACTGGCTGGCGGACGGGGTGATCAAATATCACCGCACGCTGGGCACCACGCTTAACGCACTGATTAAGGCCGGATTAACGATAAGCAACGTCAACGAATGGGGGCCAACGCAGGCGCAGATTGACGCCTGGCCCGCGCTGGCCGAAGAGGCGGAGCGCCCGATGCTGGTGCTGATCGTCGCCCGCAAGGCTCAGTAGCCGACCTTGTACACCCGCCCGGTCTGCACGCCTTCCACGCTGCGACGATAGGCTTGCGCCACCGTGGCGGCAGGCACGCTTTCGAAGCCCGGGAAGAAGCCATCGTAGGTGTCGACCGATTCGGTGAGCACCGTTGGGCTAATCAGGTTGATGCGGATCCCGCGCGGCAGTTCGCAGGCTGCGGCGCGAACAAACCCTTCCAGCGCCGCGTTCACCGTGGTGGCATTTACCCCCTGCGCAATCGGCTCGTGCGCCACGATCCCGCTTATCAACGTAATCGAGCCGCCTTCGTTCAGGTAGTGCTGGCCGGTCAGCGCCAGACGCACCTGCCCGAGCAGCTTATCCTGCAGGCCCTGGTTGAAGTCACTGTCCTTCATGGTCGCGAGCGGGCCGAAGTAGAGGCCGCCGCTGGCGGACACAATGGCATCCACCGGGCCGATTTTCTCAAACAGCGCCTGAACGCTCGCCTGCGAGGTGATATCTACCTGCTCGTCGCCCTGCGTGCGGCCCACGCGGATGATCTCGTGGCGACGACTCAGCTCATCCGTTACCGCACGACCGACCGTACCGCTGGCACCAATAATGACGATTTTCATAGCCGACTCCTTATGTTGTGAGCCTTCATTCTTTAATAAATTAAAAGTCGGATAAACTGGGCTAAAGTTAGAAGATTGCTAACCAGAGGTTTGTAATATGGATAAGCTTCGCAGCATGGAGACGTTTATTGCCGTGGTGGAAAGCGGCAGCTTCACCGGCGCGGCGGCGCGGCTGGAGATGTCGGCGGTGATGGTGGGCAAATACGTTGCGCTGCTGGAAGCACAGCTGGGCACCCGACTGCTGGAGCGTAACACGCGCCGCCAGAGCCTGACGGATGCCGGACGCGTCTATTTTGAAGAAGCCCGACGGGTTCTGGAGCAGGTGTCGATTGCCGAAAGCGCGGTTGAACGGCTGCGCGCCACGCCGTCAGGCACCCTGCGCGTCACGGCGCCTACGTCGTTTGGCGGCTGTGCGATCGCCCCGCTGACGGCAACCTTTTTGCAGCGCTACCCGGAGGTACGCATCGAGCTGGATCTGACTAACCGGATGGTCGATCTGGTGGAAGAGGGCGTCGATCTGGCCATTCGCATTGGCGACATTCGTAATGACGATCTGGTGGCGAAATACCTGTGCCCCTACAACATGGTGATCTGTGCCGCGCCGGACTATTTAGCGCAACACGGCACGCCGCAAACGCCAGACGATCTGGTGGATCACCTCTGTCTTTCGCACACGGTGTGGACCGCGCGCAACGAGTGGCGGCTGCCGGGCGTGGAAGGGGAGGTGCGCTGGAAGCGCGATGCCGTTTTACGATGCAATGACGGCTATGGCTTACGCATGGCGGCGCGCGCGGGGGCGGGGCTGTTGCTGCAGCCGGAGGTGCTGGTGGCGGAAGAGCTGGCAAGCGGCAGGCTGGTTCGGGTAATGGAACCGTTCACGCCCGCGCCGAGGCCGGTGCATTTACTGTGGCGTCAGGATTTGCGGCCGCTGCCTAAGCTGACGGAATTTATTGCCCATATTCTGCTAAGATTGGGCACAATATAAAAAAGAAGGTAATCAAAGAATGTCTGCAAACAAACTCGCCCGCAGCGCGCAGGGCCTGCAATCCTCTGCCATCCGTGAATTATTAAAACATAGCAAAATGGCGGGCGTGATTTCGCTGGGTGGGGGTATCCCAAACCCGGACCTGTTCGATCGCGAAGGGCTGAAAATTGCCTCTGATGCCGTCTTATCGCAGCATTTTGGGGAAGCATTCCAGTATGGCCTGACGGAAGGCGTGCCGGGGCTGCGCGAGGAAATTAAACGCATCTGCGAGGGGCGCGGCATCACCTGTAAGGCCGATGATGTCGTCATTACCTCCGGCTCTCAACAATCTCTGGACGTGCTGGCGCGCGCGTTAATGAATCCGGGCGATACGGTTGTCGTTGAGCGTCCAACCTATCTTGCTGCGCTGCAGGTCTTTGGCCTGGCGCAGGCCAACTTTGAATCCGTCGGCACCGACGGTGACGGCATGAAGGTCGATGAACTTGAGGCGTTGGTGGCAAAGAAAACCATCAAAGCGGTCTATATCGTTCCAAGCTTTGGTAACCCAGGTGGCGTTACGCTGTCTGAGGCGCGCCGTAAACAGCTGGTGGCACTCTCGAAGCGCTATGACTTCGTGATTATCGAAGACGATCCGTACAGCGAAATTAACTATACCGATGACGTCTTCCGCCCGTTAATTGCCCATGCCAAAGATATCGGCAACGAAGAGAACGTGGTGTATACCTCCACCTTCTCTAAAATCCTCGCGCCGGGTACCCGCGTGGGCTGGGTGGTGGTACCGGAGTGGCTGAAGCGCGCGGTGGTGAACCTTAAGCAAACCACCGATCTGCACACCAGCACGCTGTCGCAGCTGATGACATACGAGTACCTGAAGACCGGCCGTTTGGCCGATCAGATTAAAACGATCCGCGAGGCCTATCGCCAGAAATACCGGACGTTCGCCACGGAGCTGGAAGCCGAGTTGGGCGAGGTGATGTCGTTCCACAAGCCGAAGGGGGGCATGTTCCTGTGGGCGAAAATGAACAACGGCATGAACACTACCCGCTGGCTGGAAAAAACCTTAAGTAACGGCGTAGTCTTTGTACCGGGCGAATTTTTCTACTGCAACGAGCCGGACCAGACAACGCTGCGCATGTCATTCGTCACCCCAACGGATGAGCAGCTGATAGAAGCGGTTCGACGCCTGAAAAAATCGCTGTAAAAGACCTGCGCATAGCGGTGGTTTTGCCGTTATGCGCAATACGCGTTCAGGGCGGCACGGGCCGCAATCGTCCATGGAGATCTCCATGTTTGAATTTCTGATCGGTGTTGTGACGCACACGCCCGTCTGGGTGTGGTTGCTGTTTATCTTCCTTATCTCCCGCGGCCTTAAAGCCCGACGGCCCGCCACCGTGACGCTGGAGCGGCTTGCCATTATTCCGGGCATCTTTCTTATCTGGGATATTTACGATCTGATAGTCTATCGCACGCTGACTCCCGGGACTGTTGCATTGTGGACGGCGGGGATCCTTGCCGGTGCCGCGCTGGGGTATGTCCTGATTAAGCAGGCTGTGATTACCCGCGCAGAGGCGCCGCGCAGCCTTTACCGCCAGGCCGACTACACCGCGCTGCCGTTTATGATGCTGGCGTTCGGGGTGAAGTATGTGCTGGGCGTGATGAGCGCGGTCTCTCCCCAGACGATGCAGCAGCCCGCCATGAGCGCGCTGGCGATCGTCTCCGGCGGCCTGTTTGCCGGCGTCTTTATCGGGAAATTTGCGCGCTATGTTGGAGTGTATGTCGCCAGGGTTCCGGTCTGATGCCCTCACCCCAACCCTCTCCCGCAGGGAGAGGGAGAAAACCATGTAGGCCGGGTAAGGCGCAGCCGCCACCCGGCGATTGACTACCGCTCCCTCAGCGCCTCTTTCGCCCGGTTGAACGGTTTAATCATGTAATCCAGCACCGTTTTCTCGCCGGTTTTAATATCCACCGTCGCAATCATCCCCGGCACAATTGAGAAATGCCTGCCCGCCTTATTGACCAGGTAATCCTGGCTGGTGCGGATAAACACCCGGTAATAAAACACCTCCGGCTTGGCCTCATCCTGAATGGTGTCCGGGGAAATGGTCTCGACCACACCGTGCAGCCCGCCGTAAATGGCGTAGTCGTAGGCGGTGATTTTGACCAGCGCCTCCTGGTTCGGGTGGATAAAAGCGATATCACGCGGCGAGAGGCGGGTTTCGATCAGCAGGTGATCGTCCACCGGCACGATCTCCATCAGCTCGCCGTTGGGCGGGATCACCCCGCCGATGGTGGTGACCTTGATGTTTTTGACGATCCCGCGCACCGGCGATTTCACCGTCAGGCGCGTGACGGAATCCTGACGGCCCTTGAGGATCGCCGACACCATATCCACCTCCGCGTTGGCTTTCGAGAGCGCCTCGCGGGCCTGGACGTAATACTGCGAACGCACGTCGGTGAGCTTCAGCTCCAGATCGCTTTTCTGCCGCTGCAGGCGCAGCACCTCCACGTGGCTGGCGGCCCCTGTCTTTACCAGCCGCTGGGTAATGGCCAGCTCTTTGTTAGCCAGATCTAACGCGGCGCGAAGCTCCCGCTGGGTATCCTCCAGCTGCGCGCGGCGCGAGTTGTACAGCCGGGTTTCGTCGGCAATCAGATCCGGCCATTTCGCCAGCGAAGGCGGGAACTTCAGCGGCAGATCGTTTACCTCGGCGTACAGGCGGGCGCTGGAGGCCAGCGAGGCGCGGTAGCGCGCCGCGCTTTCGCCGACGTTTGACTCGGAACGGGTCGGATCAAGCCGCGCCAGCACCTGCCCGGACTGCACCTGATCGCCCTCGTGGACGTTCAGCTCGGTGAGGATCCCCCCGTCCAGCGACTGTAAAACCTGCTCGCGCGAGCTGGGGATCACTTTCCCCGATCCGGTTGACACCTCATCCAGCACGCCAAACCACGCCCAGACGCCCAGCACCACAAACATCAGCAGCGAGAAGATCACGATCCGACGCGCGCCGGTGTAGCCGCTTTCGGAGTCGAGGGCGTTATCCAGATCGTCCATTGCCGCCACGTCACGCTGACTGATTTTCATTTTTCCACTCCCGTCCGGTTGCTGCCTGTTGCTGCTGCATGCGGCTGTTGCTCAGCGCCTGGGCTTTTGGCGCGTCCATCACCAGCATGCCCTCTTTCAACACCACGACGCGCTCCACCAGCTCCAGCACCGGTACGCGATGGGTGGCGACGATCAGGGTGCGGTGCCCGAGCCAGTCGCCCAGACGCTGGATGAATTCCCGCTCGGTGTGCTCGTCCAGCGAGGCGGTGGGTTCATCCATCAGCACGATATTCGGATCGCGCAGGAGCATGCGCGCCAGCAGAATCGACTGGCGCTGCCCGCCGGAGAGTCCCACGCCGTTTTCCATGATCGGGTAGTCCAGCCCCTTGGGCAGCTTCTGCACGAAGCCCGCCGCGCCGGTCAGCTCCAGCGCCTCGAAGATCTCTTCGTCGGTGGCGCGCGGCATGCCGAGGGTGATGTTCTCGCGCAGGGTGCCGTAAAACAGCCGCGCGTTCTGGGTCATAAAGCCGACGTTGCGCCGCACGTCCGCCACGTCGAGATGCGGCAGGCTGAAGCCGTCGAGCCGCAGCTCGCCCGCCGCCAGGTCCATCCCGCCCGCCATCGCCTGCAGCAGGGTCGATTTGCCCGCGCCGTTGCGCCCGAGGATTGCCACTTTCTCACCCGGCACGATCTCCAGGCGGTTAATGCGCAGCGCCATGCGCGGATCGTCCGGCTGATAGCGGAACTGCGCCTGCTCGAAGAGGTAGTGGCCGCGCAGTACGTCCTGGCGGATCGGCGTCTCCTCGCGCTGGTTTTCGGTGGGAAGCTGCATGATGCTGTCCAGCCCCTCTTTTGCCGCTTTGACCTGCTGCCAGCGGGCCAGCACGCCGCACAGCGTCGCCATCGGGGCGATCATGCGGGAGGCCAGCATCGACGCGGCGACCACCGAGCCGGTGGTCAGGGTACCGTCGATCACCATCGGCGCGCCGACCACAATCACGGCGGCGTAAACCAGGCTCTGGATGGTCATCCCCCAGCTGATCAGGTTCTGCGTCAGCTCGCGGGTGCGCAGGCCGGATTCGGCGGTGATCTGGATATAGCTGTTCCACTGCTGCAAAAAGCGGTTTTCCGCCTGCATCAGCTTGATGTCCTCCAGCCCCTGCACGCTCTCCACCAGCACCGCGTTGCGCAGGGTTGATTCATGGGCCGACTGCTTTGCCAGCTCCGCCAGCTTCTTCTGCAGCAGCAGGCCGGGCAGGACCATGATCACCGCCGCGACCGGGGCGATCCACGCCAGCTGCGGGGCGATGATCGCCAGTACCACCACGAACAGGAGAAAGAAGGGCAGGTCGACAATCGTCGAGATGGTGGACGAGGTGACCATCTCGCGGATCTGCTCCAGCTCGCGCAGCTGTGAGATAAAGCTCCCGGTGGATCGGGGAATCGCGCTGTTGCGCAGCCGCAGCGCGTGGCCGAAGACGCGATCCGAGACGCGCATATCCGAGCGCTTGCCGAGCAGATCCATAATGTGGCCGCGCGCCACGCGCAGCACGAAGCCAAACAGGGTGGCGATCAGCACCCCGATGGTCAGGACGTACAGCGTCGGGTAGGACTGGGCGGGGATCACCCGGTCATACACCTGCATGGAAAAGACGATCCCGGAAAGCGACAGCACGTTGATAAACAGCGCGGCGAGCATCACCCAGCTGTAGGGGCGGAGATCGCGCATCACCAGCCGGTAGAGCCAGTCCGGGCGATATTTTGAGATATAGGCATCCACGCGGCTGTCCTTCAGCGCGGCGAGTGGCCGCAGGGCAATGACGTGGCGTATGGCGGGCAGCATGGCCGTCATCGACAGCCGGTTAGTGTAGGTCTGGTCGTCGAAGAAGCTGACTTCCAGCGTGTCATCGCCGTCGAAGTGCTCGATCGCCCCGACCCGGCCGTCATTCAGCGCCACCACCACCGGCAGACGCCAGCTGTTGATTGACTGCTGGTCAGCGGTGAGCAGCTGAAACGACAGCCCCGCTTCACGGGCGAGCTGGGTGAGGGCGGGCACCATCGGTTTGCCTTTCAGCCACGGTGCGCCTGCGATCAGCGCGCCGGGCGAGCAGGCGACGCGGTAGCGGGTGGCGATAAAGCCAAAGGCCTGTGCCCACTGGGCCAGGGCCGCATCCGTCATGCTTTCACCTTGCGGGATATCACGCTGCTTCATGGCTGGATCTCCACGGTCTGGATGGTGCGGTTATCAAGGTCGAACGCATGACGCAATTGCCCGGTGTTATACAGGCAGTTGAGCTGTAGCTGGTGCAGCTGACCAACGGTCTGCTGCTGGGTGAAGCGCGCCTGATAAACCTCCTGTTCGGCGTTGAGCACGTCGAGCAGGGGGCGCGAGCCGAGGTCCAGATACTGCTGCTGGTACAGTTCGCGGGTGCGGGCGCTGAGCGCCTCCTGGCGACCCTGAATTTGCAGCGTGCTTTGCAGGCTCATCACCTGGCTGCGGGCTTCCAGCAGTTTCTGGCGAACGTCAAGGCGCGTGCGCTGAATGGTGGACTGTGCCGCCTCCACCGCATGTCCGGCGGCGTTACGCCGGGCGGTGAGGCCGCCGCCCTGATAGAGCGGCATCTGCACTTTCACCCAGGCGGAATACTGGGTGCGATCCCGCGTGTCGCTGCCCGCGTAGCGATCGTTCATGTAGTGGCGGACCTCCGGCTCCAGCGAGACGGTGGGCGTCATCTGCGCGTCGGCGTAGTCGAGGTTAGCCTGGGCGACGTTAGCCTGCGCCCAGGCGGCGAGTACCGCGGGAACCAGGCGGTCGTCCGGCTCGGCGACATCGCAGCTGCGGGCCAGCTTTTGCGGAAAGTCGTTGCTGATCGCGTTCAGGCTGTTCCAGCCGAGAAAGCTCATCAGCGTCGCGCGGGCGCTCTCCAGGCTGGCCTGGTACTGCATCAGCTGGGCGCGCGCGCCTTCGATACGGGCATTGGTCTGCACCACGTCAGAGAGCGACGTAGCCCCCTCGTCGTTACGCTGGCGGGTCAGCGTGCCGATGGAGGAAAGAGCCTCAAGCTGCTCTTTGGCGGTGTCGACCATCTGCTGCCAGGTCTGCACCTGTACCATGGCGACGGCGGTATCGTGGGCGATGGTGTCGATACTCACCAGCACGTTGGCCTGCTGCTGCGCAACGCCAGCGCTCTCGGCGCGCACCTGGCTGGCCACTTTGCCGAAGTCATAGAGCATTTGAGAGAGAGAAAGCACCAGCGACGGCGTAAAGCCGTTCTGGTCGCCGTCGTGGGAATACCCGTTGTCCACGCCGGCATTAATCTGCGGATAGTATTTTGATTTTGCGACGTCCACCTCTTCGCTCTGCTGGTAGAGTTTGCCCACGGCTTCGCTGATGGCCGGATGCCACGTGACGGCACGGTTGACGGCCTCGCCAAGCTGTAATGAACCGGGCGCTGCGTTGCCCGCCACCGGGGCCACGCGACCGTTGAGCGAGGGGAGTTCCTGCGTTTCGCGAAGCTGTCCGGTATTGATGGTTGCCGCCGGATTTGCGCAGAAAGCGGGCACAGATATCAGGCAGCACGAGAGCCACCAGTAAGGCATCTTCATTCCCATGTCATGTCCCTAATAAAAAAGTACAGCTTTATTATTAATGCCCGGGCGCTGTGCGCCCGGGTCATCTGTTGCAGGTGCTATCAGGTAATGATGTGTTGCTGGTTAACAAGCTCGTCGTACGTGGTCTGAACGTTATCAAGCGTAACGAGTGCAGTATTAGTGTAGGTGGACCCTGCACCATCACGGTCGATGGAGATCACAGTGTTGCTACCGCTTTGTGTGACATGGATATAATTCCCCAACGAGGCGGTATTACCGTCCCAGCCCACCAGCAGATCGCCAATGTCGATCTTGTCTCCCTGCGCCAGCGAGAACCCGGTCCAGTGATCGCCTCCGGCGCTGCTGACGTTACCCGCCGTGGCATTCCCCACCGTACTGTTCAGCACCTGGTAAATCAGCGTATCGCCGTAGGCCGTACCGGTGATGGCGTCGTTATGCTCAGAGCTGATGAACTGCGGCGCCATATTGATGGTCAGCGTGGCGCTGTCCGTTCTTCCGGCAGAGTCGGTCAGGGTGTAGTTGAAGGTCTCCTTCGACGTCATGGTTGAGAGCGATACCCCGCTGTTGAGGGTATAGGTGTAATGGCCGTCTGCGCCGATCGCCAGGATGCCGTAGTGGCCGACAATGTTCACCGTTGCGCTGCCGGTATACGGATCCAGCGTGGTGGTCACGCCGTTGTAGCCGGTCACGCTCAGACGGGTATCCACCGAGTGGAGCTGATCCAGCACGCCGCCAGAGTCGGTGCCGTCAAAGATATTGCCGTTGACGGTGTGGCTGCCGGTGACGTCGAAATTACTCAGCGAGTAGGTGGTGCCGTTTACGCTTGGCGTGATGGTGATGGTCCCGACGCTGAGCCCCGGTACGCTACCGGTAAAGCTCAGCGTATAGGTCCCGGCGTTGAGATCCAGCCCGGTCAGCGGGACGTCGATACTGCCGCCCAGCAGCGAGGCGCCGCTGAAGGAGCCGCTGCGGATCGCGCCGTTGGCATCGCTAATCGTCCAGTTCACCGTCAGCCCGCCCAGCGCCAGCAGCGAGGCCACGCTAAAGTGCAGCGACGCGTTGTGCAGCGCGGTGTTCGGGTCGACCACGAAGGTTCCGCTGCCGCTGCCCTGGGTTGATGAGAACAGGGCCGTCGTCCAGCTGGCGACGCCCACGGTGGTATCCGAGTAGACCGACGTGTGGTGCACCGAGGTAAGGTCCATCGTGGCGCTGACATCGTTGACCGCATTCATTGCCTGCGCGGTTGGGGTGATGTTGAGCGATGCCGTATCCTTCGAGCCGTCAGGCGCGGTAACGGTGTAGACGAACGTATCCGGCGTGCTGATATGGTCCGCGCCCACGCCGCTCCTCAGGGTGTAGGTGTACTGACCGGACGCATTGATGGTCAGCGTGCCGTATTCCCCCTGAATGGTGGTGGTGCCGCTGCTGTTGACCGTCACGCCGTTCACTTCGGTAACCAGCGTGCCCGCTGGAACCGGGTCATTCGCCAGCACGTCGCCGGTGGTCGTTTCGCTGATACTCGCCACGCTGTAGACATGGTCCTGCAGGACGCTCAGCGTGTAGGCCGTCAGGGCGGTGATCCCGGACGCGGTATTCAGCAGGAACAGGTACTCCCCGGCAGGCAGGTTCAGCGTCAGCTGCGGTGACGTGCCACCCAGCAGCGGCGCGCGCAGCCAGCCCGACTCGACGCGAACCTGCTCGAAGGTCTGGGTCGCATTGTTGAACTTATAGACGTACAGATCGAACACCGATGCCAGCGCCACGCCGCCCACGGAGGCCTGGATGGTCATGGTGCGGGTCGTCCCTTCCTCCACGTTGTAAATAATCGGGTTGGTCAGGTCGTCCAGCAGGTTAAGCCCCAGCGTGCTGCCGAGATTAATGCCCACCAGGGTAAAACCGTTCTGAGACGAGGCGCCGTTATTCACCTCACTCACGGTGGTGTCAAAGGTCAGCGAGGCCGTGTCGTCCACTGCCACAATGCCGTTGATGACCGTACCGGCACCCAGAGACAGCACCAGGTTTGCCGACGCGCTGACGCCGTTATGGGTGATGGTGTAGGTGAAGCTCTCCGTCCGGCCAACGACCGCGGCGCTGGTATCAGTCAGGTTGTAGGTATAGCTGCCGTCGCGGTTGATGGTCAGCGTACCGTATTTGCCCTGGATCACCGTGCCGTCGGCGTTCACGCTGGTGGTCACGCCCTGCGCGTTAGTGACCGTGGAGATAGTGGTGCCGGCCGGCGCATTGTCGCTGCCGGCGGTCGGGTCCGTATCGAGGATCACGTTGCCGTTGAGGCTGGTATCGCCCGTGACCGTACCCGGACCGGTCTCTTTCACCGCCACGTCGAGGCTGGTGTAGGAGCCGGTCGCCAGCAGGTTGGTGTTATAGCTGAGTACGCGGTAGTTGCCGTCGGCCAGCCCGGTCAGGTTCAGCGAGACGCCGGTGGCGCCGAGGGTCAGGAGATCGGCAAACTGCGGCTGGCCGGTATCCACCACGGTTGTCCAGACACCGTTGACGTAGTGCTGCACCACCAGCTCAAGGGTATTGAGCAGAGAGAGCACCGCCCCCGTGGCATTGGCGTTTACCACGATGTCCGCACTGCCGCCGTTGCCCACCGTGAAGTTCACCTGCGCGGTGTCATTACCGATCAGCGTCAGGACGTTGCCCACGGCGCCGACCAGCAGGAAGCCGTAGTCGCTGTACTGGCTGTTGGTCACGGTCGCCGTGGTGCTGAGGTTCAGCTCCTCAACGTTATTGCTGGCGGAGAGCGGCACCACCGGCGCAAGGGCAGAGCCCGGCAGGGAGGTGTTGCCTGCGACGTCGGTCGCGGTGATCTGCAGCATCTGGCCTTCGATCTGTTTGTTAATGAAGGTGTAGCTGTAGGTGCCGTTGCTGCCCGCAATGGCGGTCACCGTTGAACCGTCCGCAAGGCGGATAGTGACGGTGCTGCCCGCCTCCGCGCTCCCGGTCAGGATGCTACCGTCGGCGTTGAAGTTGCCGGTCGGCGCCGTTGGCGCGGTCGTATCGACGATAATCGTCGTCACGGCTGACGCCACGCTGGTGTTGCCCGCCGCATCGGTGGCCGTAGCGGTAAAGTTATGCGTGCCCTGCGTCAACGTGGTGGTGGTTTGTGGCAGGGTCCAGTTGCCGCTGCCATCGGCGGTGACCGTGCCCACCAGCGTGATGCCGTCGTAGATCCGGACCGTGGCATTCGCTTCGGCAGTCCCGCTCAGCGTTGGTCGGGTGTCGTTAGTCGGGTTCGTACCGGTCACGGGCCCGGTGACGCTGCCGACATCATCAATGACCGAACTGATGACCGGCGCGGCTGGCGGAAGGGTATCGACGTTAATGACATATCCGGCGGTGGGGGCGCTGGCGTTGCCCACCGCATCGGTGGCGGTGAAGGTCAACGTGTGCGCGCCGTTGCTCAGCGCCGGAGATGGCGTAAAGCTCCACGCGCCGCCGGTCGCCGTCACGCTGCCGATCTGTACGCCGTTATCAAAGATTTTCACCGTGGCTCCCGCTTCCGCCGTACCGCTGAGGGTCGGCTGCGCGTCGTTGGTGAACCCACCGTTGGCAACCGGCGTCGCCGCATTGCCCACGTCATCCAGAATGCTGGTCAGCACCGGCAGCGCAGGCGGCGTGGTGTCGACGGTGAGGCTGAAGCTGGTGGACGACACGCTGGTATTGCCTGCCGCATCCGTGGCCTGCGCGGTAAAGCTGTGCGGACCACTCGCCAGCGTGGTGGTGAGCACGATGCTCCAGCTGCCGCTGCCGTCCGCGGTGCCCGTGCCGACCAGGGTGGTGCCTTCATAGATCTTCACGGTGGCAAACGGTTCGCTGGTTCCAACAAGCCGAGGTACGGTGTCGTCGGTTGTCTGCCCGGACGTGAGCGGGCCGGTGATGCTGCCCACGTCGTCGATTGCCTGGCTGATAACCGGCGCGTTCGGTGCCGCGGTATCAACAATCAGGGTAAAGCCCGGCGAGGTCGGGCTGACGTTGCCCGCTGCATCGGTGACCGTGGCGGTCCAGGTATGGCTGCCGTTGCCCAGCGGCGCTGATGGCGTAAAGCTCCATGCGCCGGTGCCGTCCGCCTGCACGGTACCGACCGGCTGTCCGTTTTCATACACGGTAACCGTGGCGTTGGCGGTCGCGGTGCCGTTCAGCGTCGGTGTGGTGTCGTCGGTGCTCTGCCCGGAAGAGAGCGGGGTTTGAATACTGCCCACGTTGTCACCCGCGGTCGAGATGACCGGCGCTAACGGCACGCCCGTATCGACCGTCAGGTTAAACGGTGCCGTTGTGGCGCCGGTGTTGCCTGCCGCATCGGTCGCGTTAAAGGTGATGGCGTGTGGACCTTCGGCCAGATCGCTGCCCGGGGTGAAGCTCCAGTTGCCCTGGGCATTGACCACCGCCGTGCCAATTTCGTTGCCATCAACGAGCACGTGCACGGTAGAACCCACTTCGCCCGTGCCGCTGAAGGTCGGACGCGCGTCGTTGGTGCTGTTACCCGACGTGAGCGTCCCGGTGACCGGACCGACATCGTCAACCACGCTGGTGACTACCGGTACACCAGGGGCTGCGGTATCCACGGTAAAGGTGAAGACCGATGAGTTGGCCGAGGCGTTGCCTGCAGTATCCGTTGCATACGCGCGCAGGGCGTAGCTGCCGTCGCCCAGCGGCGTGGTTGGGGTAAAGGACCAGTTCCCGTTTACGTCAACGGTTGCAGTACCAATCTGCGTGCCGTTATTCATGATGTGGATAGTGCTGCCCGCCAGCCCGGTGCCGCTGATGGTTGGGGTGCTGTCGTTGGTTACCTGGCCGCTGGTGAGGTTACCCTGGACGCCGCCAGAGACGTCGTCGTTCACATTATCCAGCGTCGGAACCGTCGGAGCAGTCAGGTCAACCACCACGCTCCAGGGGGCGGAGACCGCGCTGAGGTTGCCCTGCGGGTCGGTCGCCCGGACGGTGAAGCTGTGCGAGCCTTCGCCGAGGGCGGTATCAGGAGTAAACGTCCAGGTACCCGTGTTGTCAGCCGTGACCACGGCAATCTGGGTGCCGCCGTCGAAAAGGGTCACCACGCTGTTTGCGTCCGCTGTCCCTGTAAGGGTTGGCGTGGCGTCGTTGGTGAGCTCGCCGCTGACCACCGTGGTGGCGGCATTGCCCACATTATCCGTGACGTTGGTGATGACCGGCGTGGCGGAAACGGAATCCACCACGACGGTGAAGCCCGCCGAAGGACCGCTCTGGTTCCCCGCCGGATCGGTCTCGCGGATGGTCAGGACGTGATTGCCCTCTGCCAGGACAGGCGTGGTGTAGCTCCAGGTGCCGGTATTGCCGATTACCACACTGTCCAGCAGCACGCCGTTGTTGTAGATCGAGATGGTATCGCCCACCGCGCCGGTGCCGGTGAGCGTCGGCTGGTTGTCGTTGGTGGTCTGGCCGCTGGTCAGCGGGCCGGTGCCCGGGCCGACGTCGTCAATCACGGCGCCGATGGTCGGCGTGCCCGGCGCGGTAAGGTCAACGGTGACGCTGGCCGCCGGAGAGCGGCCGCTGGTCTGGCCGTTAAGGGTCGCGGTCACCTCAAAGGTGTGCAGCCCCTCGCCAAGCGCGGCTGGGGTATAGCTCCAGTTGCCGCTGCCGTCGGCAGTGACCGTCGAGACGGGCGTCACGCCACCGTCCAGGTAGATAGCGATCTGGCTTCCCGCCTGAGCCGTACCGGTGAGGGTTGGGGTGGTGTCGTTGGTCGTTTTGCCTTTCACGTCGCCAATGATTGGGTCGACGTCATCGTTGATCGCCGTGATGACGGGTACATCAGGAAGATTCGGCTCCGTGCCGGTGACGGTGTAATTCGCAACGGGACTTTCATGCCCGGCAGCATCTGTCGCGGTCACGGTCAGGGTCGCGCCATCCTGCTGAGCGGGGCTGACAGCGATGGAGAAGTTACCGCCGGTGGCAACCCCGGTACCAATGACGTTGCCATTACTGTCTTTCACCGTGATAAGGCTTCCCGCTTCGGCACTACCGGTTAGTGGCGTACCTTCTGGTGCCAGGTTCAGATTGTCAGGGGCGTCCGGGGTGAGGGTGTCCACCGTCACGTTCAGCGGGGCTGAACTTCCTGAAGCGTTACCCGCAGGATCGGTAGCGGAGACAGTGAAGGTATGCGGACCCTCTGAGAGCGTTGTGCCTGCGGTCCAGCTCCAGCTGCCGTCCGGCTGGATCGTGATCGGCACACCTGACGCGGTACCGTCGACGGAGACGATAACGGTGGTGCCGGGCTCGCCGGTCCCGGTTAGGGTCGGCGTGCCGTCGCGGGTGTAGAGCACGTTGTTGGTGAGCTGGCTGTCTGAGACGGCATTAATTTGCGGTATCCCGGGCGCAACGGTATCGAGCGTGACGGTAAAGACCGAACTCGGCGAGCTAAGGTTGCCCGCTGCGTCCACGCCCGCTACGGTAATGTTCAGCGGGCCGTCCGTTTGCGCTGGAAGCGTCAGGCTCCATTCTCCGTTCACCACCACGACACGGCCCAATTCGACACCGTTGTTGTAGACGATCACCGTCTCACCGTTAACCCCGGTTCCGCCCACTGTCGGCGTGGTATCTGTGATAAAGCCACCATCAGGCGCACCGTCCACTGCACTAATCACCGGTGTATCCGGCGCCTGGGTATCCACGATGATCGTAATCGCTGACGACGGGTCAGAGACGTTGCCCGCTTCATCGGTGGCGGTGGCAGTATAGGTGTGGCTGCCCTCGGCAATGTCGCTGCCGGGACGCCAGCTCCAGTTGCCGTTGCTGTCTACCGTGACGGTGCCCACAACGGTCGGTGTACCGTTAACGGTGTCAGTGATGTTGATAACGTCGTTCGGCGTACCGGTGCCGCTCAGCACCGGGCGCGGATCGTTGGTGGTGCCGCCATTGGGGACGGGGCCGGTGATCTGGGTGACGCTGTCGGTGACGATCGGTGCCGCAGGCGTAGCCGGCGCCTCGGTATCAATGGTGATGGTGACCGGCTGCGACGGGGCGCTTTCGTTGCCCGTGCCGTCCACGTTGGTGACGGTCAGGGTGATGTCATAGGTGCCGCCAGCCAGGGGGGATGGCGGCGTCCAGGTCCAGTTGCCGGTATTGTCCACGACCGCGTCGCCGATTTTGACGCCGCTGTCGTAGATCGTCACGGTATCACCCGGATTGCCGGTACCGCTCAGGGTCGGCGTGGTGTCGCGGGTGGTTTCGCCTGGATTCAGCGGCGTTGCTGTGCCGTCAGGATTGACGGTAATGGCCGGGATATCCGGCGTGGCAGGCGCAACGGTATCCACCGTCAGTTCAAATGGCGTTGAGAGGGTGGTATTGCCCGCGGCGTCCGTGGCGTGCACCGTCAGGGAATGTGGACCGTCGGTGAGCGGGGTCACGGGCGTGAAGCTCCAGCCGCCGCTGCCGTTGAGGGTGGCGGTGCCGAGCAGAGTCGTGCCGTCATAGACGGTGATCACCGTGTCTGCCGGGGCGGTGCCCTGCAGCAGGGGGCGAGTGTCATCCGTGGTATCGCCGCTGTTGAGCGAACCCAGTACGCCGCCGACGTCGTCGGTCACGGTGGTGATGGTGGCCGCCGCTGGCGCAGTGATATCGACGTTCAGGGTGAAGTCGTCTGACGGCTGGCTGGTGTTACCCGCCGCGTCGGTGGCGACGACGCTAAAGGTATGAGGACCTTCGTCAAGCGGCGTGGGAAGGGTATAGGTCCAGGTGCCGCTGCCGTCGATCGGGATCGTAATAAGATCGGCACCATCCAGGCGAATGGTAACGGTTGAGCCCGGTTCAGCCGTGCCGTTGAGCGTTGGCGTGGTGTCGTTGGTGCTGTCGCCAGAATTGAGCGCGCCGAGGCGCTCCGGCACATCATCCAGCACCTGGGTAATGACCGGCGCCGCAGGCGCGACGCTGTCAACCGTCAGAGTCCAGGTGTTGGAGACGGGGCCGGGGTTACCTGCCGCATCGGTCGCGACGGCGGTCAGAGCATGGGGGCCTTCACCGATTGGGGAGGAAGGGGTAAAGCTCCATACGCCGAGGCCATTGGCAACGGTTGTACCAATTTCAACACCGTCCACGCGCAGGCTGATCGTCGCGTTTGCTTCAGCGGTACCGCTGAGCGTCGGGGTGGCGTCGTTGGTGGTCCCGTTCACGTCGATCGCGCCGGTCTGCCCTGGAATATCGTTTACAACCTGTAAAATCACCGGGGCGCCAGGTGCCGTCCCGTCAACGTTAATTGTCCACGTGTTTGATATCCCGCTCGGGTTACCGGCGGGATCCGTCGCCTTCGCGGTCAGCACCCAGGTGCCGTCGGTCAGCGGTGTGGGCGGCGTAAAGCTCCACTGGCCGGAGGAGGGAACAACCACCGTACCGAGGGCATCGCTGCCGTTATAAATCGTGATGGTCGAACCTGCCTCGCCCGTGCCGTTCACGGTCGGTGCCCGGTCGTTGGTCAGCCCATTCTGGGCCACCGGGCCGGTGGTGGCCTGCACGTCATCAATCACCGACAGGATGACCGGGGTCTGCGGCGGGGTAATGTCCGGTGCCGCCGCGGAGGTGGTCGGACTGGTGTTGCCCGCCGTGTCGGTGGCGTCAGCGGTCAGGATTTCGCCGTTGATCCTCGGCGGGCTCAGCGTCAGGCTGAAGTTCCCCTGACTATCAACAACCACTGTGCCAAGGGTGAAATCGCCTTCACGGATGGTCACCGTGCTGCCTGCTTCTCCAATGCCGCTGATGGTGCCGCCATCATTCGACACCACGAGGTTTCCTGGGGCCGACGGCGGCGTGGTGTCCACGGTAAAGATGATAGGCTCAGAGGCCGTACTCTGGTTTCCGGCGGCATCGGTTTCAGTGACGGTGATCGAGTGCGTTCCGTCCGGGAGCGGGCCCCCAGGGGTAACGCTCCATGTACCGTTAGGCAGCACCGTCGTTGTGCCAATCGCCACGCCGTTATCGTAAATGGTGATGGTTCCACCGGGTTCGCCCGTTCCCGCCAGGATCGGCTGCGAGGCATCGGTAGGCACGCCCGACGTGATTGTTCCTCGGATAAGGCCCGTATCGTCGAGCAGCACAATCGCGGTGGGCGCTGTCGGAGGGGTGAGATCGACGGTGAGGGTGAACACCGGTGAGGCTGGCCCGGTGTTGCCGGCGGCGTCGGTTGCCCGTACGGTAATCTGGTGGGTGCTTTCATTCAGGTCGATGGACGGGGTGAATGTCCATGTGCCATTGCTGGCGACGACCGCAGTGCCAATGGCTATTCCGCCGTCATAAATCGTCACGGTGGATCCCGCTTCGGCGGTGCCGGTGAGCTGCGGCCGCCGATCGTTGGTGCTGCCGCCGTTGGTCACCGTCCCCGTCTGAGGGGCGATATCGTCGATTACGCTGCCAATCGTGGGTGCATCGGGTGCGGTGAGATCCGGTGCGGTGACGCTTGAACCCTGGCTGATATTTCCGGCGTTATCCGTTGCGGTGGCTGTTACCTGCTCGCCGTTGGTCAACGGTGTCCCGAGGGAGACGCTAAAATTGCCGTCGCTGCCCGTTTTTCCTGTGCCAATGACGTTGCCGTTCGCGTCTTTCAACGTGATGGTACTGCCGGGTTCGGCGGAACCGGTGACGGTTTTACCGTCTGAGGAGAACTTAAGGCCGGAAGGTGCATTTGGTGCAGTCGTATCCGGATCGGCCGAATTGTTACTGCTGCCACCACCGCCGCCACCGCCGCCGCTACTTGCCGCGGCCGCGATGCCCCCTGCAGCGGCAATACCACCCAGGGCCCATGGCCAGATGGCGGCGCCACCAGCGTCACTTCCTGACGCCGCAAGCAGCACGTCCGTGGACGCGATAGATTCGTACGTGGCGGCCCCGGTCGGATCTTCAATCCACCATAATGCGCCGTTGCTGTCCTGCAGAACCAGCTGGCTCACGCCCTGCGCGTCCGCCACATAGAAGTTTTTAAGGGTGATCACCTCGCCGGAGTGCAATGTCACCAGCAGGTCGTTACCGCTTCGCGCGAAATGTGAGACGCTCGCTCGCTCGACGTGAAGCTCAACGACAGAGGAATGGTTCAGCGTAACCTGTGTACCTTCCAGGGTCGTTTCTACGCCAGTAAGTTTTGAAATAACAGAGATTTGGCTCATTTTGTTATTACTCCAGCAGAAGTGTCATGAACGGCGAGCAAGACGAGCCATCTCTGCTGAAGGTAAAGGGCGCCCCCGGCGCAGTTGCTGTTATAAAACAGCGCTCACCGTAGATTTCAGCGCGCACGATGCCCGCCATGCGTCAGAGTGGCAACATCAGAGCGAATCTAATGACTTATGAAAAAACCGTTTAATGGGTGTTTTGTATTTTATAAAACCCTGTAATTAATAGAGGAATTGGTTTCTGGAATATAAAAATGATATAGACAGAAAATGAGGGTTGTGCAAATTAAGCTTTGGTAAATAAAGATGGAAACAATGAGTGGGGCATTAATGGATTGCTCTTTTTTATAATTGTTGTTTTTTATATCATTGTTTTTAATGCCTTTTTTGTTTTATTTTGTGGTGCTGTTATTTAACGTTTACGTCCCGGTATGATAATTGGTAGGGAGCATTTTAAATATCATGTCAAACGTTATTATTTAAGCGCGCTTAATGTGTGTTTAAGTTAGGGTAACGTTTTTGATGTAAGATATATTATGTCACTTAGGTAATGAAATATATTCTTGTACAGGGTTAAAACTCTGCTAATAGGCGCAAGGAATAATAACGAGAAAACAAAAAATAACCTGGTTTATTACCTTTACAACTGAAGTGCAGGCAGGGTTTTAGGACAGAAAAAAATTCACCGAAGAATGAATAAAAATCCTCACCCGGACGTTTACTGACGTCACACCCCACTCACCCTGGAGTTTTATATGCGCACAACCTCGTTTCGTTTGATCCCGGTGCTGATTTTTTCTCTGCTGTCTCCACTGGCGCTGGCCATGGGCAATAATAGTACCGAGAGCAAAACGCCTGATTGTCCTTCCGGACAGGTGTATGACAGCGCCACGCAGAAATGCGTGCCGGACAAGAGCAGCAGCCTCAGCGACCAGGACAAAACCAACTACGCGTACCATCTCGCGAAGAAAGGCGAGTACCAGGCGGCGCTGAACCTGCTGGATTCGCTGAAAAATGGCAACACGGCTGAAGCGTGGAACTATCGCGGGTTCGCCACGCGCAAACTGGGCCGAACGGACGAAGGGATTGGCTATTACCAGCGCGCGCTGGCTATCGCCCCGGATTACGCCAAAGCCCGGGAGTATCTCGGTGAAGCGTGGATGGTGAAAGGACGCCCGGACCTCGCGAAAGAACAGCTGAAGGTCATTGCCGGAATCTGTGGCCAGTCCTGCGAGGAGTACCGTGACCTGCAGGCTGCCATTAATGGACATCCGGAATCCTGATCTTCTCGTGGAGGGAAAACCCATCGCAACCCGTGAGGTTCGTCAACAGCTTGCCGCACACCTGCCGCGCCTCTGGCGCTATGGGCTGGTGCTGTCGCGAAACAGGGATATCGCCGAAGAGCTGGTTCAGTCCACCTGCGTGCGTGCGCTTGAAAGAAGCAGCCAGTATACGCCTGGCACGCGCATCGACAGGTGGCTGTTCGCGATCCTGCACTCCATCTGGATCTCTGAGCTTCGGGCACGACACGTTCGCCAGGGGCAGGGATTTGTCCCCAGCGACGAGCTGCTGGCACCCGACACCCGCGAACAGGATGAGACGCGCCTGCATTACCTGAAGGTGATGCAGCGCGTTAATGCGCTGCCCGAAGCCCAGCGCAACGCGGTATTTTTGGTTTATGTCGAAGGCTTTACCTACCAGGAGGCGGCGGAGACCCTGGCGGTGCCGATTGGTACCGTGATGAGCCGGCTGGCGACGGCGCGGGCTCGGCTTGCCAGATCCGCTGACGCACTCCCCCGGTAAAGGAGAAACGCTCTTGAACGCGCACCGTTTTGCACCGCCCTATAACGACGACGCCATCGTGGCCTGGATAGATGGCGAGATGTGCCGCGCCGACGCGCAGTTATTTGAAGAACAGTTAAAATGTGACGAACGCCTCGCCGGGCGAACCGACGAACTGATGAAAAGCAGCCAGGATTACGCCGGGGCGTTTGCCTCCCTGCTGGATGATGCGCCTCTTGAGAGGATGCAGGCGCGTCTCGCGGCACTTCCCGACCCGCAGGTCTCGACGGCGGCTGGCGTCAGCCGACGGGCGCTGATCGCCGCCTCGGCCAGCTTTTTGCTGGTGGGTTCCGGGCTGGGGTATCTGCTGCGTCGCTCAGCTGCGCCTGCGGATGAGAACGCCCATATCCGCGACCTCGAAGCGCAATATATGTCCCTGTACAGCGTCGAGACGCTGCTGGATATGGACAGCGCAACGCCGGTTCTGCAGCGCGGGCTGGAACGGGCCGCGCAGGACATCGGCATGACGCTAAACCTGTCGCAGCTTACCCTGCAGGGGGCAGAGCTTAAAATGGTGCGCATGCTGCGCTATGAAACGACGTCTATCGCGCAGATAGCCTGGATCAACGCCGACTACGGCCCGATGGCCCTCTGTATTTCGCCTGTTGATGAGAAGACGACGGTCTCGCTCCAACAGGAGCAGCGGCACAGCATGAACCTGGCGTGGTGGCAGGAGGCGGGCTATCAATTTGTCCTGATTGGCCGCAACCCGCCGTCTCACCTGCGGGGAAACGCTGAGCGGCTACAGCGCGTGATCTCAGGATGACGGCACCTTGTTAGTCTGTATCGCAATGGCGATGGCAATACGATCGTCCACGACCAGGGCAAACTTATCCATCCCGTAGGACGCGCGTGATATCGCGGTGGTGGCATCCAGGGTGAGGGCCTGCGCATGCGGGTCTTTCACCGCGGCCTCCAGGATCACCGGCCGGGCAATGTTTCGAACGGTCAGCGTGCCGAACACCCTGAACCGTCCGGCGCCCTGGTCGACCACGCGAGAGCTGATGAACTCGATGGTCGGGTAGTGCTCCGCATCAAAAAACATGTCGCTTTTTAATTGCCAGGTGAGCAGCTTGTTTGAGGCCACCAGGGTTGCTACGGGAATGGTGACGTGGATGTGGTCGTCAACGTCGTTATCCGGATTGAGCGTTACGGCACCCGTCACGCCGCTGAACGTCGCCCAGGAGAGGATGCCGCCGAAGGCGTGCCACGAGAGCCGAATGGCGGTGTTTTCGGTGTCGATAAGGTAGCTTTTCGGGGCAGCATGCAGGGAAGGGCATAACAGCAGAACGGTCAGAAAGGCCAAAAGGCGATACATAGTGGTTTCTCCGATAAGTGCGCACTGCGTAAACGCCTGAGGTGCTAATTATATTCGAAGAAATAAAAAAGGCCGCAATCGCGACCTTTTCGTGAGGATAATTAATTACTCAGTGACTTTCTTTTCCAGCTCGCTGGCACCTTCTTTGGTTTTGTTCCAGCCTTTCTCCGCGCCTTCTTTGGTGGCATCCCACCCTTTCTCGGTGCCTTCTTTGGTTTTATGCCAGGCTTTCTGGGAATCTTCGCTGACCTTGCTGCCAAAGCTTTCGCTTTTACCTTCCGCAGCATGCTTCTGTTTCAGCTTCAGCTCTTCACCTTTGTTCTGCTCTTCGTGCAGTTTTTGCTTCGCCTCGTTGGCGTTTGCGTTCGCCGCCGCGACGGTATCGTCAGTTGCATGTGTGGTCGCAGCAAATACTGGGGAAGCCAGCAGAACGGCAGATAATGCGATAATTGTTTTTTTCATAATATCCTCATTTAACGTTATCGGTTATGAGCGTGGTTCAGCATGGCACAGGCGAAACGGGATGGCTTTAGGAAAAAACTGTAATGAGATCAACATGCCCTGATGAGAGGTATTTAGCCTGAGGATTATCCAAAGGATAAAACGCCTATTTCCGCGAGGGCGGCGAGTGTCAGGAGAATGAATATTATGACGGTTATGGGTCTGTACATGATGGGGTTCCTTCCGGGTTGAGCGGCTATTCCGTAGCGCTGGGTAGGGGTGTTTTTTTATTCTCCATAGGGGGAGGGGCGGTGTCGTTGATGTTGGTCAAAGGGAGAGGGTAGCTTTTCAAGCGAGAAGATGAATGAGCTCTGTCAGGGCTGGACGTAGTGATTGTGGTGGAATGATCGCAGATTCACTCCCTTCTCGCTGGCGGCTCGCTTGTTCATGGCGGGTTTGATAAATACTCCGTTCTCGATTATGTCGTTGTGGTAGACCCTCTCTACTATGACGAAATCACGGCTCAGCGTATTGTGTTCGCCGGAACACTGGGTCACCTGCTCCATGCTTTCACCGGGGAACATGTGGGAGAGCCTCGTCTGCTTAGCCATGCTGAAAGCCGGAGCCTGGGCCTGAAAGGTTTTGGTCTGTTCCGCCCCCATGTTCAGACGACGTTTGCTAAAAAATGGTCGTCTGAATTTCGGTTGTGAGGTTTTTCCTGAATGCTTAGATTCATTTTCAATCTATCGAGAGGATGTGAATATGAACTTTGCAGAACGCCACTATCAGCATGTGCCTCTTCTTATCGCCAACGTCTGGGATGCCGCCAGTGCTGTCGCTGCGCAAAAAGCAGGCTACCAGGTTCTTGGAACGTCCAGTGCAGCTATAGCGTCCACACTGGGATATGACGACGGGCAGGGAGTGCCGTTTGATGAGCTATTTTATATGGTCACCCGGATCCGGGCTGCCAGCAACCTGCCATTGAGCGTTGACATGGAAGCAGGGTATGGTGATTCAGCCGAAGAGATAGCAGACAATCTGCGGCGCCTTGCTCAGACAGGCGTCGCAGGCGTTAACCTTGAAGACAGCCGAGTCATAAACGGGGTTCGTCAGCTTGACGATGCCTCTGATTTTTCCCGTAACTTGAGAACAGTGTGCGATACGCTGAGAAGCGAAAATTATAGCCTGTTCCTGAACATCCGGACTGATACTTACCTGCTCGGGCATGAAGACGCGTTGCAGGAGACAATATTACGGGGTCAACGCTATAAAGCTGCAGGTGCTGACGGCCTTTTTGTTCCCTGCCTCACGTCAGAGAAAGACATCAGCCTCATTGCAGAGGCAACGGGATTGCCTTTGAATGTCATGTGTATGCCCGATCTTCCGTCATTCGACAGGTTGAAACGGGCAGGGGTAAGCCGCATTTCAATGGGCAATTTTGTTCATTCAGCGATGCAGTCAACGCTGACCGATGTCATGCATGCGATCCGATCTCGTCAGACGTTTGAAGGACTTTTTGGTGATGAAAATAACCGATAAAAATCTGTGTGATATCTGGTATCAGGCATTACTTGAACGTGCTTCAGACTACACTGGCGTGTTTTTTGTAGGCGTCAAAACCACGGGCGTATTCTGCATTTCGGTATGCCGGGCGCGAAAGCCCAAGCGCGAAAATGTCGAATTTTATAAAGATGCCAAATCTGCCCTGGCGGACGGCTTTCGTCCCTGTAAGGTCTGCAGACCTGCGGAAAATGCGCACAGCGCGCCATTATTCGTTGAGCAGGCGCTTGCGCTTGTCAGGCGCGATATCAAATCCCGTGTAGCAGACGCGGAGCTTCGTCAGCATGGCATCAGCCCGGAGCGGGTAAGGCGCTGGTTTCTGCAACATCACGGCATCACTTTTCAGGCTTTCCAGCGAATGCAGCGGGTCAACGTTGCCCTGCAGGAGCTGAAAAGTGGACGAGCGGCGACTGACGTTGCGCTGGACAATGGCTATGAATCGCTTAGCGGCTTTGGTTATACCTACAAGCGGCTTACTGGCGCAGCGCCGACTCAGGCAACCCAGGTTATTGTCATTCACCGGTTTACCACGACGCTTGGACCGATGTTTGTCTGCGCGACAGACCGGGGAGTCTGTCTGCTGGAGTTTACCGATCGCCGGATGTTAGAAACAGAATTCCGCGATATTCAGCGTTTATTTAACGCCAGAATCGTCACCGGCGAAAACAGCCATACCCGGCAGACAGTAAAAGAAATCGGCGAGTATTTTGCCGGAACGCGCCGACAGTTCGATCTCGCTTTAGATGCTCCAGGCAGTGATTTTCAACAATCCGTCTGGCATGCGTTGCGTGCTGTTCCCTATGGACTGACCTCACACTATCAGGCCATTTCACTACGGCTTAATAAGCCCAATGCTGTGCGCGCCGTCGCTGCAGCTAATGGTGCCAACCGGATTGCGATTGTGATCCCCTGTCACAGGATAATTGGAAAAGATGGTGCGATGACAGGTTATGGAGGGGGGATTTCACGCAAAGAATGGCTTATTGAGCATGAGAGAAATTATGTTTAATGGCGTGACATGTTGAGGGCAATAAAAAGCCCGCAGGGCTTGCACCGTGCGGGCTCTTAGGACTTCATCGGATGACTCTGGTAATCACCGATGGGGCTGGCGTCCTTGTAATTGGTGGGGGAGGTGGTTGAGTTTTTTAGGGATTTTGATTTTTTGCGTGAAGGGGAAGGCGCAAAAAGAGTGGCGATGGTGTTGATATGGAGGGGTTTTTTGTAAATAATTGATTTTCAGTGTGATTATTGGGGGCTGGGTTTTGCATGTTGGTTGAGGCTTTGGTGGAAGTTGTAGGCTTGTCGTTCGTTTCAGTCCGCTTTGCGCCATTTGCAGCTGTTCTTCTCCACGTATTACTGGACTAACTTCAGTTAGCATCATATTCATGCGCTTTAATTTCAATTTTACTAATGGTTTATTATAGTTCTAGTGAAAGATATAATTATAAAATATATTTCTGTTATGGTGTAACTTTACGGAAAGATAATTACTTTTCAAAATGAAAATTTAGTTGAGCATTTCATAACATAAAGACGTAGTATTGATGGTAACTTGGTTAATTTAGCAGTAAATACTGGTTTTGGTTGCGTAATAGCTTTATTAGGTGTATTTATTAATGCAAGAGTGTAACCTTTGAAGAGTCGAAAATCTTACTTCTAGGCTTAACAGAAATATCTCTCGCGTTAAGTGGTTACAGTGATTATTTAAAAGCAATGCGACGAAGTTATTATTGTGGTAAAGCTGATATTAATGAATAAGATAAGGAGTAAATAAGAACTAAGTTACTTCTCAAAGATAAGTTCTGTTTAATGTTTTTCGAAGAAATTGTAAAGAAGTAAATAACAAAACACCCTAAATAGTAGAATCATGGACTGTATGAACACAACTTAGAGGTCTCACTCAGAACAGTCATCACACTATTCTAGTTATGACGACTGTACGGATAAGGAGTTTATGTTCTAGCTTAAGAAATTATTATTTAAGCTATACTGATTTAGTTGCCGTGCTTTTAATTTAAGTATTTGTCACTAGCGATTGTAGCAAATTATTGACAGCATCTGATGGCATACTACCTTTTGATTGTATGAATTGGCTAAGTTTTTGTGCCGCCTGAGCGACGACTGGATTTGCTGTTGATCTTACCTCAAACTCACTAACTTTCTGCAATAACATACTGCAAAGTTTTTTCCCTTGTGAAGTTTTACCTATGTAAGCACGAAAGTGTAGGTGATTAGTCTGTACTACCAGTCGATCAATGTGTTGAGAAAAAATATGATGGCGTGGATGATAACATACCCAGGTGCTGGTGTGTTGCCGATATCCGTTTCCAATAGATACAGGCAGGGCATAATAATCGTGTGCAGATTTAATCATATTACATGTCATACATACTCGAACGAGATTCTCTTCAACAAAGGTGAATTGTGGATAGATTGAGCTCGGTAATATATGATCAATATTCGAATTGCTATTATGAAATATTCTATCTTGACAATAGCCACAACGATTTGAAAGCCCATGCACATAGTCCGTAATGGCGTTGTAGACTCGTCTTCCTACGGGACCATCGTTATATAACTTCGACCATAACTTAGTTGTTCCATTACGCGATTTATCATAATAATCGATAGCCTTATTAGTTGCTTCTTTTATTTTTTTTGCTTGCGAATATGATTTACGAACTTCCCTCAGAAGTTTCATTCGGTCTCTCCCTGAAGGTTATTGGTCACCCCTGAATGTTTAGACATCGCAATCAAGTCCTTGATAGCCATATCGAAGTCATCAAGTGTTCGCTTAATATCATCACTGTCCTTTTCTGTATGAGATGCAAGTTTAAGCTTTCTTTTGAATTCCTCAACGGATGCAAGCGTTGATTTTTCTGTTCTATTATAATTTCCTCTGGTAATGTTTTCAGCAGTTAAATCGTCAATAGTTTTTGTTACGATAGCAGCAAGTTCTTCGAATATATATTTATTGTCAGGAGGCAGTGTGTTGAAGTTTTTATATAGAATTCGTTCGACATTGAATTCATTATCTATTATTTTAGATAATTCTCCATTAAATAAATTATAACAATCGGCGCCCATTTGTAACGCACTTGAAATTATTACCGGTGAATGAGTGGCGATGTAACAATTGACATCATTTTTTAAAGATAATAAAGGATGAAAAAGCTCTGGCCACTTCACTTGCCACTCTACGTGCAAGCTTACTTCTGGCTCGTCGATGAAATAGCATACCCCTCCTTTAATTGATGTAACTATTTTTAACGCAGTTGTAATGATGTACTGCTCACCGGAACTTAAATCGGAAAAGGGATATGGCGTATCATTTTTGTAAAAAACAGCTTCAAAAGGGCGTTCTTTAGTTTCAAGCATCTCTTTATTTAACGCTGCAAAATCATTTGTTAATTCTTGTGTGTCAAATGGCTGTGTTTTTGAAAATTTTGTTTTTCTGTAACTGATGCCAAATTTACCTTCGAACCCTATTTCTTTAAGAAATTTCATTAATGCTGGGCATAAATCTGTGTCTAATATGGCAAGATAAAGCAATACAGCATTTGCTGCTAGAGTGCCGTTATGAGTACCGTTCCCGACAGTTCTGTTTCCCAGGTAACGATATGAACCATTGGCCGTTTTCTTAATCTGAGATCTAAACTTGAATTTGTCTGATACACCAGAAGCGATCACTACAACATCACGACTTTCTGAGAGTCGTTCTGCATTTTCTTCTAGCGCTCGACTCTTTCCTGAACCATTGTTACCAATAATATAAGTAAATCTATTGTTTCCAGAAAATTCCATGCTTTCACCAGATATGGTTAATTGGATAAATTAAATGAGGTGAAGATAATATTCTCAAACCCTCTCGAGGTTGATATAATCCTTGCTTAGTTGAGTATTTTACAATCAATGGCACTGGCATGTCCAGTTAATATATTATCAATGTGGGTTTATATCCGATAATTATCGCTATTTGACTGTAACTTGCTTTTTCAATGTACATACTATTTCAAAATATGACTATTTTAAATGATCGGTAAAATATTTTCAGCTAGTGGTTATTTTCATAAAGTCCTTTTTGCGACCTGACACTTACTTGGATGCATAGATGATCAGAAAAAATGACATATTGGTTGATAGGCTTGCGCTCCTCGTTAATAGCAGACCAGCCTTGCTTTCTATCCGCTTCGTGCCAATAGTCTATTAAACCGCATTAAAGTGATCATGTAAGTTTGAGCCTAAATCATGGATTGAGGTTATTGAGAGGTGTAACGGTCTCGCCTTTTCACCTCACTGCGTGTTGATGCCGAGAAGGTTAATTAACTGCCCGACAATCTTGTCCTCATCGAGAATCAGATCCACACTAGCCACCTGTAATTGTTCCTTGCCTGCTAGAATCCTATAGCCTGCATTCAGAGGTTGCGTTCCCAGACCTGCATGATGTGGATAGAGAAGCATAACTTGTGGGCAGTGATAAATCCGTGCATAGGCCATCATCTGGTAGACATCAGCCTGCGATATGCCATGCCTGGCATCTTCGGGATGACACCCAATACGCTTCCATTTAGTGTCTATGATCATAACAATCTGATGGTCCCGCTCGATAAGCAGATCCGGTCGGGTCTGGAAGCGTGGTTTGCCTTCTTTTACGTCCTCGATCAGACAGTATAATCTGCCTGCCTGTGCACGAACCGTCCATTCCGTACCGCGTACAGCACGCTTCGCCAGCGCCGCTATATATGCCTCGAACAGGTCGTTCATTGGGAAAAGCAGTGTAATCCCGTTCTGCGCTCGTTTATCGTGGTGTGTAGCTTGCCAGTCGCGTCGCAGGAGAAGACGTGCCAGATTGTAGAGGGCTTCCCAGCGATGATTGGTTCGGTCGATCCGTACCTGTGACCACGGCAGATGACTGAAAGGGACGTCGCTAACACCCGCTAACAGGATGCGCAATTCATTCAGACGACGGAGCGTATCAGCAGCGCGGGCATAATGGTGAAGCAGAACTACACACGCCTTCATAATTCGAAGTAGGGCGGTATCAGCCGACAGTTCGTCGTAACGACAGGCGAGACGGTCGGGGCGGACGGCAAGCGTAGTGAATTGTCGTTTGATATTGAGCCTTCCGCGCAATGAGGGCAAATCGTCTTCCTGTGCCAAATAGGTGCGCGGTAATCCCCGATGTACTTCAGATAAGAGTCGCTCGGCGAACAAGCGGATGAGTATCTCTAGCAAGCTTTCAGCTTGTCTCGCCATTGTTGCAGCCTGTCCATTGCCGAGTTTAAGGCCGAGGGCGACATCAAGCATACGTATCAGGCGACTGCGTATTGTGGCGTCCGGTTCTATCGTCTCGTCGTCGAATTTGGGCAGGATCTCAAGGCTACATCCCGGAGCGGCAATGACCCCAACCATTTGCCCGGCAATAATTTTGTTATGGCGATCGATTAAGATATTGGTACCGTGCTGATTTGCAAGCGGATGCTCGCGCGCCGCCGTAAGCAGCGCGTTAGCCTGCAGGCGGGTAAAAGCATGAGGAGCGTTTATGCTGCTTTCAGTGTTCACACAAACACCACCCCATTCGCGAACCGTGAGGTGCGTCATTCTTTCGATTCACCAGCCACCTCAAGAGCGGTGACATTTAACGTTCTGGTTTTGCCTATCAGTCGATCAAAGGCGTCATTTCTGAACGGTGCACGTACCGACCAGCTTGATAATAATTCCCCCTCTATTCCGGGTGGTGGTAAAATCTGCTCTTCCTGCATAAAACCATCGCCCAGCACTGCCGCGATTCGGCTCCAGTCCTCGAAGAAATACTCTTGTAACAGCGGTATGACCTTATTGCGCACTGCATCTTCAACTTGTGCCCTGGATTCACAATTGATAAAGAAGGCGTGTCCAATGCGATATTCCCGGCCTATAAGATATTCAATTCGCTGGTTGATTATGGTAAGAACGGCTTTGAGATCGATCCCCTCTACTTCACTTAGCAGGGTCGCGTCGGGAGCCATTTCCCGGAAGTTGAATCGCCGCCTTAATGCTGTGTCGAGCAATGCGATGGATCGATCGGCGGTATTCATGGTGCCTATGATATGAAGGTTGGCGGGGATGCCAAAATCTTTCTTTTTCGAATAAGGCAGAGTTACGGTGAGTGCATCAGGCATTCCAAGACGTTTATCCGGCTCAATTAACGTAATCAGTTCACCGAACACTTTCGAGATATTTGCCCGGTTGATCTCATCAATAATGAGGACGAATTGTTCTGGTTGTCCTTTAACATCGGAACTATTATCCAGATTCTCTGTACTCGAGAGCAGTCTGCCTAGCGCCGGGATATTCACACGACTGGTGGCAATGGAATAGAGCGTCCGCATGGTGAAGTTACCATCGATAATTGTATCGAGTGGCAGTGGTTCATCAAGGGTCAGTAGCCAGCGAACTGGACGGCGGTGGGCATAGTAACCTTCGGCTTCAGGAACGAAATAGTAATCACCAGTTATTTCAGCGATAGCGCGAAACGCAGTGTTCCCGTAAGGGACAATCACGATATCACCAGGCTTCATTTCGCAACGGAAGGGATAGGTTTGCGTCCAGTTACTAGGCGTCAGATTCCCTGGATTTTGCTTGATCCATTCATCATGAATCGCGTTGAACGATGAGAATCTATCCGCGCTCCAGTCTATGGTCCCACCCCAACCCAGAGCAATATAACCATTGTCGCGGGCATCTTCATACACATCGTCTTCGGTGCCAATTGTCCCTTGCCCCATTTTCCAGAAGCGTTTCTGGGATAGTTGCAGTGCCGAGGCATCTGTCTGTGCACGGGGTTGTGTTCTGGCCTGATCGGCAAGGGCACAAATTTCTCTGAAGAGCCCCGGCGTAGGCATGAGTCTGAATCCAGCAGACGAAGACTCATCTTCACCGATTTCTGGACGAAGGCCCTCAACGAAGGTTTCGTAGTCATAGCTCTGGTGGAATGTGACGAAAGAGATTCTCTTTTCTGCCATCAGTTCGTTATAGCGCGCCATCAGGGCCGCACGCCCATCTTTTGAGTTCGGATAGGCATCTTTACCATCGCAGAGCGCTACGGCTTCCCTTGCCGTGTGATAGGTCTTTCCGGTACCTGGAGGACCGTAAAAAATAAGGTTAGTCGGAGTTGGTTTAGTCTGGGCCACCAGTTCGCTTCCTTCCGTAAGGATGAACGTATATTTCCGGGTTGTGCTCTTTTTAGGTCCTTCCGTCACCGGAGGGGGAACATCCGCTAGTTCCTGAAATTTTTGACCATCAAGAGCCTGACAGATGTTCGGCCATCCCTTGTCGAGACCCATTTCAGTATTCAGAGGACCAACTACCAGGGTGACACTTGCGTCACCTCGCTCTCTGGCTGGGGTGATGTAGTTTTCAAGGACATAATCCCGAATTTCGTCGGCCTGAGAGTCATCACCGCTCAGGAAGCGTCCATATTGTCCGAGCCAGCTATTCCAGTTGGACAATCGGTTAAGCGGTTGCTCTGATTCAGGCATTAGCAACCGATAGTCATCGCCGTTATCTTTGGCATCACGGCGAATCTCTTTGATCCGCTGTCGCAATTGCGCAAATCCATCCGCCTTGTAGGCTGCATCCAGATCTGCATGAGGAGAACCAAGTGCTGCGAGATTTTTTTCTATAGTTTTGACAGCATAAATACGGGAATTGAGGCCTGCTTGCGTTTTGGCGCCTTTGCTCTTCAACCATTCCTGAAATTCAACTTCGAGCATTTCCGATGCCCTCTCATTTTCGTTAACTTACTGATAGCTATCATTGTGGATGATGGAAGGGGCAGTACTGCAACTCTTCGCTACAGATTGTCAATAATATTAATCTTCCGTGCTGATTGTCTCGCTTGCGGGGCGAAGAGTTTGACCAACCTGACATAGCAGACAGGTATCATCCTCGAATGTCATGGTCCCTCAGGAGTGCAGCCCAAGCGCTGTGTCGCTTACCGTAAACATAGCACTATGGATGCCTCGGTCAAGGTATGTTTTTTCATAATTTTTTGATAAAAAACAATAATAGTTATTATGTAATGATTTGAACCTTTATGAGCCTTTCCATAAATCGTCATGTCCAAAGCTATGTAGCAGCTGAAGGTAAGGACATTGAGAATGTGCATTTTAGCTTCGTCTAAAGGACGTTCTGAATGTAGGTATCGGTAGACAGTAAAGGATGTTGCGGATGGATTTGCCCATACAGATGACCAAACGTTCCTCCACCCCAAATCCTGCACTTCTCTCCCTTATCCTTAAAGGCCTTTAAAGGCTCTTTAGCGAGCTTTTGCGGGCGTAGCATTATTCGAGCCAAAGTTAGCTAAAATCCGGCCATCCCAGCGTATTTAAATCCCGCCAGGTAAATGACTTCTCGGTCGCAAATTCCATCCAGTGATGCAGCAAAGGAATGACATATCGCTGGTGGGTCATCTCATGGAAAAAGGCGGCAATGGTGGCGAATGCCAGTTCATCGTCGCTGTTCAGAATGGTCGGCAGCAGGGCGTTCAGGTTTCGTCGCTGGGCTTCAGGCAAGCGCGTAAACAGCGCGGTGGACGCCAGCCATTCCAGAAACGCAGGAACCGAAAGGGTATCGAGCATAAAATTGCTGAGCCAGATATCCGCAGGCGCGCGCGGCTGGCTGTTAAAGTTGTCAAATGCGTCGATCCGTATTCACCCGTATGAACGCCGTAGAACCGCATGTTGCCCTGTTCATCCTGCCGCCAGAAGAACCTCACCCGGGTTGTCGCTTTCGCCCCTGCAAGTGCTTTCTGCCGCAGTTCTTCCTCGTACCAGAACTCATCTCGTCCGGGGACATTGCCGCTATCTTCACCCGCTGACGGGATATATAGCGCAAACACCATCGCACCCACATTCGAATTTCTTAGTTATCTACATACCCCTTAATAGGATCTTGAAAATAGAAATATTAGCGCCATACAATTTTGCTATGATGATGGGCAGTTAATTAAAGCATCATTAACTTTCTCAATTAGTTCATTTTTATCCCAACTTGATGATGCTTTGAACGCTGGTTCATCCCAGTTCTCATCGGATATAACCTGAATAATAAATTCTCCATCTTCCTCAAATGCTGGATACCAACCAATATCGATAATATTCCCATTGATAAATGTTAACTGAAATAGATCTTCGTCAAGTTTATTCGCTTGCTCAAATATACTTTTAGTAAAGTCCAGGCTTGAAAGCTCATCATAAATATTCGCTACATTGTCCAGTTGCTGAACTTCACCTAGAATTCGATAGTATTTTTTCATTTTATTAGTTTCCCAGCCTCTTGAGGCCCTATTGGATGAGAGTGGATAGTTCCTTGCGATTCCTTAGTTACTACCCAATTGGTTTCTTTACCTTTGTATGCGCCTTGCACGCTATCGAATTCTTTGATCTTCCAATTCTGACCATTTGTAGTGGGGGTGCCATTCTCCCAAACATCATGATCTATAGACTCAATATTAACTTCTGGCTTAAATTTAGCTGGGCCAGACTTTGTGTTTTTTACTACTTCATTCCAGGATTTATTTTTAGGTGGATAGTGCTTGTAACCATGAGTATAAGATGTTTTGACCTCATTGAGATAAACATAAATCGGCTTAATACCGGAATCAGCAGGAAATACCAGAATATAATCGTTAAGATCGCGCTCTTCCGGCACCGGGAATGGTGGTGTCGTATATTCGTCCTTGCCGTCTGGTATTGGGGTAACCAGTATTGTCGCCTGGTCGATGGGGCTGATGTTGCTGCCCGTATGCGATGGAATGTCGCCGTTTTCCGGCCTTTCCGGTGTCCAGGTTATCAACGGGCCATCAACACCGTGAGCAGGGGTGAACTCATAGCGATTATTTTTTTCAACCCACTTCATTTCAGCCGTGCGCACACCTTCATACGGCGTGCCTTCACCCGTATGGATGCCGTAGACCCGCATGTTACCTTGTTCATCCTGCCGCCAGAAGAACCTCACGCGGGTCGTGGCTTTTGCTCCAGTCAGCGCTTTCTGCCGCAGCTCTTCTTGGCACCAGAATTCATCTCGCCCTGGAACATTGGCGCTGCCTTCACCCGCAGAAGGGACATACAGCGCAGACATCATCGCACCTACATACGGAATACTGCGGGCTGCTCCCAGTGTGCCGGTTAAGGACCACTCTCCCCATACTTGCGTCATGACGCCAGTTGCCGCCCCCAGTACAAGCGGTGCGGCAGATGCTTCTGCGGGGGCTTTTTCGCTCCCGGCATCGGACTTGCTTTTTTTGGCTGACTGGGCATGTTGAACGACGCCTTCATCTTCTACATGAGCATGCTGATGACCGTACCCACAGCAGTCATCTTCAACCGATTGGGCAAAAATCGTCATCTGGCCGAAGTTTTCTACAGGCTCGTCGGTGGTACCGGCATCGGTGCAGCCTTTCTCTTTCAGGCAGGATTTCGCATAAACCGGCGTCACCCAGGGAGTCAGCGTTTCGGGATTAAATTCCCGCATGGTAGCCGGAGGAGGGAGCGGGGAGGTATTCAGAGGTAAAGCGCTTCGTGCAGCAGCCATCGTCCTTTTCACTCTGCGCATATACGTCGCTGTCGTGCCATACTCAATCTTCCCCGCCTCCAGCCGCAGGTAGCTCCCGCCGCCAATCAGCGTGATGCGTTTCTTTCCGGCAAACGAGATGTCACTCGCTGAACTCATCGTCAGCTTCTTCTCCGCAAACAGCCTCATATTGCCGTTCTGCGCCAGCGCCTCCACGGCACCCTCCCCGGATTTCAGGTTCAGTTGTCCGGTGCGGGCAAACAGTCCGAGTTTCTCTCCGGCGAGGGCGGTCATGTTACCCATGACGCCAGTGCTGATGTCCCCGCCCGCACTGATGGCGACGTTTTTGCTGGCAGCCAGTTGCAGATGTTCGCCGCTGGTCAGCGCCATTCCTGCCGGGGCCGACATCAGCAGCGCCTCGTTCAGCGGCTTCAGCCGCTGTTCAAACATCCGTATCTGGCTGTCCACGTCCGCTTTCAGCGCCAGCGCCTGCTCCGCCGCGATTTCCAGCTGCTGCAGCTGCTGGTTGAGCCGGTCGATTTCCTTCAGCGCAGCGCTCATATCCAGCACTTCACCCTGCGCCTTTGCCTGCGTATCCGCACTGACAAACAGCCCCTTTCCGGCGCGGATAACGCCGTGCTCATCGGTGCGCAGTTCCGTACCTGTGCCGCGCAGTTTGTCCTGCACATCCACCAGATGCCCGGTATTCAACTGCGTTGCGCCATATGGCGTCGTCAGCGCGATATGCTCCTCACCGCGGCGGTCCTCCATCCGCAGCTCATTTTCAGCGGCGGTGCGCAGAATGTTCTGGCTGCGGTTGTCGCGATTAACGATGTCGGGATGTTCAGAATCGTGCAGGGCGTGGGAGATGTACGGCAGGTCGATATCGCCGTTGCTGTACGCCATTGCCACTTCGCTCCCGTCGGTGAGCGGGGTGTGCCAGCCGTATGTATCACCAGAGCACGGCTTCGCCATCCGCAACCACAGATACGCGTAGCCCGGTTCGCTCTCTTCCCGGTCAAAGTCCAGCCTGACCCGGTAGCGTCCGTACTCATCCAGGTGGGCGTAAATGTCGTTCTTTTCCCGGCTTTCAATCCGGGCCGGAAGCGTGCCGTGGATTTCCGGTCGCGGCATTTCCGCCGGACGGAAACAGTAACGCTCGGTGTAGGGCATGCCCCAGACCGACACATGCAGGCGGGAATCGCGCCCACCCCGGAAGGTCACCAGCGTGAGGATAACGCCTTCCTTCATGGCTGTAATAACATCGCCCTGAGGCTCCAGCACCTGTCCGGGCGCAAGGTGTGAGGCGTTGCTGAACAGGTGAATGCGGGCCGATTTATTGAGTTCCCGCTCGTGATGAAGTCGGGCATAAAACGCGCCGGACTCGGTTTCCGGCTCTGGGTCGTTGTCGTCGCCTGCTTCCCGGTACGGCTCTTTGTAGCGGTAGTGTTCGCCCGTCGTCACCTCACCACTGCGTACGCTGATCACCGCATCCATCGGCGTGGTGGCGGTGCGGTAGTTGTAATCCCGCGTGGCGACGGTGGCGGTGACTACCCTGTGCCAGGTCCGCACATCCCAGACCGATTCTGCCGCACCGTCAAACAGCCCCGATGGCTCGCGGTACGGCAGGCGCACGTCAAACCGGTAGTTAAGCTGGCTGTCGGCAAATATGTACACATCCAGCTCACGGGTGTTATCCATCTCCGTACGCCAGTAAATCCCCACCTCAGACAGGATGCGCTGAATGAACTGCAAATCCGTTTCCTGCCACTGGGTGATCAGTTCACGCGCCGGGTAACTGTGCTCCAGCCTGAATTCAAAATCAGGGCCTTCCAGGCCGTGTTTGCGCAGCACCTGCTCCACCACCTCCGGCACGGACTGGTTCTGCCAGACGGCGCACTGCCGGGTGTATTTCAGGAGCGCCAGCCGGGAACTGAGCGTGAGCCGGTAGTGGGACTGGTCTGCGGAGATGGAAAGCCATTCCAGGCGGGTCACCATGCCGTGAACATTTTTGCCGCTACGCATCCGGAAAGAGGCGTATTTCATCAGCACCTGTTCCGGGAGAATGTTCGCCTGTTGAGTGGTGAACTCAATATCCCACTTAAACGGTTCGCTCAGCGCCTCCCTGCCGCGAAAGCGCAGAACATCCGCCTTCACTGGACTGTCATTAATATCCAGAAAGTAACGGGTCTGTCCGTCAAAAAGCGCTGACCAGTTATCCATAACAAGACCTTATTTAGATTAGGGACAATCTATCGTGCGATGGTCACAGAAGAAAAGGGAGATGTAAATGCCTTTTATGGACAAATAATGTGAAGTGAGGAGACGGTGGTAAAGGGGAGGCTACCAGTATTATTCAGTGGGTTAATCTGTATTTATCATTTACCAGACTGCATGGGTTTTAACATTCTACCTACTGGCTGGCACCGCCCGGATTTTTATCCTTTAAGGGCAAGCCCGTTCCCCTTATTCTCCCTTCCTTTCATCCTTTGCCTTTGCAGTTCCTTTTCGCCATTTTCATTCCTTGTGTTTTTGAGGTGGGACAAGTGGTACAACCTCGCCAGCCGTGGCTTTGCGCTGTACCACCTGAAAAATGCCAGCCTGAAAAGTGGGACAGAATCAGTAACGGCTGTCCCACCCTGTACCACTTTTTTAAACCAGATTATCTAAAGTGGGACGCTGTAACCCGCGCCAGCTCTACGTGTACCACTTGTCCCACCCTGTACCACCTTTTTTTAAAACACGCGAGACTGCACTCAGACACTGAGGATGCGGGAGGTAAGGCGGTAGACCCTGGCTTTGCCGATCTCTGGCTGGCGAACCTGCGACTGGTATTTCCCGTCGCTGCCGGGCAGCAGGCATTCCGCTTCCAGACATAACCTGGCCGCTCTGGCGGGGCTGAATCCCCGGCACATTTCCCGCCAGCCCTCCGGCAGAATGTGAAACAGTGTGTGTTCCTCGCCCGTCAGCGGATCTTTTTCCACCCGGCGAAAGCCCACCATATTCAGCGGGCGGTCCGGGCCATCCCACGAGGCAAAACGGCTGTACTGGTGCGCGGTGATGAACCGCTTGATCTGCGCCAGCACGCCTTCATCCTCCTGGTTGGCGATATGGCCGCGCTCGTTCAGCCAGGCGTGCAGGCAGATCTGGATCGCCTCATACGCCGTGCCTTGCTGCCAGCCCGTGATACCCTGCAGCGTCGCCATCTCTCCGGCCACCGCCAGCAGGGCAAAACGGGCCACGATGCGCTGCACCTGGTTTCCGGCATTATCCGGCATCAGGGCGGTCTGTTAGCGGCGAAGTAACTCTCTCGCCAGCGTGGTGCTGGCGTCCAGGTCGCTGGTGAGGAAGGCCAGCCAGGCACGAAAGGCGGTGCCGTGGAAACGGGCCACCCGGTCGCAGAGGGCATCGGCGAACTGCTGGCCGCTGGCAAACCCGTGCAACTGCTCAAACGCACCATGCTGTCCGGTGTCGCTGGGGATTTGTACCATGCGCACGTCCATCCCTGCGTAGAGATGCTCCCCGGCGCGTTCGGTATGTTCCGCCAGCGACAATTCCCCGGTGGAGAACAGCAGCAGCGTCCAGTGCCTGCGGTTATGCACTTCGCCATCGGTACGTGCACGCCCCTTGCCATGGCCGTTCGCCAGCATATAGGCAATCATCCCGGCTTCACGCGGGTCAACTTCGCGCAGTTCATCGAGCGGCAGCAGGGCATCATTGTGTCGGCTGGCAATTCCTTCCAGCGCATTCCCGGTGGCCCGCCAGGAGTGCCAGTAGTCCGTGCCGCCACACACGGAGGCGGCCACCTTCATCACCGTGGTTTTACCGTCAGTGGACTCACCGCGCAGATGAAAACCTCCGCCGCCCGATCCGGTCAGGCGCAGCAGCGGGGCGGCGAGCGCACAGCAGACGGCAAAGACCAGACGCGAGTTGCCTGCACAGAGCGCAGCGACCTGCTCCTGCCACTCCGCCAGCGTACCGGCCTGCGCAAAGCCGCCGGTAAGATAGTGGCTGCCCTGAAGGATGACATTGTCGCCATTGGGACCGATAACCTCATCCGGCAGCACGTACACCCCGCAATGCCAGCCGGTTTTCTCCACGCAGGTGACCCGGCGTCCGGGGAGTGACCGCGAGATGTACTCGCACAGCAGGCTGCGCAGGGCAGGGCGGGTGGAGATATAGGTCAGGCCGTTCTCCAGCAGGATGCGCCGCAACTCCTCACAGTTGCCGCTGAGCATTGCCATCGGCATGGCTCAGCGCCGCAACTGCCCGGTGGTGGTGTGCCATTCCAGTAGGCGTCCATAGCTGCCGTCATGGCTGTCGCAGGTGATGGCGGTGACGCGCAGAGGGGAACAGATGCGCTGGGGCTGGACGTCGCTTTCCCCGTCGCGTCGCTCGGTCAGCTTGTCAAACCACAGTGCTTCTTCATCGAGGCGGAAGTTATCCGGCAGGATGTCGGAAGGCCTTTCCTGCCGCAGGCGTGCAAGCTGCCCGGTCCAGTTCTCCAGCAACTCACCCACCGTCAGGGCTCATCAGCCGGGCCATCTGTACACCCACGTGCGCCAGTTTTACGGCGATTTTCATCAGGTCTTCTTCGCGGATATCGCCGGTGCGAAGTACCCGGACATAGAGCGTGTCGGGTCTGATTATGGTCAGGTTGGCCAGATCGGCCAGTTCATCTGGTCCGAGTACCACAGGGGGAACATCATCTTCCCGGTCAGGATCTTTTCGCCAGGCGCGTGAGGTCTCCCATGCCAGGCTTCCGGCAAGGATCACCACTTCGAGCGTGCGGTCCGGAGACTGCTTACAGAGAAAGGGGGCGTGTTTCATGATGAGGTATCGGTCGGCTCATCCCTGAGCGTGGATTAACGGATGGCGGTACGGCGCTGTTGCCACTGGCGGATTTCAGCGGCATCGAAAACCACCAGTCGGGAAGAGAGGTGGACGGGGCGGGGAAAGTCGGTGTTTTTAATCAGGCGGTAAACTGACGATTCGCTCATCGCCAGAAACTGGACCACCTGCCGCATACGCACGTTGCCGCTTTCGGGAAAAGCATCGTTACTGTCTGCACTGGTTTTCATGATTGCACCTCACGGGACGGGAACAGAGTGTCGGAGCGGTTATAGCGCGGAACGATGAGGGGAGGTATAGGCCCGGATAAAAAAGTGGAGTCCGGATAGAAAATCATTAGTCCGGGAAGATATTATTTCCCATCAGGACTAATGATTTTTCGATAACAAATTGAAAATGCAAATGTTGTATTTTATCCCCATCCTGTGGGAGTCAGATATGTTTAGGCCTACGGATGGCAATGCACGAGTACAAACATGTTACAACAGGTGTTGCTGTCTCACCGTTAACTGTCATCGGCTACGTTGCATAGATAAAAGGCCGGGCACAGCCTTGGTGTTAATTCTATCCATGGCGCACCTTCAATCCACCTTCTGTTTGTAACTCGTTAAGAGCCGACACATTGAGCGGATGACGGAAGAAGTTATACGTATTGACAGCTACTGCCTCATTAAGAAGGTTATAACTCATCAGAGAATCTATGCTGGCACCATACAAGGCCTCAAGATTACTGAATCTTTTAGCTAGTAACCAGGCTTCTTCTTCTTCCACACCATAGATACCGCAGGCAAAAAGTAACTCTCCGAGTTGTACATCTTTGGCCTGCTCTATCCCTCTGCATATGATGGAAGCCAGTTTAGGCCCAGATTGATCAAGCCCAGTTAGTTTGCCTGCTGTCATCGAGAACATGTCCAGTGGCTTTTGCACATAGCATTTCTCGACAAGTTGTTTGAGCATGGTCTGGCCTAATTGGTGTATATGGACGCCACGAGGCTCAAAGAAGCGCCAGCAAGCGGAGTAGGGACTTCCTGAATTTAGAAGCCCATAAGTGTTTTTAGTACACGTAAGATGGATGCTCATGTGATAACTCGATGATTTCATCTGGATATAGTTACTAAAAAGGCACTCCGCCAAAAATTTGGAATGCCTCCTACTGTTATATGTCTAAATCGTACCAGTCATTATCGACATTTGAATTAACAGAGGTCAATTCCAGACTATTTTCTACGAGGCTCCATACATTGTCGCGAAGAAGTAGCTCCATTTTCGCAACAATTTCAAAGGACGAACCAGAGAAAGGGCGTTCAGAATCTTGTTCACCCTGATAATCAAATATGACTTGGACGACCAGAATGCCTCGCTTTGGGTCGTAATTTATGCTTGTTGCCTCCAGATTCTCTATGCTAAAACCATAGGCGTTTGTTTCCGCTATGTCGCCGGAGAGCATATCTTCCACCTCGCGGTCTATGGCATAAAAAATCTCATCGCGATAAATCACATCCTCTTGAGTATCTTCGCCTATTGCAGCGAAAACCAGCCGTTGTTCTAGCGGGGCACGTTTTGCGACTTCGGACAGCTCATGGTAGCTGGTGAATTTCGCGTCACGGGCAACGATTTCGAGTGCTTTGGAAAGCTTAATTTTCTGAATGCGAGCCAGCTTTTTAGCGCGCGTTTTAAGAATGCTTAGGTATGAATAGTCAGACATGGCTGTACCTCCAATAAAGTAACGCTTTGGATACCGATAGCCTGCTAACCGGGCAGCGTCATAATGGATGGCGGCCAAGTATTTGGTATACTTCTGAACGATGGGCTATTGCTTTGCGAGACAGGCGCCAGGTGACCATCACCACCTAGATTCATCCTATCTAAGTCATAGTTTCGCGTCAAATTTGTGTTCGCATATTTTCTTTGTGCTATTAGTGCTTGAGGTTCCCTCTTTATAGCGCAGTCGTAGGTATTTAGGCTAACTTAGAGAAGTTCATCTGTTCAGACATGATTCATGCGGCTATTTTTCGGTGTAAATAAATTTAATGAGGAAAATATAAAAGAGGTTTTTCTGATGTAGAATACCGCATTACAATTTGAAGCATATGTTCGACAATCAGCGCAGTAAAATACACATGTTTAGTTTTACAAAGTGTTTATAGAGGTAAATAATGGATCTCTTCTCAACAAAAATAGCTAGAAATAAACTAAATCACAATTTTAAAACAATCTACACAGATCCTAAACTTGCTCCTGTTAGGGCGGTGATCCAATCATGGGGACGCGGATTACTGGAACGCAGTGGTGAACAAACTAAATTTATTAACGAATTTCAGACTACCTTTAATTCTTCTATGTGGGAATTATATCTAAATGAGATGTTTATTCGTTTGGGGTATTCGGTTGACTATACAAAAGACAGTCCTGATTTTTGTGTTAGCACGCCATTAGGTTATAAATTTAACGTAGAGGCTATGGTCTCTGACAAGCCCCATAAACCGCCAGTCAGTGAAATTTTCAGTGAAGCTAAGTTTAAGCATCAATCTACGCTAAAACTTCTTGGGAAAATTAAAGATAAGCGCGATCTCTTTACCGGAATTAATGGTAAGAAGTTCCCATACTCAACAATGGAACATGTAATCGGTAAGCCTTTTGTGTTAGCATTGGCCCCATTTGATTCAGATCTATCTTTAACCCAGAATAATACAATCATTAACCGGGTATTGTTTGGCATTGAAGAACCTACGATGAGAGATTTAGTAAATGGTAGGCAAAGAAGGGTTTTATCGATTAAAAAAAATGAAGACACTGAAATACCTTTAGGTATTTTTACAAATGACTCATACAAAGAAATCAGTGCTATCGTGTTTTCAACGACAGGTACTTTTGGTAAGGCTATCGTTCAGAGTCGGGTCGATCGATATGTCCGATATACGAGATTCCGAGCTCTTGATGTGAATGTTTTTATTGCCAATGAAGGTATGAAGAACGAAGGTTCTCATACGAGAAAACTTGGTCCTGACCATTATGTTACTACGAAGCGACAATTCTACAACAATGAGGTTGTTGGCGCGGATATTGTAATGTGCCGAACAAGGGACTACAAGGAAACTCATTTTGATGGTTTGCATGTGTATTATAATCCCTATGCAAGCGTGCCTTTAGACAAAAACGTTTTCTTTCCCCCAGAAATAACGCATAATTTTTATGACATAGAAAATGACATACCTGACCAGCGCCATCCTGATGGTGCATTAGTGTCACGACAGGTATTTGAAATATCTAAAGTCTGTCGAAGACATATAATTAATAACTGGTTCCCAGAACAGTCTAAGGTTCTCTAAGTCGGTCTGGAGAACTTTTTAAGGATATGTAACATACACCGTCAGTGCTGGTATCACACAAGACTTATGGTGTGTGGAAAGGTGCATTCGCTGGAAGCTTATGCTTTAGTCAGTAAAACGGCTCTGGCTCTGCCAGAGCAGAGTAGGTGATTGATCAAAAATCACTTTAACGTTGTGCTGGGGCGAACTGTCAGATAATTAAATGGCGAACCTTGTCTTTAATTCGAAGAGTTTCAACAGTTAAGCAAGAGATTGTCTGTTCACATTCTTTCGAGGGGTATTACCGATTAATTTCACATTCCATAGGGAAAGTGGCACTGTGTTCACGTGCGATCTGCAGTGTTATTACCTAAACTTCCTTCTCCCTTCCCATCTTCAAAACCTCATAAAACGTCCCTCGCCCAAGCCCGTCTGACGGCAATTCCCGCTCCTGCGCTAGCGCTCTCAGCTTTCGAAGTATCCTATCCGAAGCCGGTTTATCAGACGTCCCATAACGCCCGTCAGTCTCCTCAACCAGAAGCTGAACCAGTAGCCAGCAGAGCCTGGCAGTATTCTCCCGCGCTTTGTCGCGTTTATGCATCCCACGCTGGGAAGGTTGTGCTGAAGTAGTGAGATCTGGTAGCGCGTCGTCACCGAACGTCTTCAGCCACTTGCGGCCACGGCTGTTGCGTGACAGTTTCATCACCGCCTTCAGGCTGCGGGCCTTAATTTCTGGCGGCGTCAGTTCGTCATCAATAAGCCGCCATGCCAGCGCGAACATCTCATCGGCATAGAACATGCGTTTGTTCGCCGGGGCGCTGACCATGCCCGTTGCTTTGATGGTGCGGCTGATGGCGTCGTGCAGGATACGGTAATTTTCCTGATGTTCTTCCGGCAGGGCATTTGCTGGTTGGGAAGCATCGAGGCCGAGAAGCAGAAGGGCGAGATGCCGCGCTTCCAGCAGCGGCATATCACATTCCCGTTCAAACAGATTCTGACGAATGGGACTGGACACATTATTCTCCTTCCACGATCTGCAGTGGTTCTTCTGCACCGAGCAGCGCCTGCCGTCTGGCGGCATCAACGTAGTTTCCCCACCACTGCATCAGCGGTCGCCTTTGTTCCAGGTAGTCGCTGCGGTTGTAGGCTGCTTCGATCTCGTCTTCTTTCTGGTGCGCCAGTGCAGATTCCAGTACTTCACGAGGAAAATGGCCTGCTCCCGCCGTTCTGGCGATGCTGCGCATGCCGTGGGCGACCAGCTCACCGCCGAACCCCATACGGATAAGCGCGGCGTTAGCGGTCTGCTGGTGCATATGCTCCAGCGGTTTGCGGATGCTGGGGAAAACCCACGGGCGATGGCGGCTGACGGGTTCCATAACCTGAAGAACGCGCAGCGCCTGTTTGCTGAGCGGCACCGTGTGCGAACGGTTCATCTTCATAAAGGTGTCAGGGATGCGCCATTCCGCTTTTTTCATGTCGATGTCGCACCAGCGGGCGCTGACGGCTTCGCCGGGGCGAACCCAGGTCAGTAGCTCCCATTCGATAAGGCAGCGGGTTTCTTTGCGGATAGAGGCATTCTGTAGCGCCAGCATCAGCCTGCCCAGCTCGCTGGGGTGGAGGGCGGGCATGTTCTGCTTTTTCGGTTTTTTGAAGCGGGCGACCAGGTTGTCAGCCGGATTGAACTCGATGAGCTCTTCGGAGATGGCGAAGCGGAAGATTTCATTAAGCCGTGAAATGACTCGTCGCAGTGTTTCGAGGATGCCTTGTTCTTCCAGAGGTGTGAGGTGCTCCTTGAGCATCTTCGGGCGGATCTCGGTGACGGGCGTGTTACCCAGAGAAGGGAAGACGTGCATCTCCAACGAGCGCCAGATATCTTTGGCGTGATCTTCGCTAAGATCGCTGGTCCGTTTCTTCTCTTTGAGCCACTGTTCCGCAACTTTTTCCAGCGTGCATTCATTCTGGATGCGTTTTTCTTCAGCTATCCCTGCTAAGTGTTGACGGGGATCGATGCCCTGCCAGAGCAGTCGTCTGTATTTCGTGCGAGTTTCGCGAGCCATGGCCAGTGTAACGACCGGGTAAGGGCCAAGGCTGGTTTTGGTGCGCTTTTTGGTGACGGGATGATAATACTCGAAATGCCAGGCCTTCCTCCCTGAAGTCTTAACCAGCAAGTACAGGCCTTCACCGTCCCGTAGCTCATAATCCGTGCTACGGGGCTTCGCGCCAGCGATCTCCACATTTGTTAAGGGTTTCAGTTGCTTAGGCATGTTCTAGCACCACGCTTTTTTAGCCCCACGATACCGTGGTGCTAAACATGGTGCCAAAAGGTCAAGATTCATACAGAGATCATGACCACACATGCAACAAAGAAGCCTGCAACTCGTTGAAGTTACAGGCTTTTTTAAAGTTCATGATGCATCATGAATGAATGTTTGGTGGAGCTGGCGGGAGTTGAACCCGCGTCCGAAATTTCTACATCCTCGGTACTACATGCTTAGTTTGTCTTTACATTCGCACGCCAGCTGCGGACAGACACGCCACTAACGAACTAGCCTGATTAGTTTTAACGCTTCAACCCCAGGCAGGGCTTCCACGCGATCTCTTTTGGGTTTGACCTCTCTTTGATCCCCGTCTTAAGAGCGGAAGCTAGGGAGAGAGGGCTCAGAGCAGGTTATTAAGCTGCTAAAGCGTAGTTTTCGTCGTTTGCGACTATTTTTTTGCGGCTTTTAACGAGGCAAACCGCCCCTCGGCATGCACCTTGGGTTTCGCAAATCCCGTCGAATCCAGAATCAGCCCCAATAGTGTTGAACTGAGTATACCAGATTTCACTTCCTGGATACCAGCCCGGAACGCTAACTTATTGAATAGTACAATAAGTGTGCAGAATCAACGTCCTGCGTTTTTCATAATGCGCGCTTTGTCCAGCTGCCACTCGCGCTCTTTCAGGTCAGTACGTTTGTCGTGCTGTTTTTTACCCTTCGCGACGCCAACTTTTACTTTGCACCAGGCGTTTTTCCAGTACAGCGACAGGGCGACCACGGTGAAACCTTCGCGGTTGATGCGTCCGTAGAGGGATTCCAGCTCACGCTTGTTCAGCAGCAATTTACGCGTGCGTGTAGGGTCACACACATAGTGTGAAGAGGCGACGGTCAGCGGCGTAAAGTTCGCGCCGAACAGGAAGGCTTCGCCATCTTTCAGGATTACGTAGCTATCGCCAATGTTGGCTTTCCCGGCGCGCAGCGATTTTACTTCCCAGCCCTGCAACGCAAGGCCAGCTTCGAATTCTTCTTCAATGAAATACTCGTGGCGAGCACGCTTGTTGAGCGCAATGGTCGCCGAGCCTGGTTTATGTGCTTTTTTCTTCGTCATAAGTGTCGTAAAGCCGTCGGTAATCTGATTTCAAAAAGTCACCTCATTGCGTCCTGTGAGGTCTAACGCGCTATCTTAGCACGAGATGAGGCTTAGCGTTTTTTTAACAGGTGATAAATGTTATTATTTGTCCGTTGTGTGACCATGGGAAATGCTATGCCTCAGATTAGCCGTACTGCGCTTGTGCCTTACAGCGCGGAACAAATGTATCAGTTAGTGAACGATGTTCAGTCTTATCCAGAATTTATTCCGGGATGCACCGGGAGCCGCGTTCTGGAATCCGGCCCGACGCAGATGACCGCGGCGGTGGATGTCTCCAAAGCGGGGATCAGCAAGACGTTCACCACCCGTAATACGCTGACGAACAATCAGAGTATTTTGATGCATCTGGTGGATGGTCCGTTCAAAACCCTGATGGGAGGCTGGAAGTTTACGCCGCTGAGCGCTGACGCCTGCCGCATTGAGTTCCATCTGGACTTCGAGTTTACCAATAAGCTGATTGAGCTGGCGTTTGGCCGCATCTTTAAAGAGCTGGCATCGAATATGGTTCAGGCGTTCACCACCCGCGCCAAAGAGGTTTACAGTGTCGCATAAGATTGCTGTAGAAGTGGTTTATGCGCTGCCGGAGAAGCAGTATCTGCAGCGCGTGACGCTGGAGGAGGGGGCGACCGTTGAGGCGGCCATCCGTGCTTCCGGCATCCTTGAGCTTCGCAGCGATATCGACCTGGCGAAGAACAAGGTCGGGATTTACAGCCGTCCGGTGAAGCTGGGCGATGTGCTGAAAGAGGGCGACCGGGTGGAGATTTATCGTCCGCTGATTGCCGACCCGAAAGAGCTGCGTCGCCAACGCGCGGAGAAGGCCAGTAAGTAGCGCTTTCTTCCCCGGTGGCGCTGCGCTTACCGGGGCTACGATTCTTCGTAAGAACTCAGATACAAAAAAGGTGCTCAATGAGCACCTTTTTGCATTTCTGACACCGGATTATTTAGTCAGGGCAGGCTTGTTGTCGATGTTGGTCAACACACCGGCGCTGCTGAAGGTCAGCGTCAGGGTCTGCTGGGTCGCATCTTCATGGCCCGGCTTCTGACGGAATACATAGAACCAGGTGTTAGTGCCGAACGGATCGGACATCATCGGGGTTCCCAGTGCATAAGCGACCTGCTGTTGTGTCATCCCCACGCGGATTTTGGACACATCGTTAGGGGTAAGGTAGTTCCCCTGGTTGATGTCAGGACGGTAAACCACTTTCTCCAGAGTGGAACAGCCTGCGGTCAACATCAGAAGAACCGCTGCGGCAGCGGTCAGCATTTTACAACGCATAGTGATTTGATTCCTTTTCGGGCCCGAGCAGAACGCGGCTCATATGTAATATGCCGATGATAATAGACCTTGCCCCACTTTGAAACCGGTCTGGCGGCGTTTTTGTTGTTCTGTATGACCCTGAGATCCCGAAAAAGTTTATGCCGCCAGCAGTTCTTTCGCGTTCGCGAGTGTGTTACGCGTGACTTCGCTGCCGCCGAGCAGGCGTGCCAGCTCCTGCAGACGCGCACGTTTATCCAGCGGCTTCATGTGCGTTTCGGTCATTTCACCGTCGGTTTCTTTGCTGACGATAAAGTGATGATGGCCACAGCCCGCGACCTGCGGCAGGTGGGTGACACACATCACCTGCGTGGATTCGCCGAGCTGGCGCAGCAGTTTACCCACCACCGCCGCCGTCGGGCCGCTGATGCCGACATCCACTTCATCGAAAATTAGCGCCGGGGTGTCCATTTTACGCGCGGTGATCACCTGAATCGCCAGCGCAATACGCGACAGTTCACCGCCTGAGGCCACTTTGGAGATCGCCTGCAGCGGCTGCCCCGGGTTGGTGGTGACGCGGAATTCGATGCGATCCGCACCTTCCGCCGTCAGGTGGTTCTCTTCAAAGCGAACGTCAATGGTGAAGACGCCGTGCGGCATCGCCAGCGTGTGCATGCTGTCGGTAATGTGCTGGCTTAACTCCTGAGCATAGTGCTGACGAATTTCATGCAGCTTTTGCGCTGTCGCCAGCGCCTGTTCATGGTGCAGGCTCACCGCCAGAGAGAGGGTCTCCTGCGAGTCAGCCTGATCGTCAAGCTGCTGCTGCTCGTCCAGCAGAGACTGATAGTAGCCCGGCAGCTCTTCCGGCGTAACGTGGTGCTTGCGCGCCAGCGAGATTTGACGGGAGATACGCTGCTCCAGCTCAAACAGACGGTTCGGGTCGAGATCCAGACGCTCACAGTAGTGGCGAAGTTCGTCACCGGCTTCAGAGATCTGAATGGCCGCCTCTTCCAGCATATCCAGGACGCCAGACAGTTTGCTGTCCATGCCGACCAGTTCGGTAAGCAGCTGACGGACGTTATACAGCTGGCTCTGCAGGTTCACGTCTTCGCCATCCGCCAGCAGGTTGAGCGCATTCTGGCTGGTTGAGAGCAAGTGACCGCTGTTCGCCAGGCGCTTGTACTCTTCGTCGATTTGCTCAAACTCACCCGGCTGCGGGTTGAATTCGTTCAGCTCTTTGAGCTGGTATTCCAGCAGCTCCGCACGGGCGGCGCGCTCCTGGCTTTGCTGCTGGTGTTGAGCGAGCTCGCGGCAGCTCTGATGCCACTGGCGATAGTGCTCTGCCATAAGCTGAGTAAGCGCGTACTCACCCGCATAACCATCCAGCAGCGCTTTCTGCTGTTCGGGTTTAACGAGTTGCTGATGCGCGTGCTGACCGTGGATCTGGATAAGCAGCTGGCCGAGTTCACGGAGCTGGGAGAGCGGGACCGCCGTGCCGTTGATAAAGCCGCGTGAGCGACCGTCGCTGCTAATAACGCGGCGAAGTAAACACTCACGTCCATCTTCAAGCTGATTCTGCTCCAGCCAGCGCTGGGCGGCAGGGGTGTCTTTCAGGGAGAAACGGGCGCACAGGTCGGCACGGTTTGCGCCCATGCGCACCATGTCGCCCTCGGCGCGGCCGCCAAGGCACAAGCCGAGGGCATCAATGGCAATGGATTTACCCGCACCGGTTTCCCCGGTGATCGCCGTCATGCCGCTGTGGAAATCGATCTCAAGCTCACGAACAATGGCAAAGTTGCTGATGGTCAGTTGTGCCAGCATAATTGTTTTCCTGTATGAAAAACCATAACTGTGTTTTCATACAGTATAAACTGGTTTTATATACAGTAAAGTCCTGGATGCAAAATCAGAACAATTTTTTTGACCAGCCAAGCTTCGAGCTTAATGTGTTGAAATAGCTGTAATCTTTTGGATGTATCAAATTCAGGTGGTAATCACACCGGCGAATAAGCACATCTTCACCTTCCTGGATAGGCAGCGCTATCTGGCTGTCGCAGCTGATCTCCAGGTCGTTACGGCGGTGCGAGAAGCGCAGACGGATCGTGCTGTCGCCGTTGATCACCAGCGGGCGGGCGGAGAGCGTGTGCGGGAACATCGGCACCAGGGTAATGGCATCCAGCGAGGGCGTCAGGATCGGGCCGCCGGCAGAAAGCGAGTAGGCGGTTGAGCCGGTCGGGGTGGAGATAATCAGCCCGTCAGAACGCTGGGAGAAGGCAAAGATCTCGTCGATATAGACTTCGAACTCGATCATGTGCGCCACTTTGCCAGGGTGAAGGACAACCTCGTTAATGGCGGTGCTGATGCGTTTCTGGCAGTCCTGCTGGCACACCTGCGCTTCCAGTAAAAAGCGTTTTTCACTGATATAGTGGCCTTCCAGCACGTCGGCCAGTTGCTGCTGCGCATTGTCCGGGTCGAGGTCGGTTAAAAAACCGAGATTGCCACGGTTGATGCCGATGACCTTGATGTCATAACGCGCCAGCGTGCGGGCCGCGCCGAGCATGTTGCCGTCGCCGCCCACCACCACGGCGAGATCGGCCTGTTGGCCAATTTCCGCCAGCGTGCCGGTTTTGACGCTCTTCAGCTGCAGTTCCTGGGCAATCTGCTGCTCGACCATCACTTCATAGCCTTTGCTACACAACCAGCGATACAACATTTCATGTGTCGTTAGTGCGGTAGGGTGACGCGGATGCCCGACGATCCCAATACACCTGAAATGATTATTCATTTTCTGGAGGTCCTTGTGCCTGATGAATGATGACAATCTGTCTTGTTCCCTTGAATCCCGGAAACTGATCCCCATAATAAGCGAAGTTAGCGAGATGAATGCAGAAAAACGCGGAGAAATTCATGAGTAGTAAAGAACAGAAAACGCCTGAGGGGCAAGCCCCTGAAGAAATTATCACGGAACAGCACGATGAAGTTGAGGCTGTAGAGCCAGACGCATCTGCTGAGCAGGTGGACCCGCGCGATGAAAAAATTGCGAATCTGGAAGCCCAGCTGGTAGAAGCTCAGAATCGCGAACGCGACAGTGTTCTGCGCATCAAGGCGGAAATGGAAAACCTGCGTCGTCGTACCGAGCAGGACGTTGAGAAGGCGCATAAATTTGCGCTGGAGAAATTCGTCAACGAACTGCTGCCGGTGATCGATAGCCTCGATCGTGCGCTGGAAGTGGCTGACAAAGCGAATCCGGACAACGCCGCAATGATCGAAGGTATCGAACTGACGCTGAAATCCATGCTCGACGTAGTGCGTAAGTTTGGCGTGGAAGTGATTGCCGATACCGACGTTCCGCTGGATCCAAACGTTCACCAGGCCATTGCGATGGTTGAATCTGAAGAGATTGAAGCCGGTAAAGTGCTGGGCGTGATGCAGAAAGGCTATACCCTGAACGGCCGTACCATCCGCGCTGCGATGGTGACCGTGGCGAAAGCGAAAGCGTAATTCGCTATCCATAGTGCCGGGTAGCGGCGTTCGCCTTACCCGGCCTACAACCTTACTCCGCGATACTTTCGCGCAGGGGTTTAACGGGCAGGACTTTCACCTGCTTGATCATATTGTCCTGCACGTCCAGGATATCAATATCGTACTGCTCGATGCGCACCCGCGTGCCCGCCGCCGGGATCTCTTCCAGCGCTTCCAGAATCATCCCGTTAATGGTGCGAGCCTCATCTTCCGGCAAATGCCAGTTAAAGGCTTTGTTGAGTTCACGAATGTTCGCGCTTCCGTCAATCAGCACTGAGCCGTCGTTTTGCGGGGTGACCTCTTCCGCGAGGGAAGGCGACATGGAGGTGGTAAAGTCCCCGACAATCTCTTCCAGAATATCTTCGACCGTCACCAGCCCCTGGATATCGCCGTACTCATTGACCACCAGGCCGACCTTCTTCTTGTTGCGCTGGAATTTCACCAGCTGCGTGCTGAGCGGTGTTCCTTCCGGCACGTAATAAATTTCGTCGGCGGCGCGCAGCATCACCTCTTTGGTGAACTCTTTTTTCTCGGTCATCAGACGGTAGGCTTCGCGCACGCGCAGCATGCTGATGGCGTCATCCAGCGAGTCGCGGTACAGCACAATGCGCCCGTGCGGAGAGTGCGTCAGCTGGCGAACGATGGCTTTCCAGTCGTCATTGATGTCGATACCGACGATTTCGTTACGCGGCACCATGATGTCGTTCACGCTCACCTTTTCCAGATCGAGAACCGACAGGAGCATGTCCTGATTGCGCCGGGAGATCTGCGAGCGGGATTCGTTCACGATGGTGCGCAGCTCCTCTTTGCTGAGCGCGCTGCTGATGGTGACGTCGGCTTTGATTCCCACCATCCGCATCAGGACGCGCGTCACCATGTTCAGCAGCCAGACCAGCGGCATCATCAGGATCTGCAGCGGTGCCAGCAGGAAGCTGCTCGGATAGGCGACCTTTTCAGGGTAAAGCGCGGCGATGGTTTTTGGCAGCACTTCGGCAAACACCAGTACCACGAACGTCAGCACGCCGGTGGCAATTGCGACCCCGGCGTTGCCGTACAGGCGCATCCCTACGATGGTGCCGAGCGCAGAGGCCAGAATGTTGACGAGGTTGTTGCCGATGAGCACCAGGCTAATCAGGCGATCCGGCTTGCGGAGCAGTTTTTCAACGCGGCGAGCGGCGCGGTTACCCTGTTTAGCACGATGACGTAACCGGTAGCGGTTCAGGGTCATCATGCCGGTTTCCGAGCCGGAGAAATAGGCGGAGATGACCACCATGACGATCAGGATAACGATCAGCGTGGTGGTTGAGATGTGTTCCAGGGGGAACTCCTTTGTTTCTTAGCCAGCAAATTGCTGTATGAAGCGGCTGCCAAAATAGGCAAGGGTGAGAATGCCCGCACCCGCGACGTTGAACCAGACCACGCGACGACCGCGCCAGCCTTCATGATAATGGCCCCATAACAGGACAATATAGACAAACCACGCGATGATGGAGAGCACCGCTTTATCGATATTCTCCACGCTGAACAGGTTCTTCATGTAAAACAGCCCGGTGCAGAGCGTGAGCGTCAGCAGCACCACGCCCACCTGGGTGATGTGGAACATCTTACGCTCAATCACCATCAGCGGCGGCATTTCATGGTTAAACGCCAGTTTTTTGTTTTTCAGCTGGTAGTCAATCCAGGCGAGCTGCATGGCATAAAGCGCGGCGATGATCAGCGTCGCGTAGGCAAAGAGCGACAGGCCGATATGCACCAGCATCCCCGGCGTCGCCTCCAGATGCGTAATGAACTCATTAGGCATAAAGGTGGCGAGGGCGAGATTGATCAGCGCGAAGGTGTAGACAATCGGCAGCAGCAGCCAGCCGCGATTTTTAGACGCGACGATGGTCATTACCGTACAGATCATCAGGCTGACCAGCGAGCCGACGTTCAGCACGCTCAGGTTTTGCACGCTGCCATCGCCGGGGATAATGCGTGATTCCAGCGCAAAGGCGTGGCTAATCAGTGCGATCACCGCCGAAAGAATAGCCATGCGCCGCCAGCCGCTGTTTTTTTGCAGCAGTCCGGGAATAATCAGCGCGAGGCTGACAGAGTAGGCAACAAGGGCGATCAGTGCGAAAACAGGCATATAGGCATCGACAGTTGTCTTAATAAGAAAGAGAAGCAGTATAACGTTACGTGACGCCTGCTCCAACCGTTGCATAACAACAAAGGCGCCTTCATGTTATACTCCGGCAAAATTCTGTGTATGTGTCGCTCATGGCGGCCCAACGTTTCTACTCAGGCGAGAGACAATGTTTGATAATTTAACCGATCGTTTGTCGCGCACGCTGCGCAACATCAGCGGCCGCGGACGCCTTACTGAAGAGAACATCAAGGAAACGCTGCGCGAAGTGCGCATGGCGCTGCTGGAAGCAGACGTCGCGTTGCCGGTTGTTCGTGATTTTATCAACCGCGTGAAAGAGAAGGCGGTTGGTCATGAAGTTAACAAGAGCCTGACCCCGGGTCAGGAGTTCGTCAAAATCGTTCGTAACGAACTGGTTTCGGCGATGGGCGAAGAGAACCAGGTGCTTAACCTGGCCGCTCAGCCACCGGCCGTGGTGCTGATGGCGGGCCTGCAGGGTGCGGGTAAAACCACCAGCGTCGGTAAGCTGGGTAAGTTCCTGCGCGAAAAGCACAAGAAGAAAGTGCTGGTGGTCTCTGCGGACGTCTATCGCCCGGCGGCGATCAAGCAGCTGGAGACCCTGGCAGAGCAGGTCGGCGTGGATTTCTTCCCGTCCGACGTGGCGCAGAAGCCTGTCGACATCGTTAACGCCGCGCTGAAAGAGGCGAAGCTGAAATTCTACGACGTGCTGCTGGTGGATACCGCCGGTCGTCTGCACGTTGACGAAGCGATGATGGACGAGATCAAGCAGGTGCATGCCTCTATCAACCCGGTAGAGACCCTGTTTGTCGTCGACGCCATGACCGGTCAGGATGCGGCGAATACCGCGAAAGCGTTTAACGAAGCGCTGCCGTTAACCGGCGTGGTGCTGACCAAAGTGGACGGTGACGCCCGCGGCGGTGCGGCCCTCTCCATTCGTCACATCACCGGTAAGCCGATCAAGTTCCTCGGCGTCGGTGAGAAAACCGAAGCGCTGGAGCCGTTCCACCCGGATCGTATTGCCTCCCGTATCCTCGGCATGGGCGACGTGCTGTCGCTGATCGAAGATATCGAGAGCAAGGTTGACCGCGCGCAGGCCGAGAAGCTGGCCAGCAAGCTGAAAAAAGGGGACGGTTTCGATCTGACTGACTTCCTTGAGCAGCTGCGTCAGATGAAAAACATGGGCGGCATGGCCAGCCTGATGGGCAAACTGCCGGGCATGGGCCAGATCCCTGACAACGTGAAAGCGCAGATGGATGACAAGGTGCTGGTGCGTATGGAGGCGATCATCAACTCGATGACCCTTAAAGAGCGCGCTAACCCGGACATCATCAAAGGTTCCCGTAAACGCCGTATCGCAGCCGGTTGCGGCATGCAGGTGCAGGACGTTAACCGCCTTCTGAAACAGTTCGACGACATGCAGCGCATGATGAAGAAAATGAAGAAAGGCGGCATGGCGAAGATGATGCGCGGCATGAAAGGGATGATGCCTCCCGGTTTTCCAGGGCGTTAATCGCTTTTGAGATTGCTTTTTGCCCGAAAATGAGTAAAATTTTCGGGCTTTTAATATGACACCCGGGCTCCGTTCCTCGATGGGGCCCGGTTGTTTTATTCACACAAGAGGATGTTATGGTAACTATTCGTTTAGCACGTCACGGCGCTAAAAAGCGTCCGTTCTACCAGGTTGTTGTGACTGACAGCCGTAATGCACGCAACGGTCGCTTCATCGAGCGCGTTGGTTTCTTCAACCCACTGGCCGCTGGCGCAGAAGAAGAAACTCGTCTGGATCTGGATCGTATCGCTCACTGGGTTGGCCAGGGCGCTACTGTTTCCGATCGCGTTGCTACGCTGATCAAAGCAGCAAACAAAGCAGCTTAATCTGTCACGGTGGTCATGATGAGCAATAAAGCACCTGTTGAACCGATCGTATTGGGAAAAATGGGTTCTTGCTACGGTATCCGTGGTTGGCTCAGAGTGTTTTCCTCCACTGAAGACGCTGATAGCATTTTTAATTACCAGCCCTGGTTTATCCAGAAAGGCGGTAAGTGGGAAGAGGTCGAGCTGGAAAGCTGGCGTCACCACAATCAGGACATCATCATCAAGCTGAAAGGCGTTGACGATCGTGATGCCGCGAATGCGCTGACTAATTGTGAAATTGTCGTGGATTCGTCGCAGTTGCCACAGCTGGAAGAGGGCGACTACTACTGGAAAGACCTTATGGGTTGCCAGGTAGTCACTACTGAAGGCTACAGCCTGGGGAAAGTCATCGATATGATGGAAACCGGGTCAAATGACGTTCTCGTCATTAAGGCAAACCTGAAAGATGCATTTGGCATCAAGGAGCGGTTGGTTCCGTTCCTCGATGGACAGGTTATCAAGAAAGTCGATCTCACTACTCAAACCATTGAAGTAGATTGGGATCCTGGTTTTTAAATTCTCCGGATAAACGGTAAAAGACGGCGCTATGTGGATTGGCATAATTAGCCTGTTTCCTGAAATGTTCCGCGCGATTACCGATTACGGGGTAACTGGCCGGGCAGTAAAGAATGGCCTGCTGAGCATCCAGAGCTGGAGTCCGCGTGACTTTACTCATGACCGGCACCGTACCGTGGACGATCGTCCTTACGGCGGCGGACCGGGGATGCTAATGATGGTGCAACCCTTACGGGACGCCATTCACACAGCAAAAGCCGCGGCAGGTGAAGGCGCAAAGGTGATTTATCTGTCACCTCAGGGACGCAAGCTTGATCAAGCGGGCGTCAGCGAACTGGCGACGAATCAAAAGCTGATTCTGGTCTGTGGTCGCTACGAAGGGATAGATGAGCGTGTAATTCAAACCGAGATTGACGAAGAATGGTCTATCGGCGATTACGTTCTCAGCGGTGGTGAGTTACCCGCAATGACGCTGATTGACTCCGTCGCCCGGTTCATTCCGGGAGTACTGGGCCATGAAGCTTCGGCAACGGAAGATTCCTTTGCCGATGGGTTGCTGGACTGTCCACACTATACCCGTCCTGAAGTGTTAGAAGGGATGGAAGTCCCGGCAGTGTTACTGTCAGGAAACCATGCCGAGATACGTCGCTGGCGTTTGAAGCAGTCGCTGGGCCGAACCTGGCTTAGAAGACCTGAACTTCTGGAAAACCTGGCTCTGACTGAAGAGCAAGCAAAGTTGCTGGCCGAGTTCAAAACTGAACACGCGCAACAGCAGCATGAACATGATGGGAATGCGTAATACGCTCCCGAATATCAGTTTACCCAGGATAAGAGATTAAATTATGAGCAACATTATTAAGCAACTTGAACAAGAGCAGATGAAGCAGGACGTACCTTCCTTCCGTCCAGGTGACACCGTGGAAGTGAAAGTATGGGTTGTTGAAGGTTCCAAAAAACGTCTGCAGGCATTCGAGGGCGTGGTTATCGCTATTCGTAACCGCGGTCTGCACTCTGCATTCACTGTTCGTAAAATTTCCAACGGCGAAGGCGTTGAGCGTGTCTTCCAGACTCACTCTCCGGTAGTTGACAGCATTGCTGTTAAACGTCGTGGTGCTGTACGTAAAGCTAAACTGTACTACCTGCGTGAGCGTACTGGTAAGTCTGCTCGTATTAAAGAGCGTCTGAACTAAGATTCGCTTAAGCGACATCCTGTTAGAAAGGGCTGGCCGAAAGGCTGGCCCTTTTTTTATCCCATCGCACCTCTCGCGTTAACCCTTTTGTCATAAATCATTTACAATGCTTGCCTCTTGTATGGAGGGGAAGTGGATAACATACTGCATCAGAATAGCTGGAAACGCGCAGCGGCATTGACCGCGCTGTTTGCGATCCTGCTGATCGTGGTAGCACCCCTGATCTCCGTCTCATTGCAGAAAGATCCCATGAGCGCCATGCCGGGCATGCATCATGACATGAGCATGATGTCGATGGACGAGCATCACGGCGATATGCCACACACGATGCCCGTCGACCATGCGGAAGCGTGCGGCTACTGCGTGCTGTTAGCGCATGTCCCTGGCGTGATGCTGGCGCTCATCGTCCTGCTCAGCGTGGTGCTGCAGAGGCTTCGCGTTAAGCCGCCGCGTCAGGCGGTCAAGCACTGGCACTTTTTCCCCTGGCTTTACCCTGATACCCGCGCGCCGCCGCGGCAGTCTGCTTTTTCCCTTTAAAAATATCGATAACTTTTTGCCTTAAAAAGGAAAAGTATGACTACCTGCACCTCGCGCGCGGCATGGGGAAACCTGCTGCGTCGCCTTCATTTCTACGTTGGGCTGTTTGTCGGCCCGTTTATCTTCTTCGCCGCGCTAACCGGGACGCTGTATGTGGCGACCCCACAGCTGGAAAACGCACTCTACCGGCACGCGCTCCACACGGATTCTATAGGCGAGCCACTGCCTCTGGCGGAACAAATCGCCGTGGCGGAAAAAACCGTTGGATCAGATTTACGTTTGCACGCCGTTCGTCCGGGGCTGGTTGAGGGCGAAACCACCCGCGTGATGTTCGCTGACCCGAAACTTGGGCCATCGGAGAACCGGGCTATCTTTATCGATCCGGTAAGCCTGACGGTGCTGGGAGATCTGACGGTATACGGCACCAGCGGGATTTTACCCCTGCGTCAGACCATTGATTACCTGCATACTTCCCTGATGCTGGGCGACGTTGGGCGCCTCTACAGCGAGCTTGCGGCCTCGTGGATGTGGGTTGCCGCGCTGGGCGGTATTGCCCTGTGGTGTTATACCCGACCCAAACGACGGATCAACAATCGCTTCCAGAACCGGCGTCGGGTACACGTGACGCTGGGCTGGAGCCTGCTGGGTGGAATGCTGCTGTTCTCCGCAACCGGCCTGACCTGGTCCCAGTGGGCTGGCGGAAACGTGGATAAGCTGCGTGCAGAGATGAACTGGCTCACCCCGCAGGTGAACACGACGCTATCCGGCCAACATGAGGTCATGGATGAACATGCCGAACACCGCGGTCATCACGGTGGAATGGTGATGCCCGATATGGCGATGGATTTGACGCAGTTTGACGGCGTGTTAAGCGCGGCGCGTAACGCGGGTATTGATGCCGGCAAGCTGGAGATCCGCCCGGCGAAAACGAGGGATCGCGCCTGGACCGTGACGGAAATCGATCGCAGCTGGCCAACTCAGGTGGACGCCGTGGCGGTTGATCCTCATACGATGCAGGTTCTGGACAGGACCCGATTCGAGGATTTTCCGCTAATGGCAAAACTGACCCGCTGGGGCGTGGATTTCCATATGGGGATCTTATTCGGCCTCGCAAATCAGCTGCTGCTGGTTGCGTTCGGCCTTGCCCTGTGCGTGCTCATTATCTGGGGATACCGGATGTGGTGGATGCGTCGTCCGGCGCAATCGGCTGTGAGTCCGGTACAGACGCTTTGCCAGAGCTGGCTTGCCTTGTCAGTGTGGGGAAGAGGCGTTACGGTGTTAATCAGCGTACTGTTGGGGCTGGCCCTGCCGGTCATGGGCGTGAGTCTGGCGCTGTTTGTTCTGGTGGACTGGCTGCGCTGGCGAGCGGCAACCAGGGTGACGCTCGCCGAATCATCCGCTAAATAGCCTTATGGCGTGCTGATTACCACTGCGACGCGGCGGTTTTCAGCGCGCCCTTGTGAGGTACTGTTGCTCGCAACCGGGTATTTTTGACCTAATCCCCGCGTGGTGAGATTGCTGCGCGGGATGTTTGCCCCCTTCGCCCAGGCATCGGCCACGGCGTTAGCGCGTTTTAACGAGAGCGCTTCGTTGTAGCTCTCTTCCCCGTAGTTATCCGTGTGACCGTCCATTCGCGCGTGGGTCAGGCCGGTTTCCGCCAGGCGAGAGGCCATGGACTGGATCTGCGTTTCACTCTCCGATCGCAGCCTGGCGTCATTTTTATCAAACAGGATGGTGTCCGACATCCCAAGCGACCAGTCACCGTTCAGTTCGTTAAAACCGTAAGACTTCATCGCCGCAATTTGCTCAGGAGTGAATTTGCCTTCCGGCGGCGACTGGCAGCCTGCCAGAACCAGTGAGGCCAGTACTAAGGGCGCGAAGTAACGTTTTAACATAGTGTATCCTTTCTAACTTATTGTTTTCGTACGCTGGTTTTTAACCTGGTACATGTTGCGGTCAGCCCTCTCCAGTAATGCTTCCACGGAAGTATTTTCCCACGCCAGAGCAAAGCCAATGCTGAGTGACATCGATGCTTTTTGTCCGTTATGAAGATCAAACGGACGGATAAACTGCTGCGAAAGCGCAGCACAAATATGTTGAACCTCAAGCTCAGAGTGCACGCCGTACAGCACCATGGCAAATTCGTCACCGCCAAGGCGGTAGGACTGATGACGTTTGTCGCCAAACTCCATCATTCTGCTGGCGACTTCGATCAGCACGCAGTCTCCTGCCGCGTGTCCCCAGGTGTCGTTAATAAACTTAAAATTATCACCGTCGAGGAAGAGCAGGGCCGAGTTGGTTCTGGCTGAAGGGTCATTCATTAATGCCGCAATGCTGTTACGAAACGCTGCGCGGTTGGCAAGACCGGTAAGCGGGTCGTGCATGGCGGTCCGCAACAGCTGGGCATTTTTCGCCTGAAGCTTCAGCTGCCACTCTTCCATTTCATCCAGAAGACTATTGAAGTCTTCGCCAAACTGGTGAAATTCTTCGATACGGCCGTCTTTCACCCGGCGGGAGAAATTTCGGTTCGTGCGCACGTCATGCACGACGTCGGTAATGTTCTGCAGGGCCGTGACCATTCCACGATGCAAAGACTGGGTAATGACGAGCGCGACCACGGCGGCAAAGAGAATGCAGCCGGTCAGTACGGCAAACGACGTCCAGATGAAATGACTGATCAGACTGTCACGCGCGGTAAGGCGGATTTCGCCGATCGTTAAGCCGTTATGCATGATGGGCTGCGCAACCGGTACGGGGAAAAGCCAGCGGCTGACCAGCGCGCCCAGCGTGTCGTTGTTATCTTCCGGGTTCCAGGACCAGTAGGCGAACCGCTTTTTATGCGCATTAATCACCTCCGCCGCGGCAAACTGCCCCTGTTTGCCCAGGGCGGCAAGCGTTTCGTTGGCCGCCAGCGAGTCGTTGAAAACCAGCGAGGCTTCCAGGCTGTGGCTCATTGTGGCGCCGGTTAATTCGAGATTCTTTTGCGCGTATTGTTTTAACGTCACAACGGAAGCAAAACAGAGCAACAGCCATATTAACGTCATCGTGATAATGACGCTTATCATGCTGTTTCGCCTCAACGTTCTTTTAAACGTCGGACGTGGCGTTGAAGTGAAATCTTTATCCATGCTGCTTATTCCGTGCCAGCATTAATACATCCGGATTGACTCTTACGCCACTGCGCGTCAATGCATCCAGGTTGACGGAGAACCGGACCTGGCCGCGATCGATCATCAGGCAAAAGGCACTGCCAATTACACATTCCGGATTTTGCTCTGAGATTAATAGCAATGCTCTGCCCTGATATTGGCTTATTAATTCAAGTTGTTTTGCCGGTGATTCAGACCCGAAATAAATCGCATCGCACGTCGCGGCCAGGGCTTCCCGATCGTTATGTACAATAGCGGGAGTATAGGGTAACTCGTTGTGCCCTTCGTCGCCGCTAAGCGCGTGCGTATAGTGAGAAGTGGCATAGATGCAGAGTTTAGGTTGCCCGGATAGTGACGGCCATCGCGTATAGCTCACAATGCCTGAGACTATCGAGCGTACCGATTTATCCGTTTCCGTGAGCGTGCCTGCCGTCGCTGGGCCCACCATAATGAACAGCATTAACACCAGAGTGAGTCGGAAAAAAGAGATCAAGAATAAATTTCTCACCAGAATCCGCCACATCGCTCTGGAAATAGATGTCCTTAAGAGTTGCGGGCAGAATACCATTGTTTGTCAGAGCCGTCATTATGTCAGAAATAGCCTCAGGTCAACCTAAGCTAAATCCTACTGTTGTTTATTTTCCGGTGGTTAAAAGCAGACTTAATTGAGTCTGCTGGAGCGCATACTTTCATCCATCCCTTTTTGCCATGACGCACGTAGTTTTGCCGCGTTTTCAGCAGTATCGCAACTGGCAGGGAAAGATTTGCCCGCTAATCCCCAGGCGTGAATAAACCCTTCTTCGCAGACTCTCTTCTGACCATCGGCATAGCCGCGAAGATATTCACTACGATCAACGTGGGTGTCGTTAAAACTATCGGCCAGGGTCTGGTTATCTTTAACCGGCAGGCCATTCATGGCGTCTTCTTTACCGGCATCAAACCAGGATGGACTGGTCCAGTCGGGCTGGAAGGTATAAGGATTGATCTGGCAGCCCGTTAAAAACAGCGACAACAGCGTGAGAGCAATTGAACGCATAGCCATTCTCCTTTTTACTTCAGCATAGCCTGGCTTAAGAAAGTATGTCTGTAATTTAAACTTTACGTTTTTGACGGCTGATTTTTGCAATAAATTGGCTGCTGTAAATTAATGTGTACGTATTTTGGATTGAAATGTTTACTTTTTATGGTATCGTGGTTTCACCTCATTGAGGAAAACAACTATCGCAAACGAGCTTTACAGGATCGCCATCATGCAAAAAGACGCGCTGAACAACGTACATATCACTGACGAACAGGTTTTAATTACTCCGGATCAGCTGAAAGCAGAATTTCCGCTGAGCGTCGCGCAGGAGGCTCAGATTGAGCACTCGCGCCAGACCATTTCTGACATCATCGCCGGCCGCGATCCGCGCCTGCTGGTGGTGTGTGGTCCTTGCTCTATTCACGATCCTGAAACCGCCATTGAGTACGCTCGTCGATTTAAAGCATTAGCGGAGGAGGTCAGCGATAGCCTCTACCTGGTGATGCGCGTCTATTTTGAGAAGCCACGTACTACCGTTGGCTGGAAAGGGTTGATTAACGATCCGCACATGGATGGCTCGTTTGATGTGGAAGCAGGCCTGAAGATTGCGCGTCGCCTGCTGGTGGAACTGGTCAGCATGGGGCTGCCGCTGGCAACCGAAGCGCTGGATCCGAACAGCCCGCAATACCTTGGCGATCTGTTCAGCTGGTCCGCGATTGGCGCGCGTACCACGGAATCGCAAACCCACCGCGAGATGGCGTCTGGCCTGTCGATGCCGGTTGGTTTTAAAAACGGTACCGATGGCAGCCTGGCGACGGCGATCAACGCAATGCGCGCGGCTGCCATGCCGCACCGTTTCGTCGGTATCAACCAGGCGGGCCAGGTCTGCCTCCTGCAAACGCAGGGCAACCCGGACGGGCACGTGATCCTGCGCGGCGGGAAAACCCCGAACTACAGCCCGGCGGACGTGGCGCAGTGTGAAAAAGAGATGGAGCAGGCGGGACTGCGCCCGGCACTGATGGTAGATTGCAGTCATGGTAATTCGAATAAAGATTACCGTCGTCAGCCTGCGGTTGCGGAATCCGTGGTCGCCCAGATCAAAGATGGCAACCGTTCGATTATCGGTCTGATGATTGAGAGCAATATTCATGAAGGCAATCAATCATCTGAACAACCGCGCAGTGCCATGAAGCACGGCGTCTCCGTGACGGATGCCTGCATCAGCTGGGAGACCACCGATGCACTGCTGCGTGAGATTCATAAAGATTTAAGCGGCCAGCTGGCGACGCGTCTGGCTTAAGAGGGTAGTTATGGTTGCTGAATTGACCGCACTGCGCGATCAAATTGATGAAGTGGATAAGGCGCTGCTGGATCTGCTGGCGCGCCGCATGGCGCTGGTTGCCGAAGTCGGTGAGGTGAAAAGCAAATACGGCCTGCCGATTTACGTCCCGGAGCGCGAAGCCTCTATGCTCGCCTCCCGTCGCAAAGAGGCGCAGGCGCTGGGCGTTTCGCCGGACTTGATTGAGGATGTTCTGCGTCGCGTGATGCGAGAGTCCTATTCTAGTGAAAACGACAAGGGCTTCAAAACCCTCTGTCCGACCCTGCGTCCGGTGGTGATTGTCGGCGGGGCAGGACAGATGGGGCGCCTGTTTGAAAAAATGCTGACGCTTTCTGGCTATCAGGTGCGCATTCTGGAAAAAGAGGACTGGGCGCAGGCGCCGGAGCTCATGAAAGATGCCGGGATGGTTATCGTCAGCGTGCCGATCCACGTGACGGAGCAGATCGTCGGGAAGCTTCCTCCTTTACCGAAAGACTGTATCCTGGTGGATCTGGCCTCCGTCAAAAATGGTCCGCTGCAGGCAATGCTGGCTGCGCATACCGGGCCGGTGCTGGGTCTGCACCCGATGTTTGGTCCGGACAGCGGCAGCCTGGCTAAGCAGGTGGTGGTTTACTGCGACGGTCGTCAGCCGGAAGCCTATCAGTGGTTCCTGGAACAGATTCAGGTATGGGGCGCGCGACTGCACCGCATCAGCGCGGTTGAGCACGACCAGAACATGGCGTTCATTCAGGCGCTGCGCCACTTTGCCACGTTTGCCTACGGCCTGCATCTGGCGGAAGAGAACGTGCAGCTTGAACAGCTGCTGGCGCTCTCTTCACCTATCTATCGTCTGGAACTGGCGATGGTCGGGCGTCTGTTCGCGCAGGATCCGCAGCTGTACGCGGACATTATTATGTCTTCCGAAAACAACCTGGCACTGATCAAGCGCTACTATCAGCGCTTTGGGGAAGCCATTACGCTGCTTGAGCACGGAGACAAGCAGGCGTTTATCGATAGCTTCCGCAAGGTCGAGCACTGGTTTGGCGATTATGCGCAGCGTTTCCAGAATGAGAGCCGGACGTTGTTGCGCCAGGCAAATGACAGTCGCCAGTAATGCGATGATGTATATACTGAAAGCCAGCAATGCTGGCTTTTTTCATTTTGGGGAACTGTCATGGCTGAACCGCAGCTGCTGTTGAATTACACCGGGCATTTGCCTGAATGCCCGACGTGGAGCGCCGAAGAGCAGGCGCTCTACTGGGTCGATATTCTGGAAGGCGAGATCCACCGCTACCATCTGCCGACGGCGGAACACACCGTACTCTCTTTCCACGAGGAGGTGGGGTGTTTCGCGCTGCGTGAGCAGGGTGGTTTTATCGTTGCGATGCGAACGGGTATCTGGCTGACCGATAAACACGGCCTGCTGCGCCGCAAGGTGTGTGATAACCCCTCTAACCCGCAGCTGGCGCGTTTTAACGATGGAGGCACCGACCATCTGGGCCGGTTCTATGCGGGCACGTTCTGGGGGCCGGGAGATTACAACGGCGCCCTGCTGATGCGCATCGACAACGACCTGACGCCGAAGGTGATCCAGTGCGATATCCACGGGCATAACGGCCTGGCGTTTAGCCCGGATAAGCAGTGGATGTTTACCTCAGACACGCCAAACGGTGTGATCTACCGTACCCCGCTTGATGAGCAGGGCGAACCGGGTAAGCGAGAGGTGTTTCGTCAGTTTAAAGAGGGCGAAGGGATACCCGACGGCGCGGCTATGGATGTGGAAGGCTGCTACTGGAGCGCGCTGTTTGACGGCTGGCGCATCGCGCGTTTTTCACCGCTAGGGGAGCAGCTGGAAGAGTATCGCATGCCGGTGCGTTGCCCGACGATGGTCTGCTTTGGCGGCGATGACATGAAAACGCTGTTTATTACCACCACGCGGGAGAATATGGAGGCGGAGGAGGTGGCGAAATATCCGCTTTCCGGGGCCATCTTCTCCCTGCCGGTGAGCGTGGCAGGGATGAAGAAAAGCCGTTTTATCGAACGTTAGATTGGATCGACCGGGACGACGTTTTCGCTCGGATAGCAGCCCAGCACTTTCATAGAGCGGGTGATTTCGCCCAGCTCGCGCAGGGCTTTCTGCATGGAAGCAGACTCCAGGTTGGCCTGGATATCAAGATAGAACATCTCTTCCCACGGGTTACCGTGGATTGGGCGCGATTCCAGCCGGGTCATGATCAGGTTGTGATTACGCAGTACCAGCAGAGCTTCAACCAGCGCACCGGCCTGTTGGCCGGTGGCCATCAGCAGCGTGGTCTTGGCCGGTACCTGGTCAGACACATTGATTGCCTTGCGGGCCAGCACCACGAAGCGGGTAATATTTTGCGTCTGGTTCGCCAGGTTGCGTTCCAGCACCTGTAAACCATACAGCGCGCCGCCCGCTTCGCTGCCGAGCGCCGCGACGGTGGGGGAGTTCGCCTGGGCCACTTTTTCCATCGCCGCCGAGGTGCTTTCGGTGTACTCAATTTTCCAGTTCGGATAACGGTTCAGGAACTGGCTGCACTGCTGGAACGGCTGCGGGTGGCTGTAGACCGTTTCGATCGTGTTCAGGTCCGTTGAACCGGAGACCAGCACGCAATGATCGATAGGGATCGTCAGCTCGCCGACCAGCGACAGGCTGGTGTGCTGCAGCAAATCGTAGACGTCGTTGATGGCGCCGGAGCTGGTGTTTTCAATCGGCACCACGGCGTAATCCGCCTGGCCGGTCTCGACCTGGTTAAAAATGTCGGCAAACTTCGCGCAGCCGCTTTCAATAAATTCTTCGAAATGGCGAGCGGCATACTGACGCGCGGCCAGGTGAGAATAGGAGCCCTTTGGCCCGAGGAAAGCGATACGCGCAGAGTGCGGATTGGTTTTATTGAGATGCTGCTGGAGTAGTGCTTGCTGGGTCAGAACGGAGTCTTCGATGATGAGCTGGAACAGCCGGGTGATGTAGTGGGCATCGAGATGATGCGCTTTGCCGAGCTGAATGAGACGTTCCAGCAGATCCCGCTCGCGGTCGATATCACGGACCGGACGATGGGAGTCCAGCTTGGCTTTACCCACTTCAACGGCAAGGGCGCGGCGTTCGGCCAGCAGCGCCAGCAGTTTCTCATCCAGCGCGCTGATTTTTACGCGCAGATCCAGTAACGGGTTTTCCGGTGTCATAGTGTTGCCTGTCTCATCTTATCGTTATCAATAAAAAAGGCCCCCCGGTGTGGGAGGCCTTGTTGTTCGTCTTCGCATTCTTTATCACACGACGAAACGCCTCCCGTTCAGGGGAAGGTAAAAAAGAATGCGAAGAAGAACGGCGTAAGTTTCATAAAGTCATCCTGTGAGTGATACCGTTAAAGTACCCGTACTGTTTTCACCCTGTCAATAAAAAACAAAAAACGCGCCCGAAGGCGCGTTGGCGGTACACTCAATTTAAAGGATTACTCTTCTTCAACTTCTTCCGCGAAGCTGGCGTCTTTCACCGACGTTGTGGCGCGACGGGCTTCACCTTTGTGTTGCACTTTATTGAGCTGCCGTTCCAGCTTGTTGATCAAATCGTTAATTGCGGTGTACATATCCTCATGTTTTGCGCTGGCGACCAGATGGCCGTTTGGAGTATTGATAGTTGCGTCAGCGATGAAACCCTGCGGCTCCTTGGACAGGATGATATGTGGATTAATCAAATGTGTTTGCCATTTATCCAGTTTGGCGAGACGGTCTGCGACGTGCTGGCGAATTGCCGGAGTAATTTCCATTTGTTTACTGGTAATGTTCATTGTCATAAATTTTACCTCTTGTCTTTCCGTCTTGGTGATTCCAGCATACCCGACCTAATGTCAAAATGTGTGATTTAGATCACGTTATTTTGTCGGTTTTTGTCAGGGAATCTTTTTTGTGAGGCAGGGCAGGAAGAGGTGAGATTTACCTTGTAGAAGGCAAAAATTGAGGCCATAGTTGACTGGATGTGTTGAGGCTAACGCGCTTCAGCGACGCTCAGAAACGAATAAAAAAACGGCAGCCTTCGGGCTGCCGTTTTGCATTGAGGCAAAATCAGGTGTTGCTGCTGTTCGCGGCGATGATTTTCGCCACTTTTTCAGCCTGAGCGGTCATCTGCATCTGACGGTAAGCATTTTCCATCAGCTTCAGGCCGTCGCGCGTAGCCTGAGTATCCGGGTAATCACGCAGCATACCTTCTACGCGGTTAACCACGGCAACCCATGCGCCACGGCGGGTATAGTAGTCCGCCACGGAGTATTCATATTTCGCCAGACGATCTTTCAGGAACACCAGACGCTTGGTGGCGTCGGTCACGTACTGGCTGTTTGGATAGCCGCGCACCAGTTTAGAGAAGTCATTGAAGGCATCACGCGCATGCTGCGGGTCACGGTCGGAACGATCCACGCCGAAGAAGCCCTGCAGCGCACTGTCGTCCAGCGCCATGTTGGTGAGCCCGCGCATGTACATCACGTAGTCGATGTTAGGATGAGTCGGGTTCAGACGCATGAAACGATCGATGGTTGCCTGAGCCAGCGGCAGATCGGCATTTTTATAGTATGCGTAGATGAGATCTAACTGTACCTGCTGCGAATACGGACCAAATGGATAGCGATTATCCAACGCTTCCAGTTGCGTTATCGCCTGTTTCCAGTTACCGTCCTGCAACTTTTGTTGTGCAGTCGCATAGATTTCATTCGGCGGATTGTCAGGGACCTGTTCATTTGAACCGGAGCAGCCCACCAAAGCCAGGCTCAACGTGGCCGCTGCCACCAGATATTTCATGCGCGTCATGACGTTTTGACTTTCCTCAAATGTTTGTCCGGGAGAAACTCTGTTCCTGCTCCCGATTAAGACCAGCTACAATAGCACACTATATTAAACGGCAAAGCCGTAAAACCCAACGTTAAACGAAGAAGCAGTTTATGGCACAACGAGTAGAACTCACCGCAACAGTCTCCGAAAATCAGCTCGGTCAACGCTTAGATCAGGCTTTGGCCGAATTGTTCCCTGATTATTCGCGTTCACGCATAAAAGAATGGATCCTTGACCAGCGCGTGATGGTAAACGGCAAGATCTGGGACAAACCAAAAGAGAAAGTGTTAGGTGGGGAAGCTGTCGCCATCAATGCTGAAATCGAAGAGGAAATTCGCTTCGAGCCGCAGGATATCCCACTGGACATCGTCTATGAAGATGATGACATTCTGGTGATCAACAAGCCGCGCGACCTGGTTGTTCATCCGGGCGCGGGAAACCCTGACGGTACGGTACTTAACGCACTTCTCCATTACTATCCGCCGATCGCGGATGTCCCGCGCGCGGGCATCGTGCACCGTCTGGATAAAGACACTACCGGTCTGATGGTGGTGGCGAAGACCGTTCCTGCTCAGACCCGTCTGGTGGAGTCGCTGCAGCTGCGCGAAATCACCCGTGAATATGAAGCGGTAGCCATTGGACATATGACTTCTGGCGGGACGGTGGAAGAGCCCATTAGCCGTCACCCGACCAAGCGTACCCATATGTCGGTGCATCCGATGGGTAAACCGGCGGTGACGCATTACCGCATTATGGAGCACTTCCGTATTCATACGCGCCTGCGTCTGCGTCTGGAGACCGGACGTACTCACCAGATCCGCGTGCATATGGCCCACATTACCCATCCGCTGGTGGGGGATCAGGTCTACGGTGGTCGTCCGCGTCCGCCTAAAGGCGCGTCGGATGAGTTCATCAGCGTATTGCGTAAATTCGATCGTCAGGCGCTGCACGCGACCATGCTGCGTCTTTATCACCCTATCACCGGTATTCAGATGGAGTGGCATGCGCCTATCCCGCAGGATATGGTGGACCTTATTGATGCCATGCGTGCTGATTTCGAAGAACATAAGGATCAAGTGGACTGGTTATGACCAAACTGATTGTCCCGGACTGGCCATTGCCTGCCGGCGTGGCTGCCTGCAGTTCAACCCGCACTGGCGGTGTGAGCCAGGGCGCGTGGGCGTCGTTGAACCTCGGCGCACACTGTGGCGATAACCTGGAACACGTGGAAGAGAACCGCAGGCGTCTGTTTGCAGCGGGGAACCTGCCGTCGAAACCGGTCTGGCTGGAACAGGTTCATGGCAAGGCGGTGCTGAAGCTGACGGGAGAGCCCTATGCTTCCAAACGCGCTGATGCCTCTTACAGCAATACGCCGGGAACCGTTTGTGCCGTAATGACCGCCGATTGTCTGCCAGTGCTGTTCTGCAACCGTGCAGGCACCGAGGTGGCTGCAGCGCACGCGGGCTGGCGTGGACTGTGTGAAGGCGTGCTGGAAGAAACCGTCGCCTGCTTTAAGGATGAGCCCGCCAATATTATGGCCTGGCTTGGCCCGGCCATTGGTCCTCGCGCTTTTGAAGTGGGGCCGGAGGTTCGCGAAGCCTTTATGGATAAAGATCCGCAAGCGGTGGACGCCTTCCTGCCTTCGGGGGATAAATATCTGGCCGATATTTATCAGCTTGCTCGTCAGCGCCTGAACCGCGTCGGCATAACGCAGATCTTCGGCGGCGATCGCTGTACATTCACCGAAAAGGGTGATTTTTTCTCTTATCGCCGCGACAAGACGACGGGCCGTATGGCAAGTTTCATTTGGCTGATATAACCTAAAGAATCAAGACGATCCGGCACGTGCCGTTTTCTTTTCACATAATTCAGGTCATTAACCTTGAATAATTGAGGGATGACCTCATTTAATCTCCAGTAGCAAATTTGACCTGTTATGGGAGGAGTTATGCGTCTGGATCGTCTTACTAATAAATTCCAGCTTGCTCTCGCCGATGCCCAGTCCCTCGCACTGGGGCACGACAACCAATTTATCGACCCTCTTCATTTAATGAGCGCCTTGTTGAATCAGGAAGGGGGATCGGTACGTCCGTTATTAACGTCCGCTGGCATTAATGCTGGCCAGTTACGCACCGCTATCGATCAGGCGCTGAGCCGTTTACCGCAGGTCGAAGGGACCGGCGGCGACGTTCAGCCGTCGCAGGATCTGGTGCGCGTCCTGAACCTTTGCGACAAGCTGGCGCAAAAACGTGGGGACAATTTTATTTCGTCAGAGCTGTTTGTTCTGGCGGCGCTTGAATCACGCGGTACCTTGACCGACCTGCTGAAATCTGCCGGTGCGACCACCGCCAATGTGACTCAGGCGATTGAGAACATGCGCGGAGGTGAAAGCGTGAACGATCAGGGAGCCGAAGACCAACGTCAGGCTTTGAAGAAATTTACGGTCGATCTGACCGAGCGTGCTGAACAGGGCAAACTTGACCCGGTGATCGGCCGTGATGAAGAAATCCGCCGTACCATTCAGGTACTGCAACGTCGTACCAAGAACAACCCGGTACTGATAGGTGAACCGGGTGTCGGTAAAACCGCCATCGTTGAAGGGCTGGCGCAGCGTATTGTGAACGGTGAAGTGCCGGAAGGCCTGAAAGGCCGCCGCGTACTGGCGCTGGACATGGGCGCGCTGGTGGCCGGTGCGAAATACCGCGGTGAGTTTGAAGAGCGTCTGAAAGGCGTGCTGAACGATCTGGCGAAACAGGAAGGTAACGTCATCCTGTTTATCGACGAGCTGCACACCATGGTCGGTGCCGGTAAGGCAGACGGCGCAATGGATGCCGGGAACATGCTGAAACCTGCACTGGCGCGCGGTGAACTTCACTGCGTCGGTGCCACCACGCTGGATGAGTACCGTCAGTACATTGAGAAAGATGCTGCGCTGGAACGTCGTTTCCAGAAAGTGTTTGTTGCCGAGCCAAGCGTTGAAGATACCATCGCCATCCTGCGTGGTCTGAAAGAGCGCTATGAACTGCACCACCATGTGCAGATCACTGACCCGGCCATCGTTGCGGCGGCGACGCTTTCGCATCGTTATATTGCTGACCGTCAGCTGCCGGATAAAGCGATCGACCTGATTGATGAAGCGGCGTCGAGCATTCGTATGCAGATTGACTCGAAGCCGGAAGAGCTGGACCGACTCGACCGTCGCATCATTCAGCTCAAGCTGGAACAGCAGGCGCTGAAGAAAGAGTCTGATGAAGCCAGTAAGAAACGTCTCGATATGCTCAATGAAGAGCTGGACGATAAAGAGCGCCAGTATTCTGAGCTTGAAGAAGAGTGGAAAGCCGAGAAAGCCTCCCTTTCCGGTACGCAGACCATTAAAGCTGAACTCGAACAGGCAAAAATTGCCATTGAGCAGGCTCGACGCGTGGGCGACCTGGCGCGGATGTCAGAGCTGCAGTATGGCAAAATCCCTGAGCTGGAAAAACAGCTTGAGATTGCGACGCAGTCAGAAGGAAAAACGATGCGTCTGTTACGTAATAAAGTGACGGATGCCGAGATTGCGGAAGTGCTTGCCCGCTGGACCGGTATTCCGGTGGCGCGCATGCTGGAAGGCGAGCGTGAAAAACTGCTGCGCATGGAGAACGATCTCCACAATCGCGTGATTGGCCAGAACGAAGCGGTTGAAGCGGTTTCGAATGCTATTCGTCGTAGCCGTGCAGGGCTGTCCGATCCGAACCGTCCGATTGGTTCATTCCTGTTCCTGGGGCCGACGGGTGTCGGTAAAACCGAGCTGTGCAAAGCGCTGGCTAACTTTATGTTCGACAGCGACGATGCGATGGTGCGTATCGACATGTCCGAGTTTATGGAGAAACACTCCGTCTCGCGTCTGGTCGGGGCGCCTCCTGGATATGTGGGTTATGAAGAAGGTGGGTACCTGACAGAAGCGGTGCGTCGTCGTCCTTATTCCGTCATCCTGCTGGATGAAGTGGAGAAAGCGCATCCGGATGTGTTCAACATTCTGCTTCAGGTGCTGGACGATGGTCGTCTGACCGACGGGCAGGGGAGAACGGTCGACTTCCGTAATACGGTTGTCATTATGACGTCGAACCTGGGTTCCGATTTGATTCAGGAACGTTTCGGTGAACTGGACTACAGCCACATGAAGGATCTGGTGCTGGGTGTGGTAAGCCATAACTTCCGTCCGGAGTTCATCAACCGTATTGATGAAGTGGTGGTATTCCATCCTCTGGGTGAGAAACACATCGCGTCGATTGCGCAGATTCAGCTGCAGCGTCTGTACAAACGTCTGGAAGAGCGTGGATACGAAATTCACATCTCCGACGATGCGCTGAAACTGCTGAGTAAGAATGGTTACGATCCGGTGTACGGTGCGCGTCCATTGAAACGTGCTATCCAGCAGCAGATCGAAAACCCGCTGGCGCAGCAGATCCTCTCCGGGGAACTGGTTCCTGGTAAAATTATCCGTCTGGAAGCCAACGACGATCGCATTGTGGCAGTGCAGTAAGTCACAAAACGCAAAAACGAGCCGCTTGCGGCTCGTTTTTGTTTAAAAACCAGGCGAAAATTGAGGTCTGGAGTGAGGTTTGCCTGGAAAGTGAGCAGTCAGTAAATAATTTTCACTTTATCCTTGCAGGTTCGGAATTACTCCCTATAATGCGCCTCCACTGACACGGAACAACGGCACACACGCCGCCGGGTCAGCAGAGAATAGCGAAAATAAACGCTTGACTCTGAAGCGGGAAAGCGTAATATGCACACCCCGCGCCGCAGCGAAAACGAAGCGGCACTGCTCTTTAACAATTTATCAGACAATCTGTGTGGGCACTCAAAGTGACATGGATTCTTAATGTCTTCGGACAATAAATGAATACCAAGTCTCTGAGTGAACATACGTAATTCATTACGAAGTTTAATTCACGAGCATCAAACTTAAATTGAAGAGTTTGATCATGGCTCAGATTGAACGCTGGCGGCAGGCCTAACACATGCAAGTCGAGCGGCAGCGGAAAGTAGCTTGCTACTTTGCCGGCGAGCGGCGGACGGGTGAGTAATGTCTGGGAAACTGCCTGATGGAGGGGGATAACTACTGGAAACGGTAGCTAATACCGCATAACGTCGCAAGACCAAAGAGGGGGACCTTCGGGCCTCTTGCCATCAGATGTGCCCAGATGGGATTAGCTAGTAGGTGGGGTAACGGCTCACCTAGGCGACGATCCCTAGCTGGTCTGAGAGGATGACCAGCCACACTGGAACTGAGACACGGTCCAGACTCCTACGGGAGGCAGCAGTGGGGAATATTGCACAATGGGCGCAAGCCTGATGCAGCCATGCCGCGTGTATGAAGAAGGCCTTCGGGTTGTAAAGTACTTTCAGCGGGGAGGAAGGCGTTGAGGTTAATAACCTCAGCGATTGACGTTACCCGCAGAAGAAGCACCGGCTAACTCCGTGCCAGCAGCCGCGGTAATACGGAGGGTGCAAGCGTTAATCGGAATTACTGGGCGTAAAGCGCACGCAGGCGGTCTGTCAAGTCGGATGTGAAATCCCCGGGCTCAACCTGGGAACTGCATTCGAAACTGGCAGGCTAGAGTCTTGTAGAGGGGGGTAGAATTCCAGGTGTAGCGGTGAAATGCGTAGAGATCTGGAGGAATACCGGTGGCGAAGGCGGCCCCCTGGACAAAGACTGACGCTCAGGTGCGAAAGCGTGGGGAGCAAACAGGATTAGATACCCTGGTAGTCCACGCCGTAAACGATGTCGACTTGGAGGTTGTGCCCTTGAGGCGTGGCTTCCGGAGCTAACGCGTTAAGTCGACCGCCTGGGGAGTACGGCCGCAAGGTTAAAACTCAAATGAATTGACGGGGGCCCGCACAAGCGGTGGAGCATGTGGTTTAATTCGATGCAACGCGAAGAACCTTACCTACTCTTGACATCCAGAGAACTTTCCAGAGATGGATTGGTGCCTTCGGGAACTCTGAGACAGGTGCTGCATGGCTGTCGTCAGCTCGTGTTGTGAAATGTTGGGTTAAGTCCCGCAACGAGCGCAACCCTTATCCTTTGTTGCCAGCGGTCCGGCCGGGAACTCAAAGGAGACTGCCAGTGATAAACTGGAGGAAGGTGGGGATGACGTCAAGTCATCATGGCCCTTACGAGTAGGGCTACACACGTGCTACAATGGCGCATACAAAGAGAAGCGACCTCGCGAGAGCAAGCGGACCTCATAAAGTGCGTCGTAGTCCGGATTGGAGTCTGCAACTCGACTCCATGAAGTCGGAATCGCTAGTAATCGTAGATCAGAATGCTACGGTGAATACGTTCCCGGGCCTTGTACACACCGCCCGTCACACCATGGGAGTGGGTTGCAAAAGAAGTAGGTAGCTTAACCTTCGGGAGGGCGCTTACCACTTTGTGATTCATGACTGGGGTGAAGTCGTAACAAGGTAACCGTAGGGGAACCTGCGGTTGGATCACCTCCTTACCTTAAAGAACCTGCCTTTGTAGTGCTCACACAGATTGTCTGATGAAAAGTAAATAGCAAGGCGTCTTGCGATTGAGACTTCAGTGTCCCCTTCGTCTAGAGGCCCAGGACACCGCCCTTTCACGGCGGTAACAGGGGTTCGAATCCCCTAGGGGACGCCACTTGCTGGTTCGTGAGTGAAAGTCACCTGCCGTCATATCTCAAAACTGACTTGCGAGTCACGTTTGAGATATTTGCTCTTTAAAAATCTGGATCAAGCTGAAAATTGAAACGACACATCTTAATGGTGTGTTCGAGTCTCTCAAATTTTCGCAATCAGAAGTGAAACATCTTCGGGTTGTGAGGTTAAGCGACTAAGCGTACACGGTGGATGCCCTGGCAGTCAGAGGCGATGAAGGACGTGCTAATCTGCGAAAAGCGCCGGCGAGGTGATATGAACCTTTGACCCGGCGATGTCCGAATGGGGAAACCCAGTGTGTTCCGACACACTATCGTTAACTGAATACATAGGTTAACGAGGCGAACCGGGGGAACTGAAACATCTAAGTACCCCGAGGAAAAGAAATCAACCGAGATTCCCCCAGTAGCGGCGAGCGAACGGGGAGCAGCCCAGAGTCTGAATCAGCTTGTGTGTTAGTGGAAGCGTCTGGAAAGTCGCACGGTACAGGGTGACAGTCCCGTACACGAAAGCACACAGGTTGTGAACTCAAAGAGTAGGGCGGGACACGTGGTATCCTGTCTGAATATGGGGGGACCATCCTCCAAGGCTAAATACTCCTGACTGACCGATAGTGAACCAGTACCGTGAGGGAAAGGCGAAAAGAACCCCGGCGAGGGGAGTGAAATAGAACCTGAAACCGTGTACGTACAAGCAGTGGGAGCACCTTCGTGGTGTGACTGCGTACCTTTTGTATAATGGGTCAGCGACTTATATTCTGTAGCAAGGTTAACCGTATAGGGGAGCCGAAGGGAAACCGAGTCTTAACTGGGCGTTAAGTTGCAGGGTATAGACCCGAAACCCGGTGATCTAGCCATGGGCAGGTTGAAGGTTGGGTAACACTAACTGGAGGACCGAACCGACTAATGTTGAAAAATTAGCGGATGACTTGTGGCTGGGGGTGAAAGGCCAATCAAACCGGGAGATAGCTGGTTCTCCCCGAAAGCTATTTAGGTAGCGCCTCGTGAACTCATCTTCGGGGGTAGAGCACTGTTTCGGCTAGGGGGCCATCCCGGCTTACCAACCCGATGCAAACTACGAATACCGAAGAATGTTATCACGGGAGACACACGGCGGGTGCTAACGTCCGTCGTGAAGAGGGAAACAACCCAGACCGCCAGCTAAGGTCCCAAAGTCATGGTTAAGTGGGAAACGATGTGGGAAGGCACAGACAGCCAGGATGTTGGCTTAGAAGCAGCCATCATTTAAAGAAAGCGTAATAGCTCACTGGTCGAGTCGGCCTGCGCGGAAGATGTAACGGGGCTAAACCATGCACCGAAGCTGCGGCAGCGACACTATGTGTTGTTGGGTAGGGGAGCGTTCTGTAAGCCGTTGAAGGTGGCCTGTGAGGGTTGCTGGAGGTATCAGAAGTGCGAATGCTGACATAAGTAACGATAAAGCGGGTGAAAAGCCCGCTCGCCGGAAGACCAAGGGTTCCTGTCCAACGTTAATCGGGGCAGGGTGAGTCGACCCCTAAGGCGAGGCCGAAAGGCGTAGTCGATGGGAAACAGGTTAATATTCCTGTACTTGGTGTTACTGCGAAGGGGGGACGGAGAAGGCTATGTTAGCCGGGCGACGGTTGTCCCGGTTTAAGCATGTAGGCGGAACGATTAGGTAAATCCGGTCGTTTTTTAACGCTGAGGTGTGATGACGAGGCACTACGGTGCTGAAGTAACAAATGCCCTGCTTCCAGGAAAAGCCTCTAAGCATCAGGTAACATCAAATCGTACCCCAAACCGACACAGGTGGTCAGGTAGAGAATACCAAGGCGCTTGAGAGAACTCGGGTGAAGGAACTAGGCAAAATGGTGCCGTAACTTCGGGAGAAGGCACGCTGATATGTAGGTGAAGCCCCTGCGGGTGGAGCTGAAATCAGTCGAAGATACCAGCTGGCTGCAACTGTTTATTAAAAACACAGCACTGTGCAAACACGAAAGTGGACGTATACGGTGTGACGCCTGCCCGGTGCCGGAAGGTTAATTGATGGGGTTAGCGGCAACGCGAAGCTCTTGATCGAAGCCCCGGTAAACGGCGGCCGTAACTATAACGGTCCTAAGGTAGCGAAATTCCTTGTCGGGTAAGTTCCGACCTGCACGAATGGCGTAATGATGGCCAGGCTGTCTCCACCCGAGACTCAGTGAAATTGAACTCGCTGTGAAGATGCAGTGTACCCGCGGCAAGACGGAAAGACCCCGTGAACCTTTACTATAGCTTGACACTGAACACTGGTCCTTGATGTGTAGGATAGGTGGGAGGCTTTGAAGTGTGGACGCCAGTCTGCATGGAGCCGTCCTTGAAATACCACCCTTTAATGGCTGGTGTTCTAACGTAGACCCGTAATCCGGGTTGCGGACAGTGTCTGGTGGGTAGTTTGACTGGGGCGGTCTCCTCCCAAAGAGTAACGGAGGAGCACGAAGGTTAGCTAATCCTGGTCGGACATCAGGAGGTTAGTGCAATGGCATAAGCTAGCTTGACTGCGAGAGTGACGGCTCGAGCAGGTGCGAAAGCAGGTCATAGTGATCCGGTGGTTCTGAATGGAAGGGCCATCGCTCAACGGATAAAAGGTACTCCGGGGATAACAGGCTGATACCGCCCAAGAGTTCATATCGACGGCGGTGTTTGGCACCTCGATGTCGGCTCATCACATCCTGGGGCTGAAGTAGGTCCCAAGGGTATGGCTGTTCGCCATTTAAAGTGGTACGCGAGCTGGGTTTAGAACGTCGTGAGACAGTTCGGTCCCTATCTGCCGTGGGCGCTGGAGAATTGAGGGGGGCTGCTCCTAGTACGAGAGGACCGGAGTGGACGCATCACTGGTGTTCGGGTTGTCATGCCAATGGCACTGCCCGGTAGCTAAATGCGGAAAAGATAAGTGCTGAAAGCATCTAAGCACGAAACTTGCCCCGAGATGAGTTCTCCCTGAGACTTTAAGTCTCCTGAAGGAACGTTGAAGACGACGACGTTGATAGGTCGGGTGTGTAAGCGCAGCGATGCGTTGAGCTAACCGATACTAATGAACCGTGAGGCTTAACCTTACAACGCCGAAGATGTTTTGGCGAAGAGACAGATTTTCAGCTTTGATACAGATTAACAGAATTTGCCTGGCGGCTTTAGCGCGGTGGTCCCACCTGACCCCATGCCGAACTCAGAAGTGAAACGCCGTAGCGCCGATGGTAGTGTGGGGTCTCCCCATGTGAGAGTAGGGAACTGCCAGGCATCAATTAGAAGAACCCCGTACCGGAAGGTGCGGGGTTTTTTGCTTTTATCTCCATCCTGGCCTTTCTCTTAATCCCTTATCCTGCTAATGGAATGTGTGATCCCTGTCGCAATGTTATTTATAACAAAATTATAACATTTCATTTACGAGGTTATTGAGCCTTCTGGCTCAATACGCCGCAGTTTATGGCAGGAGCATAATCACAATGACAGAAAGCATGACATCACACGGGACGCTGGCTCACAGTGATACCCGAAGAAGGGTATGGGCAATCATCAGCGCCTCTTCAGGGAATCTGGTTGAATGGTTCGACTTTTACGTCTACTCATTCTGTTCACTCTACTTCGCACATATTTTCTTCCCATCCGGCAACACCACTACACAGCTGCTACAAACGGCTGGGGTTTTTGCCGCAGGATTTTTAATGCGACCCATCGGGGGCTGGCTGTTCGGCCGTATTGCGGATCGTCGAGGGCGTAAGGCCTCGATGCTGATCTCGGTGTGTATGATGTGCTTTGGCTCGCTGGTGATCGCCTGCTTACCGGGATATGAATCGATTGGCACCTGGGCACCGGCGCTACTTTTGCTGGCCCGCTTATTTCAGGGATTATCGGTGGGCGGTGAATACGGTACCAGTGCGACCTACATGAGCGAAATTGCACTGGAAGGCCGTAAAGGTTTTTACGCCTCATTCCAGTACGTCACACTGATTGGCGGTCAACTGCTGGCCATTCTTGTGGTGGTGATCCTGCAGCAGATTTTGACGGACGAACAACTTCATGCCTGGGGATGGCGAATTCCTTTCGCAATGGGGGCAGTGCTGGCGATTGTCGCACTTTGGCTACGCCGTCAGTTAGATGAAACCTCTCAGAAAGAGGTCCGGATGCTGAAGGAGGCGGGAACATTCAAAGGGTTATGGCGTAACCGCAAAGCTTTCCTGATGGTGCTGGGCTTCACTGCGGGCGGCTCTCTCAGTTTTTATACTTTCACCACCTATATGCAAAAGTACCTGGTGAATACCACCGGCATGCACGCCAACGTCGCCAGTGTGGTCATGACCGCGGCGCTGTTTGTCTTTATGCTCATACAGCCGATCGTCGGTGCGCTCTCGGACAAAATTGGCCGACGTACCTCAATGCTCATTTTTGGCGGATTATCGGCATTATGTACCGTTCCCATTCTGACAGCGCTTCAGCATGTCTCTTCACCGTATGCCGCCTTTGCGCTGGTTATGGTGGCGATGGTGATTGTCAGTTTCTATACCTCCATCAGTGGGATACTGAAAGCCGAGATGTTCCCGGCGCAGGTCCGCGCGTTAGGGGTAGGGCTCTCTTATGCGGTAGCCAACGCGGTGTTTGGCGGATCGGCGGAGTACGTCGCGCTGTCGCTTAAATCATGGGGAAGCGAAACGACATTCTTCTGGTACGTAACGGGAATGGGGGCACTGGCGTTTGTTGTCTCCCTGATGCTGCATCGCAAAGGGAAAGGCATTCGACTTTAATAGCGCGCCATCTGCCATACGGCATAACCGGTCGTTGCGCCGGCGACATCCCAGGCGAAATCTTTCCAGCTCCAGCCGCTCCCTGCGGGGCGGCTATCCCACAGTTCTTTTGATGCCCCAAGACCTACTGAGAACATCAACCCGATCGCCGCGCTACGATCCCGGCTGTATCCCTGGTGCTGGGCATATTCATTACCGGCTGCGGACAACATCGCGGAAGCGAGGAAATGCTGTGCTTTGTCCTGTCCGGACCAGCTATCGTTAGCCATATGGCTACAGCCACTCAGGAAGAGCACACTCAGTACCAGAGGAATACGCATCAACGGGCTCCATAAAAAAGCCCTGCGGGTGACAGGGCCTGGATATTACAGAATACGGCTGATAAGTCGGTCGATACGGATACGACGTAAGCGGCGAATAAGCTTGCGAACTTTTACCGGATAATCGGCAATACTCTGCAGTTCGCGGTAGTGATTCACCACGGTCGTATGGGTGCGAATCAGCTCCAGCTCGCGCTCACGTTGGGCGGCTAACTCATGCTGCGGGTCATGAATCAGGATAGCGTTTTCCAGATCCAGTCGCCATGCGCGCGGGTTCAGGTTGTTACCTGTCAGCAGCATCCACTCATCGTCGACCCACATGCCTTTGAGATGGTAACTATTGTCTTCATCTTTCCAGAGACGCACAACCAGCTGGTCAGTGTTGACGTAATACTGTAAGCGGCTCAGGAAACGACGCAGGTTAATCTCATAGAGATAAGGCAGCGCACCAATGATTTTGAACGGCTGATCTTCGGGAATGAAGAAGTCATTTGCCGTTTTATCACCCACGATGATTTCCACTTTTTTACCCTCGCGCAGCAGCTGAATGATATTACGCACCAGCACGGCAGGAAGATTGAAGTATGGCGTGCAGATAGTCAGTTTCTGCTCCGCACACGGCATCAGATGGAAGATCGTTTTGTTCAGCAGGCTTGATTTGCCGAGCCCTACCAGCGGGGTAACGGATAACTCTTCGTTGTTCGCATCGCCCTGGAAATGATAGACCGCATCGCGCAGCTCCTGGCGGAAGGCGCGAACATCGTTTTTGATCTCCGGGCTTTTAGGGCGCTCGGGATCGTCAAGACGATTAACGCCACGGCCATGAACCAGATTTTTATCAACCCAGTTGAACATGATATCGGCCATCTGCGGATTACGGATCAGATGGTAGCGGTCATAGCGATATTTATCGAGCTGATGAAGGTAGACATCATTGAGGCTGGCGCCGCTGTAAAGCACGCTGTCATCAATGATGAACCCCTTGAAATGAAGAACGCCGAGCGCTTCACGGGTATTCACCGGGACGCCATAAACAGGCACGTCAACGCCAGGATTTTCCTGCGCCGTGCGGCAATACCAGTCAGCATTGGTGTTTGATGCGGCAGCGCCAATACGGCCACGCTGGGCGCGATGCCAGTCTACCAGCACGCGAACATCCAGTTCCGGACGCTGACGTTTGGCTTCATAGAGCGCGTTCAGGATCGCGCGCCCGCCTTCATCCTGTTCAAGATACAGTGCCACAATGCAAATGCGTCGCGTGGCGCTGGCAATCTTTTCCAGAAGCGTCTCCCGAAAATGAGCGGGAGCGTAAAAGAACTCTACATCATCAACTGACTGAGAAATCTTCGGTAGTTGAGCAAGGTGTTGTTGATGTTTATTACGCTTAAATTTTGACAACATCACAGTGCGTTTCTTCTCTGTTCATTGAAGGGTTGTCTGTACTATGCAAACAACATAAGCGGACAATGATACCACCAGTCCCGTCCAAAGTGGGTAACATTTCCAGTAGCTTACTCGCGTTTGTCTGCTGATGTCAGACTGAGGGATAAGGCAACAATACCTTCGTCCAGCTGAATATCAACGTCAAACCCAAGTTTTCGCGCCAGGGTCACCATACCGCGATTGTTAGGCATAGTAATGCCATTAAGGCGTAACAATCCGTGATCTCGCGTATAACTGATGAGTTTTTCCAGCAGTCGTCTTCCCAGGCCCAGACCTTTAAGATCGGAGCGTACCAGCACGGCAAACTCCGCATCGACGTTATCCGGGTCAGAAATCGCACGCGTGACGCCGAGGATCTCATCATCCTTATCGGCGCGACGAACGGCAACAAACGCCATTTCTCGATCGTAGTCGATCTGGGTCATATTGGCTAAATCATCGTGGGTAAATTCGTTGATTTCGCTAAAATAGCGATAATAAAGATCCTCTTTCGTGACCTGAGAGATAAAGGCCCGCAGCTGGGGCTCATCTTCCGGCAGAATAGGGCGGAACAGGGCGCGTTCCCCATTTTTCATCTCAACCCACTCCTCCAGCTGCAGGGGGTACGGGCGGATCGCCAGACGGCTCTCGCTGTCTCCTTCGAATGGCGCGATATCCAGGGTCACGTCCAGTGCCGTAAACTCATTGCCGGAGGCGAGCAGCGGATGAATGTCCAGCCGCTGGATCTCGGCACAATCCACAATCAGGTTAGAGACCTGTACCAGGAGCTGACTTAGCCCGGCAATATCAAGCGGACGTAGCGCGCTCCGGCCGCGGATCTTTTTGCTTTTAATCGCCTGGATGATCAGATAACGCGCCAGGTTCATGTTCAGCGGCGGTAGCGCCACCACGGCCTGCTCCTCCGGGCGCCACTCCACGCCGCCTTCACCCAGCATGATGAGTGGGCCGAAGACGGGATCGTGTTCGACCACCACGCGTAACTCCTGAGCGCCTGCGCGGTTAGCCATGCTTTGCACCAGCAAGCCGTGGATCCTTGCCTGCGGCCAGGCCATTTTGACCCGATCGAAGATGGCATCGGCTGCCTGCTGCACCTCTGCCGCCGTCCGCAGGTAGAGCATCACCCCCTGAACGTCAGACTTATGCGGGATATCCGGCGAACGCAGCTTCAGGGCAACCGGATAGCCAATCTGCTCGGCAATATGCACGGCCTCAGCGCTGTCGCTGGCGATCCAGGTCGGCAGGGTCTGCATCCCGTAGCTGCCCAGAATGGGCTGGACCTCATGCGTATCCAGCGACGTCGCGCCTTCTTCAATCGCCTGCTGCAACAGCCGGTGAACGTCAACGGTATTGGCCGTCAAATTCCCGGGCAACGCCGGCGTCTCGCGGAGCTGTTTCTGGTTGCGGCGATATTCCACCATATGCATAAACGCGGTTATGGTGCCTTCCGGCGTGCGGTAGGTTGGCAGTCCGGCTTCGCTGAACAGGCGTCGAGCCTCCTGCGAAGAAAACTCACCGCACCAGTTGGTGAGCAGGGTGACATATTTGCCTCGCGGATGATTGCGCACGGCATCAATGAGCGCGCGCGCGCTTTCGCTGCCCGGCGCGACCGCGCTGGGGGAGTGGATAATCATCAGCGCGTCGAAATCCTGGCTATCCAGCAAAATGGAAATGGCCCTGATATAGCGGTCGCTACTGGCGTCATCGCGTAAATCAAGCGGATTGCCGGGCGTCACGCTGGTCGGAAGCGCATCTTTCAGGCGCTGCAGCGTCTCTTCACTCAGCGTGGCCAGCTTGCCGAAGCGCCGCCACAGCTCATCAAGGGCGAGTGCAGCAGGGGCGGCGCCGTTACTGACAATCATTAACTTCTCGCCGCGCAACGGGCGCATATGGCTTAACGTTTCAACGGCGGAAAAAAGCTCGTGCGTATCCTGCACCCGCAGCAACCCCGCGCGCTGGATGGCGGCGTCCCAGGCGGGATCCATGCCGGAATGCGAATGCAGCAGACGCTGAGCCGCAGGACTGCGGCCGCTTTTGATTACCAGGATCGGCTTATTGCGCGACGCGCTTCGCGATGCCGAGACGAAACGGCGCGCGTCGCTGAGGTGCTCAAGATAAAGCAGAATCGCACTGGTTTTACCGTCGCGCGCCAGAAAATCCAGCAGCTCATCAACGTCGATATCCAGACTGTCGCCGAGAGCAATGAAGTAGGAGAATCCCATTTCACGCTGCTGCGCCCAGTCGAGGATGGTGTTCGATACCGCAGCCGACTGCGAGATAAACGCGAGCTTGCCTTTGCGGATCGGAACCGGAGAGAAGCTGGCATTTAAGCCCTGCCAGGGGGCGAGCAGGCCGAGACTGTTTGGCCCAAGAATGCGCATTTGATAGCGGCTGGCGCAGGCCAGAAGCTCGGCTTTCTGTTCAGGCGGAGACGAGAGAATAATGCAGGTTTTACAGCCTTTCTTGCCGAGCGATTCCAGCAGCTCCGGATTCCGTTTCGCGTTTGTACACAGTACGGCCAGATCCGGTACGAAAGGCAGGCTCTGTACATCAGGCCATGCAAGCACTCCCTGAACTGCCTTATACGCGGGCGTGACGGGCATGACGGGTCCATTAAATCCTCCGGCCAGCAGGTTGCGCATCATCAGATAGCCAGCACGATCCGGTTTCATTGATGCGCCGATGACGGCAATGGATTTAGGACGAAGTAGCGCTTCTAACCCTCGCTGGCTCATGCAGGCCTCCTGTGAATGCAAGCGACCTGATGATTTTAAACGCTTTCAGTCTCGGCTGCTGTGACGCTGCCCTTATGAACGGTTTTTCCTGCCAGATAGCGTTCCCGGAAACAGGAGAAATGGTTGCCCAGGGCGCCAGCCGCAGCGGTATCACCCGCCAGATCCAGAAGCGCAATGGCCACTTCGGCGGTGCAGTATTGCCCGTCAGCATGCGCTTCACGCAGGCGGTAGGCGGAGACGCGGGAAAGATCGACAGAAATCACCGGCAGTGCGTCGAGATAAGGGCTTTTGCGAAACATTTTTCGCGCTTCGGTCCAGGTGCCGTCCAGCATAATAAACAACGGCGGTTTACCGGATGGCGGCGTCGAAAGCACCTGGCGATCGACACCTGCATATGACGCAGGGAAAACGACCATCGGCTGATAGTCCGGGTTTGCCACTAAGTCGAGCAGGGCCTGAGGGGGCTCCGTGCGGGACCACTGAAACGCCGCGGTATCCGGCAGAATATCGGCAATCAGGCGACCAGTATTGCTGGGCTTCATCGGCTCGGTATCAAACATGACCAGACAAAAACGGCTCTGTGCCGAACTCGGGGTCAGCGTCTCGCACAGGCAAACCTTCAGCGGCAGCAGGCAACGCTGACAGCGGCGAATACGGTTTCCGCGCGCGAGGAACGGACGGGTGGCGCGCGCAAGGCGTTCGGCGCGTAATTGAAGAACAGCGTTATCAGTCATGGGCGAAATGCAGGAAAAACCCTATTTTCGCAGAGGCGGGAACGGGGCACAAGATGTGCCCCGTGAATGTTACAGTGATTCGTTAAGCCAGCTATCAAACGGGGCTTTAGGCACCGCACCGTTGAGCATGTCGACCACTTCACCCTTTTTGAAAATCATAATCGTCGGGATGCTGCGAATGCGAAAACGGGCGCTCAGTTCAGGTTCAGCTTCAGTATTGACCTTAACGAAACGTATTTTCCCGCTGCGTTCTTCGGCCACGTCTTCGAAGATCGGCGCGAAGCTTCGGCATGGGCCACACCAGGGCGCCCAGAAATCCACTACGACAGGCAGATCGTCCTTGAGGAGTTTGTCCAGCGTAGCACCCGTCGCGTTAATGACATCGCCATCAAACAATTCATGGCCACAACGTCCGCATTTCGCACCATCTTCAATCCGATCGTCCGGAATGCGGTTAAGAGCCTGACAGTTGGCACATACGGTATTCATAACTAACCTCTGATAGAGCCGTGGGACAGCGGCAAGACGCCGATAATGTTTCTAATATGTTACATATTATCAATGAGCCTGTTTGAAACAACAATGCGTTTTATTCAATGAGAACAATAGTCACAGGCTTTTGTACGAAATTATGGCTATGCGCTGGCACATCGGGTAATCTGCGCGCTTCGCGCAGCGCTGGTGGAGAAAAGCATGAACGACGAAATGAAAAATAAAAGCGGCAAGGTCAAAGTGATGTATGTCCGCAGTGATGATGACTCTGATAAACGCACCCAAAATCCGCGTACCGGAAAAGGTGGCGGGCGTCCGGCGTCTTCTCGTGCAGACGGTGGCCGTCGCCCCGCCCGCGATGACAGAAACAACCGCGGTGATGACCGCAAACGTGATGACCGCAAGCGTGACGATCGCAAACGCGATGACCGTCCGCGGGATGACTTCTCACGTGATAACGCCTCCCCGTGGCGCACCGTTTCTCGTGCACCTGGCGACGAAACGCCAGAAAAGGCCGATCACGGCGGTATCAGCGGTAAAAGCTTTATCGACCCGGAAGTGCTGCGCCGTCAGCGTGCGGAAGAGACCCGCGTGTATGGCGAGAACGCCTGCCAGGCGCTGTTCCAGAGCCGTCCTGAATGTATCGTCCGCGCCTGGTTTATTCAGAGCGTAACCCCGCGCTTTAAAGAAGCGCTGCGCTGGATGGCGGCAAACCGCAAAGCCTACCACGTGGTTGATGATGCCGAGCTGACCAAAGCATCCGGTACCGAGCACCACGGCGGCGTCTGCTTCCTGATCAAAAAACGTAACGGAACGACCGTTCAGCAGTGGGTCAGTCAGGCGGATGCCGATGACTGCGTGCTGGCGCTGGAAGATGTGGGCAACCCGCATAACCTGGGCGCAATGATGCGTAGCTGCGCGCACTTTGGCGTGAAAGGCGTGCTGCTGCAGGATGCCGCGCTGCTGGAATCCGGCGCTGCGATCCGTACTGCGGAAGGCGGAGCCGAGCACGTACAGCCGATCACCGGCGATAGCGTGCTGGATGCCCTTGAGCAGTTCCGTAAAGCGGGTTATTCCATCGTGACCACCTCGAGCCATGCCGGTACGCCGTTGTTTAAAGCGACGCTGCCACGCAAGATGGTGCTGGTGCTGGGTCAGGAACGCGATGGTCTGTCTGATGCGGCGCTCTCCAGTGCGGATCTGAGCGTCTCAATCGATGGGACAGGCAATGTGGAAAGTCTGAACGTATCCGTTGCAACCGGCGTACTGCTGGCCGAATGGTGGCGTCAGAATAAGGCATAAGCCTCTTCATGTGCCGGGCCTGACCCGGCACATTCAAATACTACTCGCTCTCAGCCGGTAACACAGGCATCCAGTCAATTGGCGTTTCGCCACGTTTTTCCAGCCATTCGTTCGCCAGAACAAAATGATTACTGCCAAAGAAACCGCGATGTGCAGACAGCGGTGACGGGTGCGGCGCTTTCAACACGTGATGACGCTGGCGGTCAATAATCGCCCCTTTCTTCTGCGCATGCGATCCCCAGAGTAAAAACACGACCCCTTCACGGTGTTCGTTGATCAGGCTGATGACTTTATCGGTGAACGTCTCCCAGCCCAGGCTGGCATGCGAGTGCGCCTGGCCGGCCCGTACGGTGAGTACCGTGTTCAATAACAGCACGCCCTGGCGCGCCCAGCTTTCCAGGTAGCCGTGGCTTGGTCGGGTAAACCCGGGCACGGTTCCTTCAAGCTCTTTATACATATTGAGCAGAGAAGGGGGGATCGCCACGCCCGGACGTACGGAAAACGCCAGCCCATGCGCCTGGCCCGGACCGTGATAGGGATCCTGGCCCAGAATGACCACTTTCACATCGCTCAACTCGGTGTAGCGAAAGGCGTTGAACACATCTTTCTGCGGCGGGTAAATCGTCTGTCCGGACTGACGCTCAGCCGCAACGGTGTTGAGCGTATTGATAAAATAGGGCTGCTGCTTTTCTTCTGCCAGCACGTCATGCCAGGTTAAAGGTGTCGTCATCTCGCTCTCCTGCGAATCTCAATCTCTGACTAGCTTACCTGCTAAAGCCCGGTGAGCAAAATTCCACGCCGAAATGTGCGCTAAGTAGCTAAATTTATGTTGAAAATGTGCAGGATAAATTGAATTGGTAAGGTCATAAAATTGATCTAAAGCAATAAATTCAAACCACACTCTTTATGTGGTTGGCATTTTTATTGATTTAAATCAATAAATCGCCGGGGTGTGAATGATATATATACACACAAGAAACAATGGTTTTACCAATTGGCCGCGAGAGGCCGACATCAGTTAATGTAGCCTAAGGGAGGCAACACATGATTACAGGTATCCAGATTACTAAAGCTGCAAATGACGATCTGCTCAACTCTTTCTGGCTGCTGGACAGCGAGAAAAACGAAGCGCGCTGTGTCGTCGCGAAAGCGGGTTTTGCAGAAGACGAAATCGTGCCAGTGAGCAAACTGGGCGAAATCGAATACCGTGAAATTCCAATGGAAGTGAAGCCAGAAGTGCGCGTGGAAGGTGGTCAGCACCTGAACGTAAACGTACTGCGCCGCGAAACGCTGATGGACGCGGTTGAGCATCCAGAAAAATACCCGCAGCTGACCATTCGCGTGTCCGGCTATGCGGTACGCTTCAACTCTCTGACCCCAGAACAGCAGCGCGACGTTATCGCGCGTACCTTTACTGAAAGCCTGTAAGGCTTCAGCTACGGGGGTGAATAAAAAAGCCGGGGATTGTCCCCGGCTTTTTTTACTCTTCCGTTTTTGTCTCTGATGCGGCAGAGCTTGGCTTACGGCGTTTACCAATATTTTTGGTATCGCGGTGACGCTGCTTCACGCGCGGTTTCTCTTTTTCTTTCTCTTTTCTCTCAGCACGTTTCGCGAGCGCTTTCTTGGACGGTTTACCCGTCATTTTTTCACTCGGCGCACGTGTGGTTGGGCGCAGGCCATCAATAACCCGCGCTTTCAGCGGCTCATCAACATAGCGGCCAATTTTCTGCAGCAGCAGGTAGTCATGCGCTTCGACCAGTGAAATCGCAATCCCTTTGCGGCCCGCGCGGCCGGTACGGCCAATACGGTGCAGATAGGTATCGCCGCTGCGCGGCATATCGAAGTTAATGACGTGGCTGACGTCCGGAATGTCGATCCCGCGAGCGGCCACGTCTGTGGCAACCAGCACGTTAACGCGACCGTCGGTCAGACGCTTAATGCCTTCGGTACGCTTGATCTGCGCCATCTCGCCTTCAAGATAGCAGTTATTGATCCCGGCGTTACGCAGCATTTCTGCCAGCTCGTGCACGCGCTCGCGCTTACGCACAAATACGATTGTGCGCAGAGCATCTTCCTGTTTGAGCAGGTGTTTCAGCAATTCGACCTTGTGCTCAAGGTTATCCGCGCGGTAGTACCACTGGTGGATCTTCTTACGCTCTCGGGTGGACGGCGTCGCCGAGACTTCCACCGGATCTTCCAGCAGACGCTCTGCGAAGTCTTTAATCGCTTCCCCTTCGAGGGTGGCAGAGAACAGCATCGTCTGGTTACGCCAGCGCGTTTCCCCGGCAATATGCTCGATATCCTGTGCGAAGCCCATGTCCAGCATGCGGTCGGCTTCGTCGAGGATCAGCGTTTCAACCGCGCGGCAGTCGAAGTTCTCTTCTTTAATGTACTGCAGCAGGCGGCCTGTCGTCGCAACGACGATGTCCTGGTTTTCGCTGAATACTTCGGCGTGGTTCATATACGCAACGCCGCCGGTGATGGTGGCGATATCCAGATGGGTATTTGCCGCGAGTTCACGCGCGTGATCGGCCACCTGCATGGCCAGTTCGCGCGTCGGCGTCAGGATTAAAATACGCGGCGGGCCAGATTTTTTGCGTGGGAAGTCGAGCAGATGCTGCAACACAGGCAGCAAATAGGCTGCAGTCTTCCCCGTACCGGTTGGCGCAGAACCGAGCACATCGCGGCCCTCAAGCGCAGGCGGAATGGCCGCTGCCTGAATGGCGGTCGGGCGTGTGAAGCCTTTGCTCTCAAGTGCATTGAGCAGGCTTTCATCGAGTTCAAGTTCGGAAAAAGTCGTTACAGTCATGTTCTACCTCTGTGTGGGGCGCTGATTATAGACGTTACGGCTGTAATCTTCATCTGTTTGTATGGATATCGCTTTTCGGCCACTTCGCTTTCCCCTATGCTACTCCAGTTTCACTAAGAAGGTTGCCCCGACATGTCTCAACTCAAAGCGCAACTGCGCCGCGATGGTTTTACGTTTAAACAATTTTTTGTCGCTCACGATCGCTGTGCCATGAAGGTCGGTACAGACGGTATTTTACTGGGCGCGTGGGCGCCTGTCGCAGGGGTTAAACGTATTCTTGATATCGGCACCGGCAGCGGGCTGGTGGCATTGATGCTGGCGCAGCGCACGGAAGAGCATGTCACCATTGATGCCGTCGAACTGGACGCGCAGGCGGCAGAGCAGGCGAGTGACAATGTGGCCGAATCCCCCTGGGCAGCCCGCATGAAAGTGGAATGCGCGGATGTGCTCGCCTGGGCGCCTGAACAAACCGCGCGTTACGATCTGATCGTCAGCAACCCTCCCTACTACGAGCCCGGCGTTGAGTGCGGCACACCCGAGCGTGAACAGGCGCGTTATACCGGTTCCCTCGATCATAAAGCGCTGCTCACCAGTGCGGCCGAACTCATCTCCGAAGAAGGATTTTTCTGCGTGGTCCTGCCAGAGAGTACCGGCAACACGTTCATCGGTATCGCGCAGGAGATTGGCTGGACGTTGCGTCTGCGTACCGACATTTCGGATACCGAAGGCCGACTGCCGCACCGCGTGCTGCTGGCGCTCTCGCCGAAAGAGGGGGAATGCTTTAACGATCGAATGGTGATCCGTGGGCCAGACCAGCGTTATTCCGAAGATTACACTGCCCTGACCCAGGCGTTTTATCTGTTTATGTAAACCTGCGGGGCGAGGATCGACGGGCCGGATTCAGCAAGCTGATCCGGGTAGTCCAGGGTATAGTGCAACCCCCGGCTCTCTTTACGCATCATCGCGCAGCGAACGATTAGCTCGGCAACCTGCACCAGGTTGCGCAGCTCCAGCAGATTATTCGATACGCGAAAATTGGCATAATACTCATCAATTTCCTGCTGCAGCATAGTGATGCGGCGCAACGCGCGTTCAAGACGTTTCGTGGTGCGCACAATCCCCACGTAATCCCACATGAACAGCCGTAGCTCATGCCAGTTATGCTGGATCACGACCAGTTCGTCCGGATTTTCCACACGGCTTTCATCCCAGGCAGGCAGGCGCTCTGTTTCGCGGGCGTAGGGCATGCGTTTCGTGATGTCTTCTGCGGCAGACCAGCCGTAGACCAGGCACTCCAGCAGCGAGTTAGAGGCCATACGGTTCGCGCCGTGAAGTCCGGTATAGCTGACCTCACCAATAGCATAAAGACCATCCACATCGGTACGCCCATGATCGTCAACCATCACCCCACCGCAGGTGTAGTGGGCGGCTGGCACAATGGGTACCGGATCGCGGGTTAAATCGATGCCAAGGTTGAGCAGTTTTTCGTAAATCATCGGGAAGTGCTGACGAATAAACTCTGCTGGCTTGTGGCTGATATCAAGATACATGCAGTCCACGCCAAGACGCTTCATTTCATGGTCGATGGCGCGGGCAACGATATCGCGCGGGGCCAGTTCGCCACGGGCGTCAAAGTCCGGCATAAAGCGGGTGCCGTCAGGGCGTTTCAGATAGGCGCCTTCGCCGCGCAGGGCTTCCGTCAGCAGGAAGTTGCGCGCCTGAGGATGGAACAGGGCGGTTGGATGAAACTGATTGAACTCAAGGTTCGCCACCCGGCAGCCGGCGCGCCAGGCCATCGCGATACCGTCTCCGGAGGCAATGTCCGGGTTCGTGGTATACTGATACACTTTAGAGGCGCCGCCCGTAGCCAGCACCACAGCCTTCGCCTGGCAGGTTTCCACCTTCTCTTTATTGCGGTTCCACACCCAGGCGCCCACCACGCGACGCGTGCCCGGCAGGCCAATCTTGTCGGAGATAATCAGATCAACGGCATTGCTTCGTTCAAGCACCCGAATATTAGGATGGCTCAGCGCCTTGCCGACCAGCGTGGTCTCCACTTCTTTTCCGGTGGCATCCGCTGCGTGCAGGATGCGGCGGTGGCTATGACCGCCTTCGCGCGTCAGGTGGTAGCTCTCTTCACCGTTGGGTTGAACCTGCGTATCGAATAAGACGCCCTGGTCGATGAGCCACTGCACGCAATGGCGGGCATTGCTGGCGACAAACTCTGCGGCGTGCGCATCCACGATCCCGGCCCCGGCAATCAGCGTATCGTCGACGTGGGAGGCAATGCTGTCTGTCTCATCAAACACGGCGGCAATCCCGCCCTGGGCATAAAACGTGGAACCCTCGCTTATCGGCCCTTTACTCAGAACGATAACGTTTTGATGCTCCGCCAGGCGTAGCGCCAGAGAGAGACCGGCAGCGCCGCTGCCGATGATCAGTACATCACAATGGAGTTCAGGTGTTGTGTTCATGATTGTTGTTTAATTTACTAAACAGTGTTGGCTCAGAATAGCACCTGAATGCGATTTATCGCACGTTTTTTTTAACGGGTGTTGCAATGGCTAAACGCGTAAGCGGAGGTAAACGGAGGGTAAATGAGTGAAATTATTTTGCGAAGCAGATCGTTAGCGTCAGATTTTGTGATGAAATAAAGACTGGGTTGCGTTACTCTTCTGGCGGGAAAAAGATGTTTCTTGTCAGAAAGTGGTGCGTATCGTGAACAGACTTATAATGAGAGAAAATGAACAGTCTGCGGCGCGATGAACAAAAACAAAGGCGTTACGGAACTTATTGAAGATCAGACACTCTAATTCGGTGCTTGCTCAAAGTGCGGTATTTTTAGAGTGGCGTTTCGATAACGCGTGGAATTTAGGTTTGGGGAGACATTACCTCGGATGAGCGAGCAGTTAACGGACCAGGTCCTGGTTGAACGGGTCCAGAAGGGAGATCAGAAAGCCTTTAACTTACTGGTGGTGCGCTACCAGCATAAGGTGGCGAGCCTGGTTTCCCGCTATGTACCGTCAGGCGATGTGCCTGATGTGGTGCAAGAGTCTTTTATTAAGGCCTATCGCGCGCTGGATTCGTTCCGGGGAGATAGTGCTTTTTATACCTGGCTGTACCGTATTGCGGTCAATACGGCAAAGAATTATCTGGTCGCTCAGGGCCGTCGTCCGCCTTCTAGTGATGTGGACGCAATCGACGCCGAAAACTTCGAAAGTGGCGGCGCATTGAAAGAAATTTCGAACCCTGAGAACTTAATGTTGTCAGAAGAACTGAGACAAATCGTTTTTCGCACGATCGAGTCGCTCCCGGAAGATTTACGCATGGCAATTACGTTACGGGAGCTGGATGGTCTGAGCTATGAAGAGATAGCCGCTATCATGGATTGTCCGGTCGGCACGGTACGTTCACGAATTTTCCGTGCGCGAGAAGCTATTGATAATAAAGTTCAACCGCTTATCAGGCGTTGACGATAGCGGGATACTGGAAAAGGTATTAGGCATGCAGAAAGAAAAACTTTCCGCTTTAATGGATGGTGAAACGGTGGATAGTGAGCTGCTCAACGAGCTGTCTCATTCTCCCGAAATGCAAGAGACCTGGGAGAGTTACCATCTCATCCGTGACACCCTTCGCGGTGACACCGGCGAGGTTCTCCATTTCGATATCTCAGCCCGCGTCATGGCGGCGATTGAGAATGAGCCTGTTCATCAGACCACTCCGCTGATTCCTGAAGCTCAACCCGCACCTCACCAGTGGCAGAAAATGCCATTCTGGCAAAAGGTGCGTCCGTGGGCCAGCCAGCTTACCCAAATGGGTGTGGCTGCATGCGTATCGCTTGCAGTTATCGTTGGCGTCCAGCACTATAATACTCAGTCTGAAACTAATCAGCAGCCAGAAGCGCCAGTGTTTAACACACTGCCGATGATGGGCAAAGCCAGCCCGGTAAGCCTGGGCGTACCGGCTGATGCTTCCGCCAGCGGCGGCCAGCAACAGCAGGTTCAGGAGCAGCGCCGTCGCATTAATGCGATGTTGCAGGATTACGAGTTACAGCGTCGTCTGCACTCTGAACAGCTTCAGTTTGAGCAGGCGCAGACACAGCAAGCTGCTGTGCAGGTGCCCGGAAACCAAACTTTAGGAACGCAATCGCAGTAATGAAGCAACTTTGGTTCGCCATGTCTCTGATGGCGGGTAGCCTGTTCTTCTCTGCCAACGCCTCGGCTGATGTATCATCCGGGGCGTTGTTGCAGCAAATGAATCTGGCCAGCCAGTCACTCAATTACGAGTTGGCATTTATCAGCATCAATAAGCAGGGCGTCGAGTCGTTACGCTATCGCCATGCCCGTCTTGATAATCAGCCGCTCGCCCAGCTTTTACAGATGGATGGCCCGCGTCGGGAAGTTGTCCAGCGTGGTAACGAAATCAGCTATTTCGAACCCGGCCTGGAGCCTTTCACGCTGAATGGTGACTATATCGTTGATTCCCTGCCGTCACTCATTTACACCGACTTCAAACGGCTTGCCCCTTACTACGATTTTATTTCGGTAGGGCGTACGCGTATTGCGGACAGACTGTGTGAGGTGATCCGCGTTGTCGCCCGGGATGGAACGCGCTACAGCTATATTGTCTGGATTGACGCGGAAACCAAACTCCCCATGCGTGTAGACCTGCTTGACCGTGACGGTGAAACGCTGGAACAGTTCCGCGTTATCTCCTTTAGCGTGAATAACCAGGTTGGCAACAGCATGCAGAATCTGGCTAAGGCCAGCCTGCCGCCGCTGCTTTCCGTTCCGGCAGGCGATTCCGTTAATTTCAACTGGGTACCTGCCTGGATCCCGCAAGGATTTAGCGAAGTGTCCAGCAGCCGTCGCCAGCTGCCAACGATTGAAACGCCGGTGGAATCACGCCTCTATTCCGATGGTTTGTTCAGCTTCTCGGTGAATATCAATCGCGCAACGGCAAACAGCACTGAACAAATTCTGCGTACCGGGCGCCGTACGGTGAGCACAACGGTACGCGATAATGCAGAGATCACCATTGTGGGGGAACTTCCTCCGCAAACGGCGAAGCGCATCTCCGACAGCATTAAATTCAGGGCCGCACAATGATCAAAGAATGGGCGACGGTAGTCTCGTGGCAAAACGGCATTGCGCTGGTGAGCTGCGATGTAAAAGCCTCATGTAATAGCTGCGCTTCCCGAGCCGGTTGCGGCAGCCGCGTGCTGAATAAGCTCGGGCCGCAAACCTCGCACACGATTTCTGTGCCGAGCGAACAGCCGCTGATGGCCGGGCAGAAAGTTGAACTCGGCATCGCGGAAGGCAGCCTGCTCAGTTCCGCCATGCTGGTCTATCTCTCTCCGCTGCTCGGGCTGTTTATCATGGGCGGCGTTTTCCAGATGCTGTTTGGCACCGACGGTGCCGCCATGTGCGGTGCCGCATTAGGGGGGCTGGGGGATTCTGGCTTGCCAAAGGCCTCTCCCCGACGCTTGCCGCGCGCGAGGAGTGGCAGCCTGTCATTCTCAGCGTTGGGCTGGCGCCAGACCAGCTTCGCGTTGAAACGCTCTCTTCTGAGGCCCGGTGATTCATCGGGCTTTGTCATTTTTACGTCTTAAAACAGAAAACGTCCTTTCTTCACGCTATACCTGGCGCTAAGTCCATTTCCAGGTAGCGGAGATGTAGTGTAGAATGCTGCGTTTTCGCACTGAAAAACGTCAGGCTAAGAACAGCGGCCTCCAGGAATTCGTAAGGCATAATTATTTAACTATATGAAGAACATACGTAACTTTTCGATCATTGCTCACATTGACCACGGTAAGTCGACGCTGTCTGACCGTATTATCCAGATTTGCGGTGGCCTGTCTGATCGTGAAATGGAAGCCCAGGTTCTGGACTCCATGGACCTGGAACGCGAACGCGGTATCACCATCAAGGCGCAGAGCGTCACGCTGGATTACAAGGCGGCTGATGGCGAAACCTATCAGCTGAACTTTATCGACACCCCAGGCCACGTTGACTTCTCCTATGAGGTTTCACGCTCGCTCGCGGCCTGTGAAGGCGCGCTGCTGGTAGTCGATGCCGGGCAGGGCGTAGAAGCCCAGACCCTGGCAAACTGCTACACTGCGATGGAAATGGATCTCGAAGTTGTGCCGGTTCTGAACAAGATTGACCTGCCAGCCGCCGATCCTGAGCGTGTCGCGGAAGAGATTGAAGATATTGTCGGTATTGACGCGACCGATGCCGTGCGCTGCTCTGCGAAAACCGGCGTCGGCGTGACCGACGTTCTGGAACGTCTGGTACGTGATATTCCGGCCCCGGAAGGCGATCCGGATGCCCCGCTGCAGGCGCTGATTATCGACTCCTGGTTCGATAACTATCTGGGCGTTGTCTCCCTGGTGCGTATCAAAAACGGCACTATGCGCAAAGGCGACAAAATCAAGGTTATGAGTACCGGACAGGTCTATAACGCCGACCGTCTGGGTATCTTCACGCCAAAACAGGTTGACCGTACCGAGCTGACATGCGGCGAGGTAGGCTGGCTGGTGTGCGCCATCAAAGACATCCTCGGTGCGCCGGTGGGCGATACCCTGACAGGTGCGCGTAACCCGGCAGAAAAAGCGCTGCCAGGCTTTAAAAAGGTGAAACCGCAGGTTTACGCGGGCCTGTTCCCGGTCAGCTCTGACGACTACGAAAACTTCCGTGATGCGCTTGGCAAGCTGAGCCTGAACGATGCCTCCCTGTTCTACGAGCCAGAAAGCTCAACGGCGCTGGGCTTCGGCTTCCGCTGCGGCTTCCTCGGCCTGCTGCACATGGAGATCATTCAGGAACGTCTGGAGCGTGAATACGATCTGGACCTCATCACCACCGCGCCGACGGTAGTGTATGAAGTTGAAACCACCTCGAAAGAAGTGATCTACGTCGACAGCCCGTCCAAGCTGCCGCCGCTGAACAATATTCACGAGCTGCGTGAGCCTATTGCCGAATGTCACATGCTGCTGCCGCAGGAATTCCTCGGTAACGTCATTACGCTGTGTATTGAGAAGCGCGGCGTGCAGACCAACATGGTTTACCACGGTAACCAGGTCGCACTGACCTACGAAATCCCGATGGCGGAAGTGGTACTCGACTTCTTCGACCGTCTGAAGTCCACCTCCCGTGGCTATGCGTCACTGGATTACAACTTCAAACGCTTCCAGGCCTCCAACATGGTGCGTGTGGACGTGCTGATCAACGGCGAGCGTGTGGATGCGCTGGCGCTGATCACCCACAACGACAATGCGCCATACCGTGGCCGCGAGCTGGTTGAGAAGATGAAAGATCTGATCCCGCGTCAGCAGTTCGATATCGCGATTCAGGCGGCCATTGGCAACCACATTATCGCGCGTTCTACCGTGAAACAGCTGCGTAAAAACGTTCTGGCGAAGTGCTATGGCGGTGACGTCAGCCGTAAGAAAAAGCTGCTGCAGAAGCAGAAAGAAGGTAAGAAGCGTATGAAGCAGGTCGGTAACGTCGAGCTGCCGCAGGAAGCATTCCTTGCCATCCTTCATGTTGGTAAAGACGGCAAATAACCCTAAGGAGTTGGCATGGCGAACATGTTTGCCCTGATCCTGGTCATTGCTACCCTGGTGACAGGTCTGCTGTGGTGTCTGGATAAGTTTATCTTCGCCCCAAAACGTCGTGAACGTCAGGCTGCCGCACAGGTAGCCACTGGCGATGGTATTGACGCGAAAACCCTGAAGAAAGTCGGTCCGAAACCGGGCTGGCTGGAAACGGGCGCCTCGGTGTTTCCGGTGCTGGCGATTGTGCTGGTGGTACGTTCGTTTATTTACGAACCGTTCCAGATCCCATCAGGTTCAATGATGCCAACGCTGCTGATTGGTGATTTTATTCTGGTAGAGAAGTTTGCCTACGGCATTAAAGATCCGATCTACCAGAAAACGCTGATCGAGACCGGTCATCCGAAACGTGGCGACATCGTGGTGTTCAAATATCCGGAAGATCCGCGCCTGGACTACATCAAGCGCGCGGTAGGTCTGCCGGGTGACAAAGTGACTTACGATCCGGTTTCGAAAGAAGTCACCGTTCAGCCAGGCTGCAGCTCCGGTACTGCATGTGAAAACGCGCTGCCAATCACTTACTCGAACGTTGAGCCAAGTGATTTTGTGCAGACCTTTGCCCGTCACAACGGCGGCGAAGCGAGCAGCGGATTCTTCCAGGTACCGAAAGGCGAAACCAAAGATAACGGTATTCGTCTGGTTGAGCGCAAAGAGACGCTGGGTGACGTGACGCACCGGATCCTCACCGTGCCAATCGCGCAGGATCAAGTCGGTATGTACTATCGTCAGCCGGGCCAGCAGCTGGCAAGCTGGATTGTACCGCCAGGCCATTACTTCATGATGGGTGACAACCGCGATAATTCTGCGGACAGCCGTTACTGGGGCTTTGTGCCGGAAGCGAATCTGGTCGGTAAAGCGACCGCAATCTGGATGAGTTTTGAGAAGCAGGAAGGCGAATGGCCGACCGGCGTACGCCTGAATCGTATTGGCGGAATCCATTAATTCTCACTAAATGAACGTGTAGCCGCGAATTAACGCGGCTACATGAATTATTTCACCGATAAATCTCTTCGAACTAACGACATCCCCTGTCGTTGTGTATAGAATATTCCCCCGAAGTTTAAGGTTGGCCCTGCAAGGGTGCCACGGCACACGAAACCGCGTTGGTTTTCTCAGGTCGGTTTCGTGTGCTGCATTTTTGACGCATTCATTTATTGGTATCGCATGAACCCCATCGTAATTAATCGGCTTCAACGGAAGCTGGGCTACACTTTTCATCATCAGGAGTTGTTGCAACAGGCATTAACCCACCGCAGTGCCAGCAGCAAACATAATGAGCGTCTCGAGTTTTTAGGCGACTCTATTTTAAGTTTCGTGATTGCGAATGCGCTTTATCATCGTTTCCCGCGCGTGGATGAAGGTGATATGAGCCGCATGCGTGCCACGCTGGTTCGGGGTAATACCCTTGCGGAAATCGCGCGCGAATTTGAGCTGGGCGAATGTCTGCGTCTTGGGCCGGGTGAACTGAAAAGCGGCGGCTTCCGTCGTGAATCTATTCTTGCCGATACGGTCGAAGCATTAATTGGTGGTGTGTTCCTGGACAGCGATATCCAGACCGTCGAAAAGCTGATCCTGAACTGGTATCAGACCCGTCTGGACGAAATCAGCCCGGGCGATAAACAAAAAGATCCCAAAACGCGTCTGCAGGAATATTTGCAGGGCCGTCATCTGCCGCTGCCATCTTATCTGGTGGTGCAGGTTCGTGGCGAAGCGCACGATCAGGAATTTACCATCCATTGCCAGGTCAGTGGCCTGAGTGAACCGGTGGTGGGCACAGGTTCAAGCCGTCGTAAGGCTGAACAGGCTGCCGCCGAACAGGCGTTAAAAATGCTGGAGCTGGAATGAGCGAAGAAAAGACCTATTGCGGATTTATTGCCATCGTCGGACGTCCGAACGTCGGCAAATCCACCCTGTTGAATAATCTGCTTGGGCAGAAGATTTCTATCACCTCGCGTAAGGCACAGACCACGCGTCACCGCATCGTCGGTATCCATACTGAAGGCGCGTATCAGGCGATCTACGTCGATACCCCGGGCCTGCACATGGAAGAGAAGCGTGCCATCAACCGTCTGATGAACAAGGCGGCGAGCAGCTCAATTGGCGACGTGGAGCTGGTGATTTTCGTTGTGGAAGGCACCCGCTGGACACCGGACGACGAGATGGTGCTGAACAAGCTGCGCGACGGCAAAACGCCGGTCATCCTCGCCGTTAACAAAGTGGACAACGTGCAGGAAAAGGCCGATCTGCTGCCGCATCTGCAGTGGCTCGGTAGCCAGATGAACTTCCTCGACATCGTTCCGCTGTCTGCGGAGACGGGTCTGAACGTGGATACTATCGCGGGCATCGTGCGCAAACATCTGCCGGAAGCGATTCATCACTTCCCGGAAGAGTACATCACCGATCGCTCTCAGCGCTTTATGGCGTCTGAAATCATCCGTGAAAAGCTGATGCGTTTCCTGGGCGCTGAACTGCCGTACTCTGTGACGGTGGAGATCGAGCGTTTCCAGAGCAACGAGCGTGGCGGCTACGACATCAACGGCCTGATCCTCGTTGAGCGTGAAGGGCAGAAGAAGATGGTGATCGGCAATAAAGGCGCCAAGATCAAAACCATCGGCATCGAAGCCCGTAAGGACATGCAGGAGATGTTCGAAGCGCCGGTTCACCTTGAACTGTGGGTGAAAGTGAAATCTGGCTGGGCCGATGATGAGCGTGCTCTGCGCAGCCTCGGTTACGGCGAAGACCAGTAACACAAGACGACGAGCATATGGATGGATGGCAGCGCGCCTTTGTCCTGCATAGTCGTCCCTGGAGCGAAACCAGCCTGATGCTGGACGTCTTCACGGAAGAGTCTGGCCGCGTGCGCCTTGTTGCAAAAGGCGCACGTTCCAAACGTTCTAATCTGAAAGGTGCCCTACAGCCTTTCACGCCACTGCTGGTCCGCTTTGGTGGACGAGGGGAAGTTAAAACCCTGCGCAGCGCCGAAGCCGTCTCCCTGGCGCTTCCTCTCTCGGGCATCACGCTCTACAGCGGCCTGTATGTCAATGAACTCATCTCACGCGTTCTTGAACATGAGACGCGCTTCTCTGAACTTTTCTTTGATTATCTGCACTGTATCCAGGCGCTGGCTGGCGCAACCGGCACGCCCGAGCCTGCGCTGCGGCGTTTTGAACTGGCGCTGCTGGGCCATCTTGGGTACGGGGTCGATTTTCTGCACTGTGCGGGCAGCGGTGACGAAGTGGAAGACACCATGACCTACCGCTACCGCGAAGAAAAAGGCTTCATTGCCAGCGTCGTGATCGACAACAGCACCTTTACCGGGCGTCAGCTCCGGGCGCTTTATGAGCGAGAGTTTCCCGATCAGGATACCCTGCGCGCAGCAAAACGCTTTACCCGGATTGCCCTCAAGCCGTATCTTGGCGGCAAGCCCTTAAAGAGCCGCGAATTATTCAGGCAGTTTGTGCCGAAACGTTAGACCACAGAATCGAAAAGAAAACCGAGGATTGTCATGGCTGAATTACTGTTAGGCGTCAACATCGATCATATCGCCACGCTGCGTAATGCGCGCGGCACGGCGTATCCCGATCCGGTTCAGGCGGCGTTTATCGCTGAACAGGCTGGCGCCGACGGCATTACCGTTCACCTGCGTGAAGACCGTCGCCACATCACTGACCGCGACGTTCGCATTCTGCGCCAGACGCTGGACACCCGTATGAATCTGGAGATGGCGGTCACCGAAGAGATGCTCGCCATTGCCTGCGAGACCCAGCCGCACTTCTGCTGCCTGGTGCCGGAAAAACGCCAGGAAGTCACGACCGAAGGCGGTCTGGACGTGGCCGGCCAGCTCGACAAAATGCGCGATGCCTGCAAGCGCCTGGCTGATGCCGGTATCCTGGTTTCGCTGTTTATTGACGCCGACTTCACCCAGATTAAAGCGGCAGCCGACGTGGGCGCGCCGTATATCGAAATTCACACCGGCTGCTATGCCGATGCCAAAAACGATGCCGAGCAGGCGAAAGAGCTGGAGCGTATTGCTAAAGCGGCCACCTACGCGGCGAGCCTGGGTCTGAAGGTCAATGCCGGTCACGGCCTGACCTACCATAACGTGAAGGCGATTGCCGCCATCCCGGAAATGCACGAGCTGAACATCGGTCACGCGATCGTTGGGCGCGCGGTGATGAGCGGCCTGAAAGAGGCGGTCGCAGAAATGAAACGCCTGATGCTGGAAGCGCGTCAGTAATGGCCATTCTGGGCTTAGGCACCGATATCGTTGAAATAGCCCGCATTGAAGCGGTGATCGCCCGCAGCGGCGATCGCCTCGCAAGGCGCGTGCTGAGCGATAACGAATGGGCCATCTGGGAAGCGCATCAGCAGCCGGTGCGTTTTCTGGCGAAGCGTTTTGCGGTAAAAGAGGCGGCCGCCAAAGCCTTCGGGACCGGCATTCGTAACGGTCTGGCGTTCAACCAGTTTGAAGTGTTTAACGATGAGCTGGGTAAGCCAAGCCTGCGCTTATGGGGCGAGGCGCAAAAGCTGGCCGAGAAGCTGGGCGTGAATCACATGCACGTGACGATCGCGGATGAGCGTCACTATGCCAGCGCTACGGTGATCATCGAAAGTTAAAGTTTGTCCGCGTGGTGCATCAGGACAAACTTATCCCACAGCTGCTCTTCGCTCTCGACGTGTGCCGGATCCTTCAGGATGGTATTGGGGATCGGGCACACTTTCTGACAGGTCGGTGTCTCATAGTGGCCGATGCATTCGGTGCAGCGGTCGCTGTTAATCTCATAAATGCTGTCGCCCATCGAAATGGCCTGGTTCGGGCATTCGGGCTCGCACATATCGCAATTAATGCATTTTTTGGTAATTAACAGCGCCATCAGGAAATTCTCAGAAACAACACAAACTGGGCGGGCATTATACGCGTCAAACCAGTTTCTTTACCAGTTCTTCGCTGTGGCGAATGCGCTCGGGCGCACGCTCCAGATCCTGCTGCACCAGTGCCATAAACAGCAGGTCCGTCAGCATCATTTGTGCGCTGGTGGACGAGATAGCCGCGCTGCGCGTGGCCTGTTCCTCGGCAATGGTATATAAACAGCGCGTGGCCCGCTGCTGTAGGGCATTCGGCGTAAAACCGGTGATCGCCAGAATTTTACCGCCGACGCGCAGGACTTCGTCGGTGGCCATGTTGATCTCGCGGCGCTCGCCGGAATAGGAGATCGCCAGCAGCAGATCGTCAGGATCCATCGCCTGTACGGTCGCCAGCAGGGCGTGCATATCCTGCTCGACGATGGCGTTAAGGCCAATTTTTGTCAGCTTCCAGCCAAAGTTACGCGCCACAAGTCCGGACGCGCCGATGCCGGTCAGAACGATCCGCCGCGCGCCGCGCAGCATCGCCACGCTCTCCAGCAGCTTCTCTTCCGTATTCACATCGAGCGTCGCATGCATGGCCGCCACGTTCTCTTTGATCAGCTTTTCGCCGACCAGCCGCATCGGATCGTCTCCGCGGATCTGATTATGCACCGGCATGGACTGCGGGTTAGGGTTACTGACCAGCGCTTCACTGATCGCCAGCTTGAGGGCGGGGAATCCCTTAAAGCCAATCTTCTGCGCAAATTTCACCACGCTGGACTGGCTCACCCCGGCTTCACTCGCCAGCTGCTGCGAGCTGAGATGGCGCGCGTGGTCGGGTTGAGAAAGCAGAAAATCCGCCAGCTTCTTGTCGCTTTGGGCAAAGCCTGCGTAGCGCTGGCGAATGCGAATTAAACAGTTCATACGGTCTCCTGGCGAAAATGTGATTATCTGCGCAAATACGGATTTTGCTCGCCTGAATGAATTTTATATTCCATTATAGTGTGATTAATATGAATTAAAAATTCTTGAGGTACAAAAATGAATCTTGGCTCACTTGTTTCTGAAACACGTAACCCGCAAACCATGGATCTGGATGCGCTCTCCACCCTGGAGCTGGTTAACCGCTTTAATCAACAGGATACGCTGGTCGCGCAGGCAGTGAAAGAGACATTACCCGAGGTGGCGAAAGCGGTCGATGCGGCTGCGGACGCCCTCAAGGCCGGTGGACGCATTATTTACATGGGGGCGGGGACCAGCGGGCGTTTAGGGGTCCTGGACGCGTCAGAATGTCCGCCAACCTTTGGGGTCCCGCATGGACTGGTAGTTGGGCTGATCGCCGGTGGCCCCGGTGCGCTGCTGAAAGCCGTTGAAGGGGCGGAAGACAACAAACAGCTGGGCGAGGATGACCTGAAGGATCTTAATCTGACCGCGAAGGATCTGGTGGTCGGGCTGGCGGCATCCGGGCGTACGCCGTACGTGATTGGCGGGCTGGAATACGCCAACCAGACCGGCTGCACGACGGTCGCCATCTCCTGCAACCCTGGCTCACCGATTGCGCAGGTGGCCGCTATTGCTATCTCGCCAGTTGTCGGGCCGGAAGCGCTCACCGGCTCCACGCGCCTGAAATCCGGGACCGCGCAAAAGCTGGTGCTCAATATGATCTCCACCGGCGCGATGGTGAAGTTCGGCAAGGTGTATCAGAACCTGATGGTGGATATGCAGGCCACCAACGTCAAGCTGGTGGACAGAGCCTGCCGCATGGTGATGGAGGCGACGGGCGCTGGCCGCGAAGAGGCGGAAGCGGTACTCAAACAGACCGATCACGATGTTAAACCGGCCATTTTGATGATCTTAAGCGGGCTGGATGCGGCGGCCGCAAGAGCCAAACTCGATGCGCATAACGGTTTCTTACGGGCGGCATTAGAACACTAACAGAGGCGTGTATGGACAAAACAGCAGCGCTCGCCAGCGGCATCCTGCAGGGGATTGGTGGGGAACAAAATATTCAGCGTCTCGAAAACTGCATGACGCGCGTGCGCGTCGAGGTGCATGACGACGACCAGCTTGACGTGCCGCGTCTGAAGCAGCTTTCCGGCGTCAGCGGCTACGTGAAGCAGGGGCAGCAGCACCAGCTGATCGTCGGCCCAGGGAAAGCGGCGCAGGTTGTCGATGCCATGCGCGCGCTGATGGGCGTGAGTGCGAGCGTATCGATTGACGATGCTGAGCGCACCAAAGCCCAGGCAAAGGCGAAATACAAAGCCCCCATGAGCGATGCGCTGCGACAGCTGGCAAACGTCTTTATTCCGCTGATCCCGGCGTTTATTGCCTCAGGCCTGATCACCGGGATCATCAATATCCTCAAGCGCCCGGATATTGTGGGGGATTTCGCCACGCAGTATCCGAACCTGCTGGGAATTCTCGGGATCTTCGGCAGCGCGGTGTTCGCCATCATGAACATTCTGGTCGGGGTGAATACCGCGAAGGTGTTTGGCGGATCGCTGGCGATGGGCGGGGTGATGGCGGGCATCTTGTCCAGCCCGCAGCTGGCGCAAATTACGCTGTTTGGTGAGGCGCTTCAGCCGGGCCGCGGCGGGGTGATCGCGGTGCTGCTGGTGGTCATCCTGATGTGCTGGATCGAGAAAAGGCTGCGCGCGGTTTTGCCAGGCTCCATCGAGCTGATTCTCAACCCGCTGCTGACCACGCTGATTACCGGTAGCGTAGCGATTGTCGCCCTCCAGCCGTTAGGCGGGTGGATCTCTGAGGCCATCGCCCACGGTGCCTCTCTGGCGATTGACCGCGGCGGCCTGTTAGTGGGCGCGGTGCTGTCGGGTACTTTCCTGCCGCTGGTGCTGACCGGCCTGCATCAGGGGCTGGTACCGATCCACGTCGAGCTGGTGCAGGCGCACGGCTATAACGCGCTGCTGCCTATCTTGTCGATGGCGGGTGTAGGGCAGGTCGGTGCGGCAATTGCGGTACTGATGAAAACCCGCAACGCGCGTCTGAAAAAAATGATTAAAGGCGCACTCCCGGTCGGACTGCTCGGCATTGGCGAGCCGCTGATTTTCGGCGTTACGCTGCCGCTGGGTAAACCGTTCCTCGCGGCCTGTCTGGGCGGCGCGGTAGGCGGGGCGCTGATTAGCTACTGGAAAGTTGCCACCGTCATCACCTTTGGTCTCTCGGGGTTACCGCTGGCATTAACCATCGTGACCGGAAAAGTGGTGCTCTATCTGTTAGGCTATTTAGTAGCGGTGATCGCCGGGTTCCTGTTTACCTGGCTGTTAGGTTTCAACGACCCAGAGGAGTAAGGTTTGGCAAATCACGGGCGTCGCGTTGTCTTTTTCGACCTGGATGGCACGCTGCATCAGCAGGATATGTTTGGTACGTTTATGCGTTACCTGCTGCGGCGTCAGCCTCTGAATGCGCTGCTCGTGCTACCGCTCTTACCGGTTATTGGGATCGCGCTGCTGGTGAAGGGCCGTGCGGCGCGATGGCCAATGAGCCTGCTGCTGTGGGGATGTACGTTTGGGCACAGCGAAGCGCGCCTCAAACAGCTCGAGCAGGATTTTGCGCAGTGGTTCCGCGGCCACGTTGCCGCGTTCCCGGTGGTGCAGGCGCGCCTGACCGGCTATCTCGACGCGAACGATGCCGACATCTGGCTGATTACCGGCTCCCCGCAGACGCTGGTGGAGCAGGTCTACTTTGATACCCCCTGGCTACCGCGCGTGAATCTTATCGCCACGCAAATTGCCCGCGGCTACGGCGGTTGGGTGCTGACGATGCGCTGCCTGGGGCATGAAAAAGTGGTCCAGCTGGAAAAACGTATCGGCACGCCACTGCGCCTGTACAGCGGCTACAGCGACAGCAAGCAGGACAACCCGCTGCTCTATTTTTGCCAGCACCGCTGGCGCGTCACGCCATCAGGTGAACTTCAGCAACTCGAATAGTCTTATCCATAAGGGGTGTGTATAATGCCGCCCGCTTTTCGACTGGAGTATCAACCGTTGTCCAACCCTGAATTCTCACATGAATACTGGATGCGCCACGCGCTAACGCTCGCTCAGCGTGCCTGGGACGAGGGCGAAGTGCCCGTGGGCGCCGTGCTGGTCCACAATAACCAGGTGATTGGTGAAGGGTGGAACCGCCCCATTGGCCGCCACGATCCGACGGCGCACGCCGAAATCATGGCGCTTCGTCAGGGCGGTCTGGTGCTGCAAAACTATCGCCTGCTTGATACCACGCTGTATGTGACGCTGGAGCCCTGCGTAATGTGCTCCGGGGCGATGGTGCACAGCCGGATCGGAACTCTGGTCTTCGGTGCGCGGGATGAAAAAACCGGTGCGGCCGGTTCGCTGATGGACGTGCTGGGTCACCCAGGGATGAACCACCAGGTGAAGACTATCGGCGGGGTGCTTGCACCAGAGTGTTCGGGGCTATTAAGCGATTTCTTTCGAATGCGCCGTCAGCAGAAAAAGCAGCAAAAGGCAGAATTGAAGCCGACGGACGGTTAAGCTCGTCCGGCGCCACGACAGGGTAGCTTTGGGCCAGCCGTTTGGCCTCTGTCGCCTCTTTCTCTTTCTCCAGCAGATAACCGACCAGGCTAATCTGATATTTACGGATATTTTCCACGTAGGCGTAGGCTTCATGCCCGCGCGCGTAGCCGTACGTCAGCTTGTTATACCATGGCTTCTGGCTAAGCAGCGGCAGGCGCTGCTTTACGTCTGACCAGCTGTCCGGGTTGCCTTTCGTTTTGGCCGTCAGCGCTCGCGCATCCAGCATATGCGCATAGCCCATATTGTAGGCCGCCAGCGCGAACCAGATCCGCTCCTCTTCCGGCACCGTTTCCGGGACTTTGGCCATCATATCCTGCAGGTAGCGCGCGCCGCCGCTGATGCTCTGTTCCGCATCGGTACGGTCATTGACGCCCAGGCTCAGCGCGGTATTTTTGGTTAACATCATCAAACCACGTACACCAGTCGGAGACGTGGCCTGGGTATCCCAGTGGGATTCCTGATAAGAAATAGCCGCCAGCAGTTTCCAGTCAATTTCCTGGGCGTATTTTTCGAACAGCGGCTGCAGGTCCGGCAGGACGCTGTCTACCGCACGCAGGAAGCTGCGGGTGTCAACGTAGTCAAAGTCATCACCATGCCCGAGGTACTTCTCCTCCAGGCGCGCCAGCGTACCGTCTTCATTCATGGTGTTGAAGAAATCGAGCATCGCGGCAGAGAGGGTCTGATCGTCATCGAGCTGAGTAAACCAGGTCACAGGCTGCTCGTCGGTGACGTCCAGCGCCACGGCGATTTCAGGATGCACCCGCTGGAACAGGCTGATCGCGACCGAATCGGCGATAGTGTAGGGGACTTTCTGATCTTTTACCTGGTCCAGCAGCTCCGTCGTGCCGAGTTTCGCATCCACCGTCCAGCTCAGGTCCGGATATTTCTTCTCCTTGAGCTCGCGCAGATCGTCAATTACCACGTGACCGGGGGCAATCGTCAGCTGCCGATCGTTAATCGACGCCAGCGAGCGCGGGCGCAGGCTCCCGACGCGATAAACCAGCTGCTGCGAAACGGAGTAGTAGGTCGGGCCCGGCTGATAGTTTTTGCTGCGCTCGCTGTTATACACCAGCCCGGCGGCCAGCATATCGGCATCGTCGTTATCGAGGTCGTCAAACAGCTGGTTGATATTCTGGCGGACGGTGATTTTTAGCTTCACGCCAAGATAATCGGCGAACTGCTGTGCCAGTTCATAATCCAGCCCAATGATTTTGCCGTTGATGTCGCTGTAAATCAGCGGAGAGTTGAGGGTACTGACGCGCAATTCCCCCCGCTCCTGAATGGCGGCGATACGGTTTTCGGCTTTGCCGATCCAGGGGATGGAAGGCCAGAGGGCCACTGCCAACAGCAACGTTACAATGCCGATGAGCAGATAATTAATCTTTAATTTTTTCAATTAGTTAATTCTCTGCGACGCCGGTTGCCTCAGTCTGCTGTAGCCATGTTAACAATAAGGTTTGCCATTGAATGAGCGGCATTTTGCGTAAACTTGCGCCACTTGGCAACCAATTAGAGAGACAGGTCACATCTATTGTTAAATCTCTTTGCCAATTTTATTTCGACGCAAACGGTTTCGTCGGCGCTCAGGATTCTCTATAATGACGCCCGTTTTCCCCCCTTGCGCACACTGTAAGCGCCCCGGCGCTTCGAAGACGAGAGACTTATGATGGAAATTCTGCGTGGTTCGCCTGCACTGTCTGCCTTCCGTATTACCAAACTGCTGGCACGTTTTCAGGCGGCCGACCTTCCGGTAAGCAATATTTACGCTGAGTATGTCCATTTTGCTGACCTGAATGCCCCCCTGAATGCAGAGGAGCGCGTACAGCTGGAACGCCTGCTCAAGTATGGCCCAAGCCTCAGCAGCCATACGCCAACCGGCAAACTGATCCTTGCGACGCCGCGTCCGGGCACCATCTCCCCCTGGTCTTCCAAAGCCACCGACATCGCCCACAACTGTGGCCTGAGCCAGATTAACCGTCTGGAGCGCGGCGTAGCGTACTACGTGGAAGCCTCTACCCTGAGCGACGCGCAGTGGGAGGCGGTTGCGGCTGAACTGCACGACCGCATGATGGAGAGCGTATTTGCCTCTCTTGATGACGCGCAGAAGCTTTTCTCCCACCATCAGCCTGCGCCGGTACAGAGCGTGGACCTGCTGGGGCAGGGCCGTCAGGCGCTGATTGACGCCAACCTGCGTCTTGGCCTGGCGCTGGCAGAAGACGAAATCGACTACCTGCAGGATGCGTTCGTTAAGCTCAACCGTAACCCGAACGACATTGAACTCTACATGTTCGCGCAGGCGAACTCGGAGCACTGCCGCCACAAGATTTTCAATGCCGACTGGATTATTGACGGCGAACAGCAGCCAAAGTCGCTGTTCAAAATGATCAAAAATACCATGGAGCAAACCCCTGACCACGTGCTGTCTGCCTATAAAGACAACGCCGCGGTGATGGAAGGTTCTGAGGTGGGCCGCTTCTTCGCCGATCGCGAAGCAGGGCGCTATGACTTCCATCAGGAGCCCGCGCATATCCTGATGAAGGTTGAAACCCACAACCACCCGACCGCGATCTCCCCGTGGCCGGGTGCGGCGACCGGCTCCGGCGGTGAAATCCGTGACGAAGGGGCGACCGGTCGTGGTGCAAAACCAAAAGCGGGTCTGGTCGGTTTCTCCGTCTCCAACTTGCGTATCCCGGGCTTTGAACAGCCGTGGGAAGAAGATTTCGGCAAGCCGGAGCGCATCGTGACCGCGCTGGATATCATGACCGAAGGCCCGCTGGGCGGCGCGGCGTTTAACAACGAATTTGGTCGTCCGGCGCTGAACGGTTACTTCCGTACCTATGAAGAGAAAGTGGACAGCCACAACGGCGAAGAGCTGCGCGGCTACCACAAACCGATCATGCTGGCGGGCGGGATCGGCAACATCCGTGCCGATCACGTGCAGAAAGGCGAGATCGTCGTCGGCGCGAAGCTGATCGTGCTCGGCGGCCCGGCAATGAACATCGGTCTGGGCGGCGGTGCGGCCTCGTCTATGGCCTCCGGCCAGTCTGATGCGGATCTCGACTTCGCGTCCGTGCAGCGTGACAACCCGGAGATGGAGCGTCGCTGTCAGGAAGTGATCGACCGCTGCTGGCAGCTGGGCGATGCTAACCCGATCCTCTTCATCCATGATGTCGGCGCGGGCGGTCTGTCCAACGCCATGCCGGAGCTGGTGAGCGACGGCGGCCGCGGTGGCCGTTTCAACCTGCGCGACATCCTGAGCGATGAGCCTGGCATGAGCCCGCTGGAAATCTGGTGTAACGAATCCCAGGAGCGCTACGTGCTGGCCGTTGCGGCGGATCAGCTGCCGCTGTTTGACGAGCTGTGCCGCCGCGAGCGCGCGCCGTATGCCGTCATCGGTGAAGCGACCGAAGAGCAGCACCTGACTCTGAGCGACACCCATTTCGACAACCAGCCGATCGATCTGCCGCTCGACGTCCTGCTCGGTAAAACGCCGAAGATGACCCGCGACGTGCAGACCCGTAAAGCGGCGGGCAAAGCGCTGGATCGCCAGGGCATTACCGTAGCTGAAGCCGTTAATCGCGTGCTGCACCTGCCAGCTGTGGCGGAGAAAACCTTCCTGGTGACCATCGGCGACCGTACCGTGACCGGTATGGTATCCCGTGACCAGATGGTCGGCCCGTGGCAGATCCCGGTGGCGAACTGCGCCGTGACCACCGCGAGCCTCGACAGCTACTACGGCGAAGCGATGGCGCTGGGTGAACGCACCCCGGTCGCGCTGCTGGACTTCGCGGCCTCTGCCCGTCTGGCCGTCGGTGAAGCGCTGACCAACATCGCCGCGACGCAGATTGGCGATATCAAACGTATTAAGCTCTCCGCAAACTGGATGGCCGCTGCCGGTCACCCAGGCGAAGACGCGGGCCTGTATGAAGCCGTGAAGGCGGTGGGTGAGGAGCTGTGTCCTGCCCTCGGCCTGACCATTCCGGTGGGCAAAGACTCCATGTCGATGAAAACCCGCTGGCAGGAAGGCAACGAGCAGCGCGAGATGACCTCTCCGCTGTCGCTGGTGATCACCGCGTTTGCCCGCGTGGAAGACGTGCGTCACACCGTTACGCCGCAGCTGGTGACCGAAGATAACGCCCTGCTGCTGATTGACCTGGGTAAAGGCCACAACGCGCTGGGCGCCACCGCGCTGGCGCAGGTTTACCGTCAGCTCGGCGATAAGCCAGCCGACGTGCGCGACGTGGCGCAGCTGAAAGGCTTCTACGACGCGATTCAGGCGCTGGTGGCGCAGCGTAAGCTGCTGGCCTACCACGACCGTTCCGACGGCGGCCTGCTGGTGACCCTGGCAGAGATGGCCTTCACCGGCCACTGCGGCGTGGAAGCGAACATTGCGACGCTTGGCGAAGACCGTCTGGCTGCGCTGTTTAACGAAGAGCTGGGCGCCGTGATTCAGGTGCGTGCGGCGGATCGCGATGCGGTTGAAGCGATTCTGGCGCAGCATGGCCTGGCTGACTGCGTGCACTATCTGGGTAAAGCCGTTCAGGGCGACCGCTTCGTCATTGAAGCTGACGGTCACGCCGTGTTCAGCGAAAGCCGCACCACGCTGCGCATGTGGTGGGCGGAAACCACCTGGCAGATGCAGCGCCTGCGTGATAACCCGGAATGTGCCGATCAGGAGCACAACGCGAAGGCCAATGACCAGGATCCTGGCCTGAACGTGAAGCTCTCCTTCGACATCAACGAAGACATCGCTGCGCCGTACATTGCGACCGGTGCGCGTCCGAAAGTGGCCGTGCTGCGCGAGCAGGGCGTTAACTCCCACGTTGAGATGGCGGCTGCCTTCCACCGCGCGGGCTTTGACGCTATCGACGTCCACATGAGCGATCTGCTGGCCGGACGTACCGGTCTGGAAGATTTCCAGGCGCTGGTGGCGTGCGGCGGCTTCTCCTACGGCGACGTGCTGGGCGCGGGCGAGGGCTGGGCGAAGTCCATTCTGTTCAACAGCCGCGTACGCGACGAGTTCGAAACCTTCTTCCACCGTCCGCAGACGCTGGCGCTGGGCGTGTGTAACGGCTGCCAGATGATGTCTAACCTGCGCGAGCTGATCCCCGGCAGCGAAGCCTGGCCGCGCTTTGTGCGTAACCAGTCTGACCGCTTCGAAGCGCGCTTCAGCCTGGTGGAAGTGACCCAGAGCCCGTCTCTGCTGCTGCAGGGTATGGTCGGTTCACAGATGCCAATCGCCGTTTCCCACGGTGAAGGTCAGGTAGAGGTGCGTGATGCTGCGCATCTGGCTCAGCTGGAGAGCAAAGGTCTGGTGGCGCTGCGCTTTGTCGATAACTTCGGCAAGGTGACAGAAACCTATCCGGCTAACCCGAACGGTTCGGTGAACGGTATTACCGCGGTAACCAGCGAAAGCGGTCGTGCAACCATCATGATGCCGCATCCGGAACGTGTGTTCCGTACCGTGAGCAACTCCTGGCACCCGGAAAACTGGGGCGAGGACAGCCCGTGGATGCGCATCTTCCGCAACGCCCGTAAACAGCTGGGTTAAGTTTCAGCATCCTGACTGTAGGCCCGGTAGGCGCGAGCGCCACCGGGCTTTTTTGTCTCTGTCGCAAAATCGCGACAACCCTCTGGTTTGGGTGTCTCCAAAAGGAGACATTTAACCTATTGATTTATATACTGTAGAAAAGGTTCCCGTTAAGGTGTTGCTGAACAGCGACACTTAGCCTGGAAATCATTCAACCGATAATGAACGGGTTAAGCGACTAAAAATCATATATTTCAATGTGTTAATATTTTGTTTTGCATTTTGGCATGGGTGTTGCATAATATTAACCAGTGGCTCATTCACCTTCTTATGTCAGCCCCTTCGGGACGTGCTACATAAACTTCGAATGACGCACAAAAAGGTGCCTGCCGTCCAACTACTGATCATAGCGATGCTTTATCAGGCCAGGGCGAAACGTCGAGTTAGGCACCGCCTCATTCCATGACAAAGCCGGGTTTTTACCCGGCTTTGTTGTATCTGAAGGGCAGACTCAGTTACGCTCTGCGTATATCCCCATTAAGAGAGTAATGCGTTGAAACGCTGGCCCGTTTTTCCCCGTTCCCTGCGACAGCTCGTGATGATGGCCTTCCTGCTGATCCTGCTGCCGTTGCTGATCCTTGCCTGGCAGGCCTGGCAAAGCCTGAACGCGTTGAGCGCCCAGGCGGCACTGACGAACCGCACGACGCTTATTGACGCAAGACGCAGTGAAGCCATGACCAACGCCGCGCTTGAGATGGAGCGTAGCTATCGTCAGTACTGCGTGCTTGACGATCGCACGCTGGAAAAGGTGTACCAGAGTCAGCGCAAGCGCTACAGCGAAATGCTGGACGCCCACGCCGGCGTATTGCCTGACGACAAGCTGTATCAGGCGTTACGTCAGGATCTGAACGATCTTGCGCAGCTGCAGTGCCACAACAGTGGACCCGATGCTGCCGCCGCCGCGCGCCTGGAAGCCTTCGCCAACGCCAATACCGAGATGGTGCAGTCAACCCGCACGGTAATTTTCTCTCGCGGCCAGCAGCTTCAGCAGGAGATTGCCGAGCGCGGCCAGTTCTTCGGCTGGCAGGCGCTGGTGCTGTTCCTCGTGAGCCTCGGGCTGGTGCTGCTCTTTACCCGCATGATCATCGGCCCGGTGAAGGGTATCCAGCGGATGATCAATCGCCTGGGGGAGGGGAAATCGCTCGGGGATACGGTCGCTTTTAAAGGTCCCCGCGAGTTGCGTTCCGTCGGTCAGCGTATCATCTGGCTGTCCGAGCGCCTGGCGTGGCTTGAATCACAGCGTCATCAGTTCCTGCGCCATATCTCCCATGAGCTTAAAACGCCGCTGGCCAGCATGCGCGAAGGGACGGAGCTGCTGGCGGACGAAGTGGCTGGGCCGCTTACGCCCGAACAGAAAGAAATTGTCGAGATCCTGGATAACAGCAGCCGCAATCTGCAGAAGCTGATTGAGCAGCTGCTGGATTACAACCGCAAGCTGGCTGACGGAGCGGTCGTACTGGAAAACGTCGACATTGAACCGCTGGTGGATATGGTGATCTCCGCCCATAGCCTGCCAGCAAGAGCTAAAATGATGCATACCGGTGTAGAGCTGAATGCGCCGACCTGTCTCGCTGAACCCATGCTGTTAATGAGCGTGCTGGATAATCTTTATTCCAATGCGGTGCACTATGGTACTGAATCCGGTAACATTTATATCCGAAGCTATACGAAGGGTTCCCGGGTGTTTATAGACGTCGCTAACACCGGCACCCCGATCCCCGATGACGAAAAAACCATGATCTTCGAGCCCTTTTTCCAGGGGAGTCATCAGCGGAAAGGTGCGGTGAAAGGCAGTGGTCTGGGCTTAAGCATCGCCCGGGACTGCATACGACGCATGCAGGGTGAGCTTAACATCGCCACGGACGAACGTTCGGATGTTTGCTTCCGTATTGAACTGCCCCTGAGCCGGAAAAATCAATAAAATGAATCTATGTCTGGTGAGTATGTCACACGTCTTTTCCCGCGCCGTACGCGCGGTGTTTTCCCGCAGCACGCTTCGCCTGAGCCTGCCCTGTTTATTTCTGGCAGGGTGTGTTTCCCATGTGCCACAAAGTGCGATTAGCGATAAACAAGAAGATAAATGGCCCGATAACCAGCTGGCTGATTTCCTCTCAACCCGCTGTGACGACATCTGGAACCTCTCAGGCCATGACGTCGAAACTAACCCGCTGTTCTGGCTGCGCGGGATAGATTGCGCCCAGCGTCTGGCGCCGGTCGACGCCCGCGCGAAAGCGGCGATGCTGGATGATGACACCTGGCAGGACGCCTTCAAGCGTGGGATTTTACTCGCAGATGCGAAAATCACCCCCGTCGAACGCCGCGCCAACGTGACCCGGCTGGACACCTTTGTCGTCAATCTTCCGGTACAGATCCGCCCGGTATACCAGCTCTGGCGCGAGGGGCAGACGCTACAGCTTCAGCTTTCTGAAGAGCGCTCCCGCTACAGCAAGCTGCAACAGTCAACCGACAGCGAGCTGGATACGCTGCGTCAACAGCAGCAACATTTACGTACCCAGCTGGATACCACGACGCGCAAGCTGGAGAACCTGACCGATATCGAAAGACAGCTCTCGTCGCGTAAATATCAGCCGGGGAGTTCATCCGCTGCGCCGGACAGCGATACGCCGAAACAAGAGGATGTGAAGCATGACGAGCCGTAAACCAGCCCATCTCTTACTGGTGGATGACGATCCCGGGCTGTTAAAGCTGCTGGGGATGCGTCTGGTGAGTGAGGGCTATAGCGTCGTGACCGCGGAAAGCGGGCTGGAGGGGCTGAAAATTCTCAGCCGCGAGAAAATCGATCTGGTGATAAGCGACCTGCGGATGGATGAAATGGACGGCCTGCAGCTGTTCGCGGAGATCCAGAAGCAGCAGCCGGGTATGCCCGTGATTATCCTGACCGCGCACGGGTCGATCCCGGATGCGGTTGCCGCGACGCAGCAGGGGGTGTTCAGCTTCCTGACCAAGCCGGTGGACAAAGATGCACTGTATAAGGCTATCGACAGCGCGCTGGAACATGCCGCTCCGGCGGGGGATGAAGCCTGGCGGGAATCTATCGTCACGCGCAGCCCCGTGATGCTGCGTCTGCTGGAACAGGCGAGGATGGTGGCGCAGTCGGACGTCAGCGTGCTCATCAACGGCCAGAGCGGAACCGGGAAAGAGATCCTCGCGCAGGCAATTCATAACGCCAGCCCGCGCAGCAAGAACGCCTTTATTGCGATTAACTGCGGCGCGCTCCCGGAGCAGCTGCTTGAATCCGAACTGTTTGGTCATGCCCGCGGCGCATTCACCGGTGCGGTAAGCAGCCGTGAAGGGTTGTTCCAGGCGGCGGAAGGCGGCACGCTGTTCCTGGACGAGATTGGCGACATGCCCGCGCCGCTGCAGGTCAAGCTGCTGCGCGTGCTGCAGGAGCGCAAAGTGCGCCCGCTGGGCAGCAACCGCGATATCGATATTAACGTGCGAATTATCTCCGCTACCCACCGCGATCTGCCAAAAGTGATGGCCCGCAACGAGTTCCGCGAAGATCTCTACTACCGCCTGAACGTGGTCAACCTGAAGATCCCGGCGCTGGCCGAACGTGCGGAAGACATCCCGCTGCTGGCGAACCATCTTTTGCGCCAGGCGGCCGATCGCCATAAACCGTTCGTGCGCGCGTTTTCCACCGATGCGATGAAGCGGCTGATGGCCGCAAGCTGGCCGGGTAACGTCCGTCAGCTGGTCAACGTGATTGAGCAGTGCGTGGCGCTGACCTCCTCACCGGTCATCAGCGACGCGCTGGTGGAGCAGGCGCTGGAAGGGGAAAACACGGCCTTGCCGACGTTTGCCGAAGCGCGTAACCAGTTCGAGCTGAACTATCTGCGCAAGCTATTGCAGATCACCAAAGGCAACGTGACCCACGCGGCGCGGATGGCCGGGCGCAACCGCACCGAGTTTTACAAGCTGCTCTCGCGCCACGAGCTCGAAGCAAACGATTTTAAAGAGTAGTACCGCAAAATTTGCCTGAATATGGTACTGTGAGCAATCGATTACGAGGCAGCTTACAGGCAAGAGTTTAAGGACCTACCATGAAAAAGATTGATGCGATTATTAAACCTTTCAAACTGGATGATGTGCGTGAAGCGCTGGCGGAAGTCGGCATCACCGGGATGACCGTGACGGAAGTGAAAGGTTTTGGTCGTCAGAAAGGTCACACCGAGCTTTACCGTGGCGCAGAGTACATGGTCGACTTTCTGCCGAAAGTGAAAATTGAAATCGTGGTCAGCGACGATATCGTCGATACCTGTGTGGACACCATTATCCGCACGGCGCAGACCGGCAAGATTGGCGATGGTAAAATCTTCGTCTTTGACGTGGCGCGCGTGATCCGTATCCGTACCGGCGAAGAAGACGACGCCGCGATTTAACGTTCTTGCCGGGTGGCGCTGCGCTTACCCGGCCTACAAAACTCTTCGTAGGCCCGCGCAAGCGAAGCGCCGCCGGGCGATTACAGCACCTTATGCGGGCCGAAGCACTCGTAATGAATGCTGTCTTTGTTCACGCCCAGCCCCACCAGCTGCTGCGCGGCATACTGCATAAACGCCACCGGCCCGCAGACGTAGAACTGCATGTCCGGCGCGCTAAACGCCCCTTCCATCTGGCTTAAATTCATCAGACCTTCGCTGTCAAAGCGGGCAGCTGCGCGGTCTGCATCCGTCGGCAGGCGATACCAGGTATGCGCGGTGAAACGCGGCAGGGAGGCCCCGAGCGTTTTCACCTCATCCGCAAAGGCGTGCACGTCGCCGTTTTCGGCGGCATGGAACCAGTTAACCTGTGCACCGTGGTGTGATTTTGCCAGCGTATCAAGCATGGCCAGCATCGGCGTCTGGCCGACGCCCGCAGAGATCAGCGTGACCGGCGTATGGGCTTCAACGGCCATAAAGAAGTCGCCCGCTGGCGCGGCCAGATGGACCACGTCGCCCACGTTCGCTTCGTTGTGCAGCCAGCTGGAAACCTGACCGCCGTCCTCACGCTTCACCGCAATGCGGTAGCCTTTACCGTTTGGCTTGCGGGTAAGAGAATACTGGCGGATCTCCTGATGCGGGAAACCTTCAGGCTTCAGCCACACGCCCAGATACTGCCCTGGCTGGTAATCGGCCACCGGTTTACCGTCCACCGGCTCAAACTCGAAGCTGGTGATTAACGCGCTGCGCGGCGTTTTCTCAACGATGCGGAATGCGCGGGTACCTTCCCAGCCGCCGTTCTTGCTGGCGTTTTCGCTGTAAATCTGTGCTTCACGGTTGATAAACACGTTTGCCAGCACCCCGTAGGCTTTACCCCACGCGTCCAGCACCTCCTGACCCGGGCTGAACATTTCGTCCAGCGTCGCCAGCAGGTGAGTGCCGACGATGTTGTACTGCTCGGGTTGGATCTGGAAGCTGGTATGTTTCTGCGCGATTTTTTCCACCGCGGGCAGCAGCGCAGCCAGGTTTTCAATATTGCTGGCGTAAGCCGCGATGGCGTTGAACAGCGCTTCACGCTGATCGCCGTTACGCTGGTTGCTCATGTTGAAAATCTCTTTGAGCTCCGGGTTGTGCGTGAACATGCGGTCGTAGAAATGGGCGGTGAGTTTAGGGCCGGTTTCCACCAGCAGGGGAATAGTGGCTTTTACGGTAGCGATGGTTTGAGCGTCGAGCATGAGCGCGTCCTTCTGATGTTACTTTAATGATGTATTTTAAATGCATCTTATAAAAAATACCCCTGCGTTGTAAATGGTTCTTTGCAAGATGAAAAATATGCATCACAAACCTGAAAAGAAATCCGCTGGAAAGGGCGAGCGCTTTATTCCTCAAACCCTTGCGTGGCGGGTAGGAAAACGTTTGCGTAAAATCGTTTGTCAAGACCTGTTATCACAGAACTAATCAGTTATACTGTTGCCCGTCGTCCAACAGGACTGCCTTTTCAGGCCAAAATTTACTTGTTAGCTGAGTCAGGAGATGCGGATGTTAAAGCGTGAAATGAACATTGCCGATTATGATGCCGAACTGTGGCAGGCTATGGAGCAGGAAAAAGTACGTCAGGAAGAGCACATCGAACTGATCGCCTCCGAAAACTACACCAGCCCGCGCGTGATGCAGGCGCAGGGTTCTCAGCTGACCAACAAATACGCTGAAGGTTACCCGGGCAAACGCTATTACGGCGGTTGCGAGTACGTTGATATCGTTGAGCAGCTGGCTATCGATCGTGCGAAAGAACTTTTTGGCGCTGACTATGCAAACGTCCAGCCGCACTCTGGCTCCCAGGCTAACTTCGCGGTCTACACCGCGCTGCTGCAGCCGGGCGATACCGTTCTGGGTATGAACCTGGCGCAGGGCGGCCACCTGACTCACGGCTCCCCGGTTAACTTCTCCGGCAAACTGTACAACATCATCCCTTACGGTATTGATGAGTCCGGTAAAATTGACTACGAAGACATGGCGAAGCAGGCTAAAGAGCACAAACCGAAGATGATCATCGGTGGCTTCTCTGCTTACTCCGGTATCGTTGACTGGGCAAAAATGCGCGAAATCGCAGACAGCATCGGCGCGTACCTGTTCGTCGACATGGCGCACGTTGCCGGTCTGATTGCCGCAGGCGTTTACCCGAACCCGGTTCCGCATGCGCACGTTGTGACCACCACCACCCACAAAACTCTGGCGGGTCCACGCGGTGGCCTGATCCTGGCGAAAGGCGGTGACGAAGAGCTGTACAAAAAACTGAACTCCGCGGTGTTCCCAAGCGCGCAGGGCGGCCCGCTGATGCACGTTATCGCGGCAAAAGCGGTCGCGCTGAAAGAAGCGATGGAGCCAGAGTTCAAGGTTTACCAGCAGCAGGTTGCTAAGAACGCCAAAGCGATGGTGGAAGTGTTCCTGAACCGTGGCTACAAAGTGGTATCCGGCGGGACTGAAAACCACCTGTTCCTGCTGGATCTGGTTGATAAGAACCTGACCGGTAAAGAAGCTGACGCTGCCCTGGGCCGCGCCAACATCACCGTGAACAAAAACAGCGTGCCAAACGATCCGAAGAGCCCGTTCGTGACCTCCGGTATCCGTATCGGTTCTCCGGCCGTGACCCGCCGCGGCTTCAAAGAAGCGGAAGTGAAAGAGCTGGCTGGCTGGATGTGTGACGTTCTGGACAACATCAATGACGAAGCGGTTATCGAGCGCGTCAAAGGTAAAGTTCTGGATATCTGCGCACGCTTCCCGGTATATGCATAATTCCTCTGCTTTGCAGAAATAAAAAAGGCCGCGCATGCGGCCTTTTTTTATGGCTTAACGCCGGTCCAGGGAGATGGCGCCAGGTCCGACAATCGCCAGCAAAATAAAGGCGCCAGCAATACTGACGTTTTTGTAGAAGTTAATCATATTCGGTACGACTGCATCACCGGTCATATCCCAGTAGTGATGCCCAATCACCGCCGTTCCGAGGGTGTAGAACACAAACAGTACCGCGAGAGGACGGGTGAAAAAGCCCAGCACGATCAGGATCGCAGCAGGCACTTCCATCACCACCGCAATAATGGCCGCCAGCATGGGCATCGGCGTACCCAGCGAGGTCATATACTGTACGGTACCGCTAAACCCCGTCAGTTTCGGGTAACCAAAGATAATAAACAGCACGACAAGCGCGATGCGGCCAATGAGCAGCAGCAGATGACGCGACTGACCAAAATCGAGATAACGTAGTGAGTTCATGGCAGAAATACCTCTGCAAGTGGAGTAATTTAAACGTAATACACATTTTCATTCCCTGCCATAAGCCAGACGACTGCACAAGATGTTAATTTTTCGTTAATTTATAGCAGGCTATCTACTTGCTTAATTTTTATATTCTCGCCAGACTATGGCCTCGATTTCGGGAGGGATTCATGGTCTTGCATTCCACGCGCTGGCTGGCGCTCAGTTATTTCACCTATTTCTTTAGCTACGGCATTTTTCTGCCTTTCTGGAGCGTCTGGCTTAAGGGTATCGGCCTGACGCCTGAGACCATCGGTGTCCTGCTGGGGGCCGGGCTGGTGGCACGTTTCCTCGGCAGCCTGCTGATCGCCCCGCGCGTCAGCGATCCCTCCTTACTGATCAAGGCCGTACGCATTCTGGCTCTGCTGACCCTGGTCTTTGTGGCCTGCTTCTGGGTCAGCCATCAGTTTGCCTGGCTGATGGTGGTGATGGTTGGCTTTAACCTGTTCTTCTCACCGCTGGTGCCGCTGACGGATGCCCTGGCGAACACCTGGCAAAAGCAGATCACCATGGACTACGGTCGCGTGCGCCTGTGGGGTTCTATCGCCTTTGTGATTGGCTCGGCGCTGGTGGGGAAACTGGTCAGCCTCTACGATTACCGCGCCATTCTTGCCCTGCTGAGTATCGGTATTGCCTCGATGCTGCTGGGCATGCTTCTGCGACCGTCGGTGATGCCGCAAGGGGAAAGCCGCCATCAGGAGAGCGCGGGCTGGCCCGCATGGCAGAGCCTGGTCGCACAGAGCTGGCGTTTTCTGGCGTGCGTGTGCCTCCTTCAGGGGGCACATGCGGCGTACTATGGTTTCAGCGCCATCTACTGGCAGGGGGCGGGATATTCCGCTTCCGCCGTGGGCTATCTGTGGTCGCTGGGCGTGGTGGCCGAAGTCATTATCTTTGCCCTGAGCAAAAAACTGTTCCGCCGCTTTGGCGCGCGTGACCTGCTGCTGCTTTCCGCCGTGTGCGGCGTGGCGCGCTGGGGGATTATGGGCTGGACGACCGATCTGCCGTGGCTGATTGTGGCGCAAATTCTTCACTGCGGCACCTTTACCGTGTGCCATCTGGCGGCCATGCGCTATATCGCAGCGCGCGAGGGCGGGGACGTGATTCGCCTGCAGGCCGTCTATTCGGCAGTGGCAATGGGGGGCAGTATCGCGATCATGACAGTGTTTGCGGGGTTCCTCTATCAGCATCTGGGGCACGGCGTCTTCTGGGTGATGGCGCTCGTTGCCTTGCCCGCCATTGTTGTTCGACCTAAAGTGGCCGCCCGCGCGTCGCTATGATTCCAGCATGGCGCGAATATGTTCTTGCTGCTGCGCGTTCAGTGTCTCAACGGCATGGATCAGCGGCGGCGAGAACAGCGGCAGGGCCGTAGGGTAGGGGGTGATAACCAGCGCGGCTTCGCGCGGCGCCCCCTCTTTCTGAAAGGCCTGCAGCGTCAGGTAGCGAATGTTGAGCGGCAGCAGCGTCAGCTCGCGAAGCTGTTGTTCGATCTGTTCCTCGCTGGCTTTATCGTCTCCCGTCAGCAGGATCACCTGTTTTTCATGCAGATCGGTCTCCTGCATCAGCCAGGCACCGAAAATTACCGCTACCAGACTCATCTCTTCGTCGGAAAAACGCAGCCCGAATTCCGCCTCCAGCTCAAACAGGGCCTCTTTCGTGGTACGTAACAGTCGGGGATAAAGGCGGTGGATTTCCTCCGGCAGGCTGTTGTCGATGCCGATCTCAAACAGCGAACGGTCCAGCGCCTGAGCCAGATGGATATACAGCTGATCGGTCAGTCCCTGCTCATCGCTGAAGTTCATTCCGGTCTGCGAGCGAAAACGGGCCACCATGCGCACGATGGCCCGGCGTAGACGCTGATCCTGCTGGTGCTTATCGAGCACCGGATCGGGCGTGCGGAGCATCATAAACAGCAGCGCCAGAAAAAGCTGTTCATCCACGTGCGCGCCCTGTGGCACGCGCCGCTTCCAGTGGCGGACAATCTCCTGCGCCGTAAAATACTCTCCCCGCGACTGGGTCCAGCTGCGCTGGGCATGCGAAAACTGCGGCGTATTCCCGAGCTGGTGCTGAATAAGACAATATTGCAGATAGAGCTGTAAAAACTGCACATCGCGGCATTCAAACTGGCGCTGCAGCTTGCGTGAGCAGAAGCCGATCAGCGCCCGCAGGTTCGCATCGTCGTAAAGCGGGCGCGCGATGCCGAGTTGTTTAAGCGCGGTTTTTAATGCGGGGGTAAACTGGTGCGAGACAAACTGCGGACAAAGCCGCAGCGCCCGGCGCAGCCAGTGCAGCAGGCATAAACGCTGATTCAGGGCTGTGCCTTCAATCCGGTAGCAGCCGTCGTGGTGCGTGACGATATCCAGCCGGTGATAGCGCTGGATTTCATCGCGCGTCTCGGCTATATCTTGCCGTGCCATCGCGTCGTCCACGCCGTTGGCAGCGATTATGCTCTGTGCGGTGACGGCAGCATCGGGCAGGTAAAGCATCAAAAGCACCTGGCAGCGGCGCTGCGAACTGGAAAGCACAGATGGAATTTCAAGCGTCGTCATCATCTGTCGGGTATCCAGTGTGAATGTTTGATAAGAATAGCTAAAGGATGAGCGCTGAAAAGCGCGCCGGCAGGCCTTTCACTCAGGATTGCAGGGGAACATCACAGAATTTTTGACGTGAGGAATTGATGCAAACAGTTAAACAAAGTGCGATGGCGTTATTTTTGGCGGTTATCACCTTCACCGCCAGCGCCCACCCTCACAGTTTTATTGGCCTCCAGACCGAGCTGGTCACCGACGGCACGCAGCTGAGCGGCCTGAAAATGCGCTGGACGATGGATGAAATCACCTCGGCTGACCTGCTCTATGACGCGGGAAACGCGAAGCCCGGTGACGAAATCTGGAAAAAGCTGGCAGCGGAAGTAATGGCCAACGTGCTCGGCCAGCACTACTTCACCGAGTTCTGGCATAACGGACAAAAGGTCAAATTTCAGAACCGTCCAACGGAATACGGGATGACGCGTGACGGGCATCAGGCGGTGCTGACGTTCGTGCTTCCGCTGGCGCATCCTCAACCGCTGGCCGGGCAAACGTACCGCTTTTCCACTTTTGACCCCACTTACTATGTCGACATGCGCTATGACAAAGACAGCGACGTACGGCTGCCGGACGCGCTGCAAAAAAGCTGCAAAATTGGCGTACACACCCCGAAACCCAGCGAAGAGACGCTGAACTTTGCGATCTCGCTGGATAAAGCAGATGCCCCGCCTGAGGACATGGAGCTGGGTAAACAGTTCGCGCAGGAGGTGACGTTACAATGTCAGTGATCTCCTCTCCAGTTCGGAAGTCTCGCCGCTGGCTACACCTCTGGCCGCTGGCGCTCTTTTTGCTGTTCGCGGTTTGCGGGGCGCTGTGGCTGTGGCAGGCCTGGCCGCAGGTGATGATGAAAAGCATTATCTGGCAGCGTGAGGTCAACCAGCAGATGAGCGGACTGCTAAAGGCGGTGGCCGAGAACCCGGCCAAAGCGGGCGGCTCGCTGCTGGCGTTCAGTTTTGTCTATGGCGTTCTGCACGCGCTGGGGCCGGGGCACGGCAAAATCGTTATCACCACCTGGCTTGCCACCCATCCGTCGAAGCTTAAATCGAGCATCGGCCTGACGCTGGCCTCTTCGCTGCTGCAGGGGGGCGTGGCTATCGGGCTGGTGGTGGTGGTCCTTTCGCTGTTACAGCTTCCGGCGCGCCAGCTGCACATGAGCAGCTTCTGGCTGGAGAAGGGCAGCTATGCGCTGGTGGGCGTGCTGGGGCTGATCCTCTGCTGGCGGGCGCTGAAAAAACTGCGCGCGCTGCTGAAAAAGCCCACGTTCAAATCCTTTACGCCGCACCACGTTCATGATGAACACTGCGGCTGCGGTCATCAGCATCTGCCCACGCAGGAACAATTACAGAACGGCGACGACTGGCGCGCCCGGCTGATGATTATTCTCTCGATGGGGATGCGCCCGTGCTCGGGTGCCATTATGGTGCTGCTGTTCAGTAAGATAATAGGTGTCTTTGGCTGGGGAATGCTCTCGGCGCTGGCGATGGCGGCAGGAACCTCTCTCACCATTTCGTCTTTAGCGCTGCTGGTTCACAGCTTCCGTCAGCTGGCGGTCAAACTCAGCGGCAGTAAAACGCCGGTGCTGTGGCGACAGATAGGGTGGACAACGCTTGCGCTGGCGGGGGGAGTGATTCTGCTGGTGGCAGCGGTGACGATGTGGATGAGCGCGGTGCCGGTGGGAAGGGGATTGCGGCCTTTCTAGCGTGCTGAGGGATTTTGTAGGCCCGGTAAGCGTAGCGCCACCGGGCTTAACAAACTGGATTAACGCTTCAGCGCATCGCTCAGTTCATCACGCATGTTGGCCAGCATGGCTTTAACAACGCGTGGGTTACCCGCAACGATGTTGCCGGTAGACATATAGTTATGGCCGCCGGTGAAGTCACACACAATGGCGCCTGCTTCACGCGCGATCAGTTCGCCCGCTGCAAAATCCCATGGCTTCAGTGAGAGTTCGAAGTAACCGTCAACGCGGCCGGTGGCAACGTAGGCCAGATCCAGCGCAGCAGAACCGGTGCGACGGAAGTCCGCGCATTCGGTGAACAGTTTGCCGAGGATATTCATATAGGTGGTCGCGTGCTGTTTCGCCTTGAACGGGAAACCGGTCGCCAGGATGGTGCCGTCCAGATCGCGTGCGTTGCTGCAGCGCAGACGGTAGCCGTTCAGCTGTGCGCCCTGACCGCGGGTCGCGGTGAACAGTTCGTTACGCATTGGATCGTACACAACGGCGACTTCAGTACGGCCTTTAATGCGTACGGCGATAGACACAGAGAAGTGTGGCAGGCGTTTGACGAAGTTGGTGGTGCCATCCAGTGGATCAATAACCCATTGAACATCCTGATCGGTACCTTCATGTTCACCGCTTTCTTCGGTGATGATGGTGTGCTGTGGGTAAGATTTGCGGATCGTTTCGATAATAATCGCTTCTGCGGCTTTATCGACGTTCGTCACGAAATCATTGCTGCCTTTCTGGCTGGTTTCTACGGAGTCTGGCGTTTCGTAGTGTTTGGCAATTACATTACCCGCCTTGCGCGCTGCGCGCACGGCGATGGTCAGCATCGGATGCATCGGTCTCTCTCACTGGATGTTAAAGAACAGGAAAATCGGCGCAGAGTATAGCAGCGGGATCGGATTATGTCTCCCGTTTATGATAATATGCCCGAATATTCTTCAGACACTGAATCCAGACATTAAAAATTATGCTGCAAAACATTCGAATCGTGCTGGTCGAAACATCGCACACCGGCAACATGGGCTCCGTTGCCCGCGCTATGAAAACCATGGGCTTAACGAACCTGTGGCTGGTTAACCCGCTGGTGAAGCCAGACTCGCAGGCCATCGCCCTGGCGGCCGGAGCCAGCGACGTGATCGGCAACGCCCAGATCGTCGATACCCTTGACGAAGCGCTGGCCGGCTGCAGCCTCGTTGTCGGTACCAGCGCGCGTTCGCGCACGCTGCCGTGGCCAATGCTCGATCCGCGTGAATGCGGCCTGAAAAGTGTCTCTGAGGCTGAACAAGCACCGGTTGCGCTGGTGTTCGGCCGCGAGCGCGTTGGCCTGACCAACGACGAGCTGCAGAAGTGTCATTATCACGTGGCAATTGCGGCAAACCCGGAGTACAGCTCGCTGAACCTGGCGATGGCGGTGCAGGTTATCGCCTATGAAGTGCGTATGGCGTGGCTGGCAACGCAGGAAAAAGAGGTTGAGCCTAAAGAAGAGACGGCTTACCCGCTGGTGGACGACCTTGAGCGTTTCTACGGTCACCTGGAGCAGACGCTGCTCTCGACCGGCTTTATCCGCGAAGGCCACCCGGGTCAGGTGATGAACAAGCTGCGCCGTCTGTTCACCCGCGCGCGTCCGGAAAGCCAGGAGCTGAACATCCTGCGCGGGATCCTGGCGTCGATTGAGCAGAAAAATAAAGAGTAGTGTCGTCTGTTCGCCGGGTGGCGCTTCGCTTATCCGGCCTACAAAACCGCAGGTCGGGTACGCGAAGCGCCACCCGACAAAAAACGGCACAGAAGGTTAAATACCTGACTAAAACAGTCAAGTAAATAGTTGACCATTTTAGTCAGGAATGTCAGACTTGGCCCTGCTATGCAATACCCCATTTTACAATAAAAAACCCCGGGCAGGGGCGAGTTTGAGGTTAAGTAAGACATGAGACTGACATCTAAAGGGCGTTATGCCGTGACCGCGATGCTGGACGTTGCGCTCAACTCCGAAGCGGGCCCGGTTCCGTTGGCTGATATTTCTGAACGACAAGGGATCTCCCTCTCTTATCTGGAACAGCTGTTCTCCAGACTGCGTAAAAATGGACTGGTTTCCAGCGTTCGTGGCCCAGGCGGCGGTTATCTGCTGGGTAAAGACGCGGGCAGTATTGCAGTTGGCGAAGTGATCAGCGCCGTTGACGAATCCGTTGACGCGACCCGTTGCCAGGGTAAAGGCGGCTGCCAGGGCGGCGATAAATGCCTGACCCACGCGCTGTGGCGCGATCTGAGCGACCGTCTGACCGGCTTCCTGAACAACATCACCCTCGGGGAGCTGGTGAATAACCAGGAAGTTCTGGATGTTTCGGGCCGTCAGCACAGCCATGATTCCCAACGCAGCACCCGCGCGCAGGACGCTATCGACGTCAAATTACGCGCGTAATAAAACGATAAGTATTTCAGAATCAGGCCGGGGCGTAGACTCGCCCCGTGTACTCGGTCGTACATCCAGCCGGTTGCCTGATTCCTTGCATTGAAGCGATGTACGGAGTTTAAAGAGCAATGAAATTACCGATTTATCTCGATTACTCCGCAACCACGCCGGTGGACCCGCGTGTTGCCGAGAAAATGATGCAGTGTCTGACCCTGGACGGAAACTTTGGTAACCCAGCTTCCCGTTCACACCGTTTTGGCTGGCATGCTGAAGAGGCGGTTGATATCGCCCGTAATCAGATTGCTGACCTGGTGGGTGCCGACCCGCGTGAGATTGTTTTCACCTCCGGTGCGACCGAATCCGACAACCTGGCGATCAAAGGTGCAGCCAACTTTTATCAGAAAAAAGGCAAGCACATTATCACCAGCAAAACCGAACACAAAGCCGTGCTGGACACCTGCCGCCAGCTGGAGCGTGAAGGGTACGAAGTCACCTATCTGGCGCCACAGAGCAACGGCATTATCGATCTGAAAGAGCTCGAAGCGGCCATGCGTGATGACACCATTCTGGTCTCCATCATGCACGTCAACAACGAAATCGGCGTGGTACAAGACATCGCGACCATCGGCGAAATGTGCCGCGCGCGCGGTATCATCTACCACGTGGACGCGACCCAGAGCGTGGGCAAACTGCCTATCGACCTGAGCCAGCTGAAAGTTGACCTGATGTCCTTCTCCGGCCACAAAATCTATGGCCCGAAAGGCATCGGCGCGCTGTACGTTCGTCGTAAACCGCGTATCCGCATCGAAGCACAGATGCACGGCGGTGGTCACGAGCGCGGCATGCGTTCCGGTACGCTGCCTGTTCACCAGATCGTGGGCATGGGCGAAGCCTACCGCATTGCAAAAGAAGAGATGGAAACCGAGATGGCACGCCTGCGCACGCTGCGTAACCGTCTGTGGGACGGCGTGAAAGATATGGAAGAAGTGTATCTGAACGGCGATCTCGAGCAGGGCGCACCGAACATCCTCAACGTCAGCTTCAACTATGTTGAAGGCGAGTCGTTGATCATGGCGCTGAAAGACCTGGCGGTTTCTTCCGGTTCTGCCTGTACGTCTGCAAGCCTTGAGCCATCCTATGTGCTGCGCGCGCTGGGTATGACTGACGAGCTGGCACACAGCTCTATCCGTTTCTCTTTAGGTCGTTTCACTACCGAAGAAGAGATTGACTACACCATCAAGCTGGTTCGCAACTCCATTGGCCGTCTGCGCGACCTTTCTCCACTGTGGGAAATGTTCAAGCAGGGCGTGGATCTGAACAGCATTGAATGGTCACATCACTAATCGGTACATAAGGAGAATTCAATCATGGCATACAGCGAAAAAGTCATCGATCATTACGAAAACCCGCGCAACGTTGGCTCTTTTGACAACAGCGACGAATCTGTTGGTAGCGGCATGGTCGGTGCGCCAGCGTGTGGCGACGTGATGAAGTTGCAGATTAAAGTCAACAATGAAGGTATCATTGAAGACGCGCGCTTCAAGACCTACGGCTGCGGTTCTGCTATCGCGTCCAGCTCCCTCGTCACCGAATGGGTGAAGGGCAAGTCTCTGGACGAAGCACAGGCAATCAAGAACACGGATATTGCTGAAGAACTCGAACTGCCACCGGTGAAAATTCACTGCTCAATTCTGGCAGAAGACGCGATCAAAGCCGCCATTGCGGATTACAAAAGCAAACGTGAAGCAAAATAATTGAGGTTTGAGTATGTCGATTACCCTTAGCGACAGCGCTGCCGCGCGAGTAAGCTCTTTTCTGGCGAACCGTGGTAAAGGCTTTGGCCTGCGACTGGGCGTACGTACCTCCGGCTGTTCTGGTATGGCTTACGTACTGGAGTTTGTTGACGAGCCGGCGTCTGACGACATCGTGTTTGAAGACAAGGGCGTGAAGGTGGTGGTCGATGGCAAAAGCCTGCAATTCCTCAACGGCACTCAGCTGGACTTCGTCAAAGAAGGCCTGAACGAAGGGTTCAAATTTACGAACCCGAACGTCAAAGACGAGTGTGGTTGCGGCGAAAGCTTCCACGTTTAACCGCGCGTCATCCGAAACCCCACCGTGGCGTTACCCGCTACGTGTGGGGTTTGTTCTAACAGGCTACCCCTGAGATTGTTATGGATTACTTCACTCTCTTCGGACTACCCGCTCAATACCCGATCGATCTTCAGGCGCTGACGATCCGTTTTCAGGATCTGCAGCGTCAGTACCATCCGGACAAATTCGCGAGCGGTACTCAGGCAGAGCAGCTGGCTGCGGTGTCGCAATCCGCGACGATCAACCAGGCCTGGCAGACGTTGCGCCATCCGCTGGCGCGCGCTGAGTATCTGCTCTCGCTCCACGGTTTTGATCTGGCGAGCGAACAGCACACCGTGCGCGACACGGCGTTTCTGATGGAGCAGCTGGAGCTGCGCGAAGAGCTGGATGAGATTGAACAGGCCAAAGACGAAGCGCGTCTGGAAAGCTTCATCACGCGCGTGAAGGGCATGTTCGATACCCGCCATCAGCAGATGGTGGAGCAACTGAACAACGAGACCTGGGACGTGGCGGCAGACACTGTGCGCAAACTCCGTTTTCTCGATAAACTGCGAAGCAGTGCTGAACAACTCGAAGAAAAGCTGCTCGATTTTTAATTTCGGAAGCAATTATGGCCTTATTACAAATTAGTGAGCCTGGCTTAAGTGCCGCACCGCACCAGCGTCGTCTGGCGGTGGGTATTGATCTGGGTACCACCAATTCCCTCGTGGCGACCGTGCGCAGCGGCCAGGCGGAAACGCTGGCTGACGAGCAGGGCCGCCATCTGCTGCCTTCCGTGGTCCACTACCAGCAGCAGGGTCACGCGGTCGGCTATGACGCCCGCGCTAACGCCGCGCGCGATCCGGCAAACACCATCAGCTCCGTCAAGCGCATGATGGGCCGCTCGCTGGCCGATATTCAGACCCGCTACCCGCATCTGCCGTATCAGCTGCAGGCCAGTGAAAACGGCCTGCCGATGATTGCGACCGCGGCCGGTCTGCTGAACCCGATTCGTGTTTCTGCTGACATCCTCAAAGCGCTGGCGGAGCGTGCTACGGCCACGCTCGGCGGCGATCTGGACGGCGTGGTGATCACCGTTCCTGCCTACTTTGATGATGCACAGCGTCAGGGCACCAAAGACGCCGCGCGTCTGGCGGGCCTGCACGTGCTGCGTCTGCTGAACGAACCGACGGCGGCGGCGATTGCCTACGGCCTCGATTCCGGTCAGGAAGGGGTGATCGCGGTTTACGATCTCGGCGGCGGGACGTTTGATATCTCTATCCTGCGCCTGAGCCGCGGGGTATTTGAAGTGCTGGCGACCGGCGGGGATTCCGCGCTGGGCGGCGATGACTTCGACCATCTGCTGGCGGACTACATCCGCGAGCAGGCGGGCATCAGCGATCGCAGCGATGCGCGCATACAGCGTGAACTGCTGGATGCGGCCATCGACGCCAAAATCGCCCTGAGCGATGCGCAGACGGTTACCGTCAATGTTGCGGGCTGGCAGGGTGACATCACCCGCGACCAGTTTAACGAACTGATTGCCCCGCTGGTGAAACGCACCTTACTGGCCTGCCGTCGCGCATTGAAAGATGCCGGCGTTGAGGCGAACGAGGTGCTGGAAGTGGTCATGGTGGGCGGTTCGACCCGCGTGCCGCTGGTGCGCGAGCGCGTGGGCGAATTCTTTGGCCGCACGCCGCTGACCTCCATCGACCCGGACAAAGTGGTTGCCGTGGGCGCCGCGATCCAGGCCGATATTCTGGTTGGCAACAAGCCGGACAGCGAAATGCTGCTGCTGGACGTCATCCCGCTGTCGCTGGGTTTAGAAACCATGGGCGGCCTGGTGGAGAAAGTGATCCCGCGTAACACCACCATTCCGGTGGCGCGCGCGCAGGAGTTCACCACCTTTAAAGACGGCCAGACCGCGATGTCCATCCACGTGATGCAGGGCGAACGCGAGCTGGTGCAGGACTGCCGCTCTCTGGCGCGCTTTGCGCTGCGAGGCATCCCGGCGCTGCCGGCGGGCGGGGCGCATATTCGCGTCACCTTCCAGGTGGACGCGGACGGCCTGCTGAGCGTCACGGCGATGGAAAAATCCACCGGCGTGGAATCGTCCATTCAGGTGAAGCCGTCCTACGGCCTGACCGATGGCGAAATCGCCTCCATGATTCAGGACTCAATGAGCTACGCCGAGCAGGATGTGAAGGCGCGTATGCTGGCTGAACAAAAAGTTGAAGCCGCCCGCGTGCTGGAGAGCCTGAACGGCGCGCTCGCTGCCGATGCCGCGCTGTTAAGCGCCGCTGAGCGCCAGGTGATTGATGAAGCCGCCGCGCGCTTAAGCGCCGTGGCCGAAGGTAATGACGCTGACGCAATAGAAGAAGCCATTAAAAACGTTGATAAACAAACCCAGGACTTCGCTGCTCGCCGCATGGACAAATCTGTCCGCGTCGCGCTGAAAGGCCAGTCCGTGGACGAGGTTTAATATGCCAAAGATTGTAATTTTGCCTCATGCGGACCTCTGTCCGGATGGCGCTGTTCTGGAAGCGAAGACCGGTGAAACCATTCTCGATGTTGCCCTGCGTGCAGGTATCGAAGTGGAACACGCCTGTGAAAAATCCTGTGCCTGCACCACCTGCCACTGCATCGTGCGTGAAGGTTTTGACTCTCTCGCCGAGAGCACCGAAGACGAAGACGACATGCTGGATAAAGCATGGGGTCTGGAGCCAGACAGCCGCTTAAGCTGCCAGGCTGCGGTGACCGATGAAGATCTGGTCGTGGAGTTCCCACGCTACACCATCAACCACGCACGCGAGCATTAATATGGGACTGAAGTGGACAGACAGCCGTGAAATCGGCGAAGCGCTCTACGACGCGAACCCGGATCTCGATCCGAAGACCGTACGATTCACCGATATGCATCAGTGGATCTGCGATTTAGAGGATTTCGACGACGATCCAAACGCATCCAATGAAAAAATTCTGGAGGCGATTCTGTTAGTCTGGTTAGATGAAGCAGAATAAATAACAAAGCGGGCTGCCTTCAGGCGGCCCGTTTGCTAGTTGCTAATAAGGAAAAATAAAATGACCGAAGCGATGAAGATTACGCTCTCGAATCAGCCTGCCGACGCGCGCTGGGGCGAGAAAGCCACCTACAGCATTAATAACGACGGTATTACCCTGCACCTGACGGGCAATGATGATTTGGGCCTGATCCAGCGCGCCGCGCGTAAAATTGACGGTCTGGGCATTAAGCATGTCTCGCTGGAAGGCGAAGGGTGGGACACCGACCGCAGCTGGGCGTTCTGGGCAGGCTACAAAGGGCCGAAAGGCACCCGTAAAATTGAGTGGGCCAACCTTGACGAAGCCGGTCAGAAAGAGCTGGAAAGCCGCCTGAAAATCATCGACTGGGTACGCGACACCATCAACGCCCCGGCGGAAGAGTTAGGCCCTGAGCAGCTGGCGCAGCGCGCCGTTGATCTCCTGTGCGGCGTGGCGGGCGACAAGATGTCCTACCGCATCACCAAGGGTGAAGACCTGCGCGAGCAGAACTACATGGGTATCCACACCGTGGGCCGCGGCTCCGAGCGTCCTCCGGTGCTGCTGGCGCTGGACTACAACCCAACCGGCGATAAAGACGCCCCTGTCTTTGCCTGCCTGGTAGGTAAAGGCATCACCTTCGACACCGGCGGCTACAGCCTGAAGCAGAGCGCGTTCATGGACTCCATGAAGTCCGACATGGGCGGCGCGGCCACCATCACCGGCGCGCTGGCCTTTGCCATCACCCGCGGTCTGAAAAAGCGCGTGAAGCTGTACCTGTGCTGCGCGGACAACATGGTCAGCGGTAACGCCTTCAAGCTGGGTGACATCATTCGCTACCGTAACGGCAAAAACGTTGAGGTGATGAACACTGACGCCGAAGGCCGTCTGGTGCTGGCCGATGGCCTGATCGACGCATCTGCCCAGAAGCCTGAGCTGATCATCGACATGGCGACTCTGACCGGTGCGGCGAAAACCGCGCTGGGTAACGACTACCACGCGCTGTTCAGCTTTGACGACAAGCTGGCCGCACGCCTGCTGGCGAGCGCTGCCGCAGAGAACGAGCCGTTCTGGCGCCTGCCGCTGGCCGAGTTCCACCGCAGCCAGCTGCCGTCTAACTTTGCCGAGCTGAACAACACTGCGAGCGCGGCGTACCCGGCGGGGGCAAGCACGGCGGCAGGCTTCCTGTCTCACTTCGTTGAGAACTACCACGAGGGCTGGCTGCACATCGACTGCTCCGCGACGTACCGTAAAGCGGCGGTTGAGCAGTGGTCCGCAGGCGCGACCGGTCTGGGCGTGCGTACCGTGGCGAACCTGCTGACGGCTGAGTAATCTTTTTTGCCGGGTGGCGCTACGCTTACCCGGCCTACAAAACCCGTAGGCCCGTGCAAGCGTAGCGCCGCCGGGCAAGTGTGAAGTAGCCAAACTATGTCAGAAACCAAAAACGAATTAGAAACCCTGCTGGAGCAGGCGGCGACCGAGCCCGCCCACCGTCCGGCCTTTTTCCGCACGCTGCTGGAATCCACCGTCTGGGTGCCGGGCGCTGCGGCTGAAGGTGAACAGGTCGTAGAAGACAGCGCGCTGGATCTGCTGCACTGGGAGAAAGACGACGGCACGTCGGTGATCCCGTTCTTCACCTCGCTGGAAGCGCTGCAGAAAGCGGTAGAAGACGAACAGGCGTTCGTGGTGATGCCGGTGCGTACCCTGTTTGAAATGACGCTCGGCCAGACGCTGTTCCTGAACGCGAAGCTGCCGACCGGGAAAGAGTTTACGCCACGTGAAATCAGCCACCTGATTGGCGAAGAGGGCAACCCGCTCAGCACGCAGGAAGTGCTGGAAGGGGGCGAAACGCTGCTGCTCTCTGAAGTGGCCGAGCCGCCCGCGCAGATGATTGATTCCCTGACGACGCTGTTCAAAACGCTCAAGCCCGTCAGGCGCGCGTTTCTCTGCTCCATTAAAGAGCGCGCGGACGAAAAGCCGGTGCTGTTGATCGGTATTGAAGCCGATGGCGATTTCGACGAGATCGTTCAGGCAGCGGGAAGCGTGGCGACCGACACGCTACCGGGCGATGAACCAATTGATATCTGCCAGGTGAAAAACGGTGAGAAGGGCATCAGCCACTTTATTACCGAGCACATTACGCCGTTCTACGAGCGTCGCTGGGGCGGCTTCCTGCGCGATCTCAAGACCAACCGCATCATCTGATGACAGCGGGGTGAATATCACCCCGTTGCTTCCAGCAGCAGTAAATCCATCAGCAGCACCAGATTCGACTCAAACGACGTCACCCCTGCGGCTTCGGCGGCAAAGTGCACCGCTTCGTCATAGAGGGCAAAGTGCACGTCGGCCATCTCCGCCAGCGTGTTGGCCGAGGCGCGGGTAAACGCGACGATCGTCATGCCGACGTTTTTGGCTATCCGCGCTTTATCCAGCACCTGCTCCGTTTCGCCGCTGCGCGAGACGGCAATAAACACCTGATAGCGGGCGGCATTGCTGAGAAAAATGTTCCGGCTGTCGCCCGGTCCGGAGATAAACGCCGTTTTGCCCATTACCTGTAGCTTCTTGGTCAGGTACTCCGCAAACAGATAAGAAAACCCGGCCCCGTAGAGAAAGAAGCTCTCTTTCTGGCGCAGCAGGTCGGAAAACTGCTGGCGTTTGTCCTGGGTAACCCACTGAAAGGTGTGCTGATAGTTGGCGATAAACTGGTTAAACAACACCGGGAGTTCAGGGCGCGACTGCGCCTGAGCGGCAATATGCGGCGTGTCGGAGAGCAGCTGCTTGCAGTGCCAGATAAACTCGCTAAAGCCGCTGAACCCCAGCTTCTGGCACAGCCGCATAATGGTGGCGGTAGAAACGAATGTCGCCTGCGCCAGCTCGCGCACCGTGATGTTGCCCACCAGCAGCGGATGCTCCGTCAGGTGGGCGAGAACGCGATACTCCGCGCGGGTCAATGACGCCCCGCGCGTTAACAGCGTGGCCAGGCGGTTATCCATTATTTCGCGGGTTCAACCGGCAGGTCGTCACGCGCGCCCCATTCGCTCCAGGCGCCGTCGTAGAGCGTGACGTCGCTTACGCCGAGCGTGGCGAGCGCCAGAATGACCACGCAGGCCGTTACGCCGGAACCGCAGCTGGCGATAATCGGACGATGCAAATCCACGCCCTGACGTTCAAAAATGGCGCGCAGCTCGTCGGTGGTTTTCAGCTCGCCCTCAAACACCAGGTCGCCCCACGGCACGTTCAGCGCGCCCGGAATATGTCCACGCTTCAGCCCCGGACGCGGTTCATCCGCTTCGGCATTAAAGCGCGGAGCAGGACGGGCATCGACGATTTGCGCCGTTTTTTCATGGCTCCCGACCAGCACGTCGGTCAGGCGTTTTACCACGTGGGCGTCAAAGGTCGCATCGAATTCGCCTTCCGGCAGCGTGACGTCACCCTGCTGAAGCGGCAGCTCGTCGCGCTTCCAGCCCGCTAGCCCGCCGGCAAGAATCGAGACTTTTTCCACGCCGAACTGTTTCAGCATCCACCACGCGCGCGGCGCGGAAAAGAGGTTACCTTCATCATAGACAACGAGGTGTTTGTCTTTGCTGACGCCCAGTTCGCGCATCGCCACGGAAAACGCTTCCGGGCGCGGCAGCATGTGCGGCAGGGGAGAGGTATGATCGGAGAGGGCTTCGATATCAAAAAATACCGCGCCAGGCAGATGCCCTGCGCGGTATTCACCGGGCACGTCACGATGCTCTTGTCCCGGAGGGGCCATACGCGCGTCGATAATCTGCACTTCCGGATCGTCGCCGTGCTCAATCAGCCAGTCGGCAGCGACAAAATATGAGGTGGACATGGGTTGCCTCCATTCTTTTCCGTAAAAAAGGATTGTCGGTGTTTTTTCTGACACCGACAAGCAAACCACGTTCAACTCGCGAGCAAGCCCCTATTTTTTCACCGGTTCGCCGTCCTGCCAGGCTTTTTGCAGCGCTGGCCAGTAGTCGCGGTTGGCTTCAATCATCTCATCCAGAATCGCTTTTGCATGTTCCATGGTCGGCACGGTGCGGTTCAGGGTAAATGCCTGCAACGCTTTTTCATAGCTGCCTTCGATTGTCGCCTCTACCAGCAGCTGTTCAGACGCGAGCTGCTGTTGCAAAAGGGTCTGATGGAACAGCGGCACCTGGCCGACGCGAATCGGTTCCGGGCCTTCGGCGGTGATATAAGCGGGAACTTCCACCACCGCATCGTACGGCAGGTTGGTAATCGCCCCGCGGTTTTCCACCATCACCAGATGGCGGCTTCGCAGGTTGAACGCCAGCGAACAGGCGACGTCAACGATAAATTCACCGTGGACGCCCACGTGGAAGGCATCCGGTAAAATTCCGGTGCGTTGATATTCTTCGGCGGCGGCGAACAGCTTTTTCTCGCGCCCGTTCATCACTTCGTTGGCGCGGGTATAGTCCGGGTTCTGATGCGCCACAATCTGGTTTGGCATCAGGTAATACTGCAGATACGGGTTCGGCAGATACTCGGGGAAGTTGTCCATGATCGGCTTGATATTGCGCCAGGTTTTCACCCACGACGGATCCGAGTGCTGCGGGTCGGTTTTAGCCGCATCTTCCGTCAGCAGGCCAAACTTCGCGATATGCTTACGCAGCGCCGGGAGCTTGTCTTCGCCGTCCACCAGCACGCGGGTAAACCAGCCGAAGTGGTTCAGGCCGAAGTAGTCCACTTCCAGTTTATGACGATCCACGCCCAGAATGGCACCCATATTGCGCATCGCGGCAACCGGCATATCGCAGATGTTCAGCACCCTTGCGTTCGGGCGCAGGCGGCGCACGCCTTCCGCGACGATCGCCGCCGGGTTGGAGTAGTTCACGATCCAGGCTTTCTCATGCGCGTAGCGATCGACCAGATCGATAAGCTCCACCATCGGCAGGATCGTGCGCAGGCCGTAGGCCAGCCCGCCGGGGCCGCAGGTTTCCTGGCCCACCACGCCGTGACGCAGCGGGATCTTCTCATCCTGCTCACGCATTTTGTACTGGCCGACGCGCATCTGGGCGAAGACAAAATGCGCGCCGCTAAAGGCCACTTCCGGGTCACTGGTGACGGTAAATGTGATGCGCTGACTGTGGTCGCGAATGACCTTCTCGACGACCGGCGCAATCGTGTTCTGGCGCGCCTCGTCGATATCGTACAGGCGAATTTCGGCCAGCGGGAAATCCTGCAGGCGCACCATCAGGCTTTTCACAATGCCCGGCGTGTAGGTGCTGCCGCCGCCGGCAATCGACAGAATGAATGGGGGTGTTAACATCTTTAGCTCCTTTCAGAGAAACGTCTCAACGGCTTCTCGCATTTTTTTGACATGCAGCCCGTAGACCACCTGAACGTTGTTACCTTGTTTGATAATCCCTTTCGCGCCAGTCGCCTTCAGGCGCGGCTCGTCGATGATGGCGACGTCCTTCACCGTGACGCGCAAGCGGGTGTAGCAGTTGTCCACCACTTCAATGTTTTCCCGACCGCCCAGCCCCACCACGATGGACTCGCCCAGACCGTCGTTATTGCCCTTCGCCTGGTACTCCTGCTTGCTGTAGAGGCGCGTCTCCTGGTCCTCATCTTCACGGCCCGGCGTTTTCATATTGAAGCGCAGGATCAGGAAGCGGAACACCACGTAGTAGAGGGCGAACATGATCAGCCCGACCAGGATGTACATCGGCCAGTTGGACTTGGCCGTGCCGAGCGGCAGGTTGTAAAGGATGAAGTCGATAATCCCGTTGGCGCCGATGGCGTGAACGCCCAGCAGCGAGAACAGCATCATGCCGATGCCGGTCAGCACCGCGTGCACCACGAACAGCAGCGGGGCGACAAACAGGAAGGAAAACTCAATCGGCTCGGTCACGCCGACCAGCAGCGAAGTCAGTGCCGCCGGGATCAGAATCGCTTTCGCCGCCGCTTTACGCTCTGGCCTGGCGGTCATATACATCGCCAGCGCCGCGGCAGGCAGGCCAAACATTTTGCTGATGCCGCGTGCGTCCCACACCACGGTGCTGCTGAGCTGCTTCACGTCCGGGCAGGCCATCTCGGCAAAGTAGATATTGCGCGCGCCCTGATAGGTTGCGCCGCATACCTCCTGCGTGCCGCCCAGCTCGGTATAGAGGAACGGCGTATAAACCAGATGGTGCAGGCCGGTGGGGACCAGAATGCGTTCCAGGAAACCGTAGATGGCCACGCCAAACGGTCCGGAACCTTTGATGGCCAGCGCCAGGGCGCTAATGCCATGCTGGGCAAAGGGCCACAGTTCGCTCATCACCACGCCGAGCAGCATGGAGACGGGCAGCATCACAATGGCGACAAAACAGTGGCCGGAGTAAATCGCCATCGCGCCGTTAAACTGTACGCAGGAGTATTTATTGTACAGGTATCCCGACAGCGCCCCGGTCAGGATCCCGGCGAAAACGCCCATCTCCAGCACCTGCACGCCCAGTACCATTGTCTGCCCGGCCGCTTTCATCTGCGCCGCTGGCGCCAGTGCGCCCTGCAGCTGCAGCGTGACGTTCATGGCGTTGATGAATACGACAAAGGTGACCAGGCCAATCAGCGCGGCATAGCCTTTATCGCGCGTTGCCAGGCCAATCGGAATACCGACGGCAAACACCAGCGCCAGGTTAACCAGCACCGACACGGCAGATTTTGCGATCAACTGACCAAGATGCTGAATCAGCGGATGACCGAGAAACGGCAGGTACTCGGCGAGATTACCGTTACCCAGCACGTTACCAAAGGCGATAAACAGACCGACGATCGGTAAGATAAGCACCGGTCCGTACAATGATTTTCCGAAATTTTGTAGGGCGTTCACGGCTCGTTTCATGGCTTTCTCTCTTTTTGAACCGCGCACTCGGGGTGCGTCATGGTCATAAAACTAGCAGTCTTCAGATGTGTTTATCCAGCTATCCTCTTGTTTTAAAAACAAATGACGTGAAAGGTAACATGTGACGTTTAGGGCTGTGATCGCGGTTCCATCACGGCGTAGCGGCGTGATGCCATTCTGCGAGGCGCTTTCCAGATTCTAAAATTGGACTTTTTGAATTAATGAAACTTGCGGATAATACTTATCCGGACGACGACCAACAGGCCCCCTCTGGGCCAGGGACAAAGGATGAAACCGTTTCGCTTAGCCGCGCTCTCTCTTGCGCTGCTTACCACGTTTACGCTTGTCGGCTGTGATAACAGCGACGATAAACCTCAGGCTGCGGCTCCCGCGGCATCCACCGCATCCACACCAAAAGCCGCGGAAAAGCCAAATGCTGAAACGCTGGCTAAGCTAGCCGCCCAGAGTCAGGGAAAAGCGCTGACCCTGCTGGATGCCTCTGAAGTTCAGCTCGACGGTGCCGCCACGCTGGTGGTGACATTCTCGGTTCCGCTGAATCCCGATCAGGATTTCGCGAAAACCGTGCATGTCGTGGACAAAAAAAGCGGCAAAGTTGACGGGGCGTGGGAACTTGCGCCTAACCTGAAAGAGCTTCGCCTGCGCCATCTGGAGCCCAACCGCAACCTGGTCGTCACCGTTGAACGGGGCCTGCAGGCGCTGAACAAGGCGACGTTCGGCATTGATTATGAAAAAGCCCTCACCACCCGGGACGTCGAGCCTACCGTCGGGTTTGCCAGCCGCGGCTCGCTGCTGCCGGGCAAGGTGGTGGAAGGGTTGCCGGTGATGGCGCTTAACGTCAACAACGTGGACGTCAATTTCTACCGCGTGAAGCCGGAATCGCTGGCCTCTTTTGTCAGCCAGTGGGAATACCGCAACTCCCTCACCAACTGGGAATCCGACAACCTGCTAAAGATGGCGGAGCTGGTTTACACCGGTCGCTTCGATCTTAATCCGGCGCGCAACACGCGCGAAAAATTGTTGTTGCCCCTGAAGGATATTAAACCGCTCCAGCAGTCTGGCGTTTACATCGCGGTCATGAACCAGGCCGGGCACTATAACTACAGCAACGCCGCGACGCTCTTTACCTTAAGCGATATTGGCCTGTCCGCTCACCGTTATCATAATCGCCTGGACATCTTCACCCAGAGTCTGGAGAACGGTGCGGCGCAGTCCGGGGTTACCGTTACCCTGCTGAATGACAAAGGGCAGACCCTTGCCGAAGCGAAAAGCGACGGCGATGGCCACGCAAAGCTTGAGACCGACAAAGAGGCTGCCCTGATTCTGGCCAGTAAAGACGGCCAGACCACGCTGCTTGACCTCAAGCTGCCGGCCCTCGACCTGGCGGAGTTTGATATCGCCGGGAGTCCGGGCTACAGCAAGCAGTTCTTCATGTTTGGCCCACGCGATCTCTATCGCCCGGGTGAAACGGTGATCCTCAACGGCCTGCTGCGCGACAGTGACGGTAAGCCGCTTCCCGATCAGCCCGTGAAGCTTGACGTGCTGCGCCCTGACGGTCAGGTGGCTCGCTCGATCGTTGTTCAGCCTGAAAACGGTCTCTACCGATTCAACTACCCGCTGGACAGCGGGGCGCAGACCGGCATGTGGCATATTCGCGCCAACACGGGCGATAACCTGCAGCGCCTGTGGGACTTCCACGTCGAAGACTTCATGCCAGAGCGCATGGCGCTCAACCTGAGTGGACAAAAAACGCCGGTTTCACCGCAGGATAACGTCGACTTTAACGTGGTCGGCTATTACCTGTATGGCGCACCGGCCAACGGTAACTCTCTGCAGGGCCAGCTCTTCCTGCGTCCGCTGCGTGACGCGGTGGCCGCGCTGCCGGGCTTCCAATTTGGTGATATCGCCGAAGAGAACCTGAGCCGCAGCCTGGATGAAGTTCAGCTTACGCTGGACGAGCAGGGGCGTGGGCAGGTTTCTACCGAAAGCCAGTGGAAAGACGTGCACTCTCCGCTGCAGCTGATCCTGCAGGCCAGCCTGCTGGAATCAGGTGGTCGTCCGGTGACGCGTCGCGCTGAGCAGGCTATCTGGCCGGCGGCTGAGCTGCCGGGTATTCGCCCTCAGTTCGCCAGCAAGGCGGTTTACGACTACCGCACCGATACGACCGTCAACCAGCCGATTGTTGATGAGAACGGCAACGCCAGTTTCGACATCGTGTATGCCGATGCCAGCGGCGCGAAAAAGGCCGTTTCCGGGTTACAGGTTCGTCTGATTCGCGAGCGTCGGGACTACTTCTGGAACTGGTCTGAGAGCGAAGGCTGGCAGTCTCAGTTCGATCAGAAAGACCTCGTCGAAGGCGAGCAGGAGCTGACGCTTAAGGCCGATGAAACGGGTAAAGTTACCTTCCCGGTAGAGTGGGGCTCTTATCGTCTGGAAGTCAAAGCGCCTGATGAAATGGTCAGCAGCGTGCGCTTCTGGGCAGGCTACAGCTGGCAGGATAACAGCGACGGCACTGGGGCCGCGCGCCCTGACCGTGTGACGCTGAAACTGGATAAGCCAGCCTATCAGCCGGGCGACACCATCCAATTGCACATCGCCGCGCCAGCCGCAGGCAAGGGCTATGCGATGATCGAATCCAGCGAAGGGCCGCTGTGGTGGAAAGAGATCGACGTGCCGGCAAACGGTCTCGATCTCTCCATTCCGGTGGATAAAGCCTGGAAACGTCACGATCTTTACCTCAGCACGCTGGTGGTGCGTCCCGGAGATAAATCCAAATCCGCCACGCCGAAACGTGCGGTCGGTCTGCTGCATCTGCCGATGGGCGATGAAAATCGCCGCCTGAATATTGCGCTCGATAACCCGCAGAAAATGCGTCCAAACCAGACGCTCTCGGTGAAGGTGAAAGCCAGCGTGAAAGAGGGGGCCGTGCCGCAGAAGGTGAACGTGCTGGTCTCGGCGGTGGACAGCGGCGTGCTGAACATTACCGATTACGTCACGCCGGATCCGTGGCAGGCTTTCTTTGGCCAGAAGCGTTACGGCGCGGATATCTACGATATATACGGCCAGGTCATTGAAGGGCAGGGCCGTCTGGCCGCGCTGCGCTTCGGTGGCGATGGGGATGAACTGAAGCGCGGCGGCAAACCGCCGGTGAACCACGTCACCATCATTGCCCAGCAGGCACAGCCGGTTACGCTGGATGCCAACGGGGAAGGCACGATTACGCTGCCGATTGGTGATTTCAACGGCGAACTGCGTCTGATGGCGCAGGCCTGGACAGAAGACGATTTCGGCAGCAGCGAAAGCAAGGTTGTGGTGGCCGCACCGGTTATTACCGAGCTCAACACGCCGCGCTTCCTGGCAAGTGGAGACACCTCACGCCTGACGCTGGATCTCACCAACCTGACCGACCAGCCGCAAACGCTGAACGTTGCCCTGACCGCGACAGGCAAACTGTCGCTGGAAGGTGGACAGCCGCAGCCGGTGCAGCTGCCTCCGGGGGCGCGGACCACCCTGTTTATTCCGGTGCGTGCGCTGGAGGGGTATGGTGACGGAGAGGTAACAGCACAGGTTACCGGCCTGCAGCTTCCGGGCGAGACCTTTGCACCACAGCAGAAGAGCTGGAAAATCGGCGTGCGTCCGGCATTCCCGGCACAGACGGTGAATACCGGTGCCATGCTCAACCCTGGCGAATCCTGGACCGCACCGGCGCAGCACAGTAACGGTTTCTCTCCTGCCACCCTGCAGGGGCAACTGCTGCTGAGCGGCAAACCACCGCTCAACCTGGCGCGCTATATTCGCGAACTGCAGGCCTATCCGTATGGCTGTCTGGAGCAGACCACCAGCGGCCTGTTCCCGTCGCTCTACACCAACGCGGCGCAGCTGACGGCGCTTGGCATCAAAGGTGATACGGACGATAAACGCCGTGCCGCCATTGATATCGGTATTTCCCGTCTGCTGCAGATGCAGCGTGAAGACGGTGGTTTTGCGCTGTGGGATAAAAACGGTCCGGAAGAGTACTGGCTGACGGCTTATGTGACCGACTTCCTGGTGCGGGCGGGCGAGCAGGGCTATAGCGTGCCTGCCGATGCGGTAAATAACGCCAATAACCGTCTGCTGCGCTACCTGCAGGACCCGGGCATGATGTCCATCCGCTACAGCGATGATACTCAGGCCAGTAAATTTGCCGTTCAGGCCTATGCCGCGCTGGTGCTGGCGCGTCAGCAAAAAGCGCCGCTGGGCGCGCTGCGTGAAATCTGGGATCGTCATGCTCAGGCGGCGTCCGGCCTGCCGCTGATGCAGCTGGGCATGGCGCTCAGGCTGATGGGCGATGCCCCGCGCAGCCAGCAGGCGCTGGATCTGGCGCTCAAAACGCCGCGCAACGACAGCAAAACCTGGATGGCCGATTACGGCAGTCAGCTTCGCGATAACGCGCTGATGCTCTCCCTGCTGGAGGAGTACAAACTGCTGCCGGATGCGCAAAATACGCTGCTGAATGCTCTTTCTGAACAGGCCTTCAGCCAGCGCTGGTTGTCCACTCAGGAGAGCAACGCGCTGTTCCTGGCCGGACGTTCGCTGCAAACTCTGTCCGGTGCATGGCAGGCGAAAACCTCCCTGTCAGATTCCGCATCAGGTGGCGATAAAGCGCAGGTACAAAACGTGAGCGGCGACCAGCTTGGCGCGCTGCAGGTCACCAATACCGGAACGACACCGCTCTGGGTACGTTTGGACAGCACCGGTTATCCCGAATATGCCCCTCAGCCGAGCGCGAACGTATTGCAGGTCGAACGTCATATCCTGGCAACCGACGGCAGTACGAAATCACTCTCTTCGCTGAAGAGCGGCGAGCTGGTGCTGGTGTGGCTGGAAGTTAAAGCCAGCCAGAACGTGCCGGACGCGCTGGTGGTAGATCTCCTGCCTGCGGGGCTGGAGCTGGAAAACCAGAATCTGGCAAGCAGCAGCGCCAGCCTGCAGGACAGCGGCAGTGAGGTGCAGAACCTGCTCAGCCAGATGCAGCAGGCGGACATTCAGCATATGGAATTCCGCGACGACCGCTTTGTGGCGGCCGTGCCGGTAAATGAAGGTCAGCCGGTCACGCTGGTTTATCTGGCGCGCGCCGTGACGCCGGGAACCTACCAGGTGCCGGTTCCGATGGTCGAGTCTATGTATGTGCCGCAGTGGCGGGCAACGGGTGCGGCCAGCGGCCCGCTGATTGTTGTTCCGTAATATGCGAATGGCACGTCTGACACGCTCCCGCTGGCTGTGGCTGGCGGGAGCGCTTCTCATTTTAGGGGGGCTGATTTTCGTCGCCGATCGCCTGTGGCCGTTGCCGCTGAAAGAGGTTAACCCCGCGCGGGTGGTGGTGGATGAGAAGGGCACGCCGCTCTGGCGTTTTGCCGATAGCGACGGGATCTGGCGCTATCCGGTGACGATCGAAGAGGTCTCTCCCCGTTATCTTGAGGCGCTGATCCAGTACGAAGATCGCTGGTTCTGGGATCACCCCGGCGTAAACCCGCTCTCTGTCCTGCGCGCCGCCTGGCAGGATCTCAGTTCCGGGAAAGTCATCTCTGGCGGAAGCACGCTCACCATGCAGGTCGCGCGACTGCTGGACCCGCATCCGCGCACCTTTGGCGGCAAAATTCGCCAGCTCTGGCGTGCCATGCAGCTGGAGTGGCATCTTTCCAAACGCGAAATCCTGACGCTCTATCTCAATCGCGCCCCTTTTGGCGGTACGCTGCAGGGCGTGGGAGCGGCAAGCTGGACGTATCTGGGCAAGCCGCCGTCGCAGCTCAGCTATTCCGACGCGGCGCTGCTGGCGGTGCTGCCGCAGGCACCGAGTCGTTTACGCCCGGACCGCTGGCCTGAACGGGCCGAAGCGGCGCGCAATAAAGTGCTCGACCGCATGGCGACGCAGGGCGTCTGGTCCGCAAAGCAGGTCAAAGAGTCCCGTGAGGAATCAGTATGGCTGGCGCCCCGGCAGATGCCGCAGCTGGCGCCGCTCTTTGCACGCATGATGCTCGGCAAAAGTCGCGACACGAAAATTGTCACCACGCTGGATGCCGGACTGCAGCGGCAGCTGGAAGAGCTGGCGATGAACTGGAAATCGCGTCTGCCGGCCCGCAGCTCGCTGGCGATGATCGTGGTCGATCATACCGATATGAAAGTACGCGGTTGGGTTGGGTCGGTGGATATCAACGATGACACGCGTTTTAGCCATGTGGATATGGTCAATGCGATCCGATCGCCGGGATCGGTGCTAAAACCCTTTATCTACGGCATGGCGCTGGACGATGGCCTGATCCATCCCGCCTCGCTGCTTCAGGACGTTCCCAGAAAAACCGGTGATTATCGGCCCGGGAATTTTGACAGCGGGTTCCATGGGCCGGTCAGCATGAGTGAAGCGCTGGTCCGCTCCCTCAACCTGCCGGCCGTTCAGGTGCTGGAAGCCTACGGACCAAAACGATTTGCCGGGATGCTGAGCAACGCAGGCTTGCCGCTGATCTTGCCTGCGGGGGCGCAGCCGAATCTGTCTCTGATCCTCGGCGGGGCGGGCGCGCGGCTGGCAGATATCGCTGCGGCCTATAGCGCCTTTGCCCGACACGGTAAGGCGGGAAGGCTGCGGTTACAGCCGGGCGATCCGCTGACTGAACGCCCGCTGTTATCGCCAGGCTCGGCGTGGATTATTCGCCGTATTCTGGCCAATGAAGCGCAGCCGCTGCCGGATAATGCGCTACCGCAGGTTGCGCCGCTGGCGTGGAAAACCGGCACCAGCTACGGGTACCGTGATGCCTGGGCCATCGGTCTGAATGCCCGTTATGTGATAGGCATCTGGACCGGACGACCGGACGGCACGCCCGTGGCGGGACAGTTTGGGTTTGCCAGCGCGGTTCCGCTGTTAAACCAGGTCAATAATCTGCTTCAGTCGCGTTCAACGGTAGACGAAGCCCGCCTGCCGCGCGATCCGCGTCCGGAGAGCGTCGGGCGGGGCGTGATCTGCTGGCCGGGCGGCCAGTCGCTACCGGAAGGCAGTGAAAACTGTCGACGTCGCCTGTCGACCTGGCTGCTGGAAGGGAGTGAACCGCCCACGCTGCTTCTCCCTGAACAGGAGGGCATACGCGGCATTCGTTTCCCGGTCTGGCTGGATAAAACCGGCAAACGCGTGGCCGCAGATTGCCCGGATGCTACTGAAAAAGTCCTGGATGTCTGGCCGCTGCCGCTGGAGCCGTGGCTGCCCGCTTCGGAAAAAAGAGCGGCGCGTCTCCCGGCAGCATCAACAGTTTGTCCGCCTCTGGATAACAGCAATATCGCGCCGCTTACGCTGTCAGGGGTCAGAGAGGGAGCCGTCATCAAGCGTCTTCCGGGTGAGACAACTATAACGCTTTCTCTCTCAACCAGCGGTGGAGAAGGGCAGCGATGGTGGTTTTTAAATGGTGAGCCTTTAGAGGGGCATGAATATAAATATTCACTGAAATTATATTTGCCGGGTGAATATCAATTAATGGTAATGGATGAAACCGGCCAAATAGCGACGGTGAATTTCGAAATGGCTTATTAAAATAATCCAGAAGGGTTAGCTTGATAATTATCAATGTTCGGTTCTGCAAAAAAACGAGAATGCGTTTTTATTTGAAGGAACGAGCAATGAAAAAAAATAAGAAACTGAGAGAGAGTCTTAATCCCGCTCTCTCCCGGCGTCACTTTATTCAGGCCGGGTCCGCGCTTGCCGCTCTGCCGTTTGTGGTAAAAGGCGGAAAAGCGCAGGCGGCGACAATGCCTGCGGCAGTGAACGAACCCGAAGAAAAAGTCATTCAAACCTGCAGCACCTTTGACTGTGGCGGGAAATGCGATATCCGGGCACACGTCAGCGACGGCGTGGTCACACGCATCTCTACGCGTCCGGATAATGAACTGGATCCTCAAATGCCGGTGATGCGCGCCTGCGTTCGTGGACGCGCGTATCGGAAATTTGTTTATCATCCCGATCGGCTTAAATATCCAATGAAACGCGTGGGTAAACGTGGCGAAGGAAAATTCGAACGTATTACCTGGGATGAAGCTACAACGCTTATTGCGAATCAATTAAAAACCATTACGCAAAAATATGGTGCTGCTTCGCGCTATGTGCATGTTGGCACCGCAGTTTCGGGAGGAACGTTCTCCGGCGATAAAATGGTTCGTCGTCTGCTTAATTTAACGGGTGGCTATCTCGAAAGCTATCACTCGGTCAGTATGGGCAACACCGCAGCGGCAACGCCCTATACCTACGGTACCGCCGCCAGCGGCAGCTCGCTGGACACGTTACTGGACACCAAGCTGGTCATCCTCTGGGGGCATAACCCGACGGAAACGATTTTTGGTCACAGCAACTACTTCTTCCAGAAGATGAAGCAAAACGGCACCCGCTTCATCGTTGTCGATCCGCGCTATTCAGATACGGTGTCCTCCCTTGCCGACCAGTGGATCCCGCTGCTGCCAACAACCGATAACGCCCTGATGGACGCCATGATGTACGTGATCGTCACGGAGAACTTGCACGATCGCGACTTTATTCTGCGCTATACCCTGGGCTTTGATGAAGACGCTATGCCGGAAGGCGTTCCGGCCAATGAATCCCTGATGGCTTACCTGAACGGGGCAAAAGATGGCGTAGCAAAAACGCCTGAGTGGGCAGAGAAGATCACCCACGTGCCTGCGCAGACCATTCGTCAGCTGGCGCGCGACTACGCAACCACCAAACCCGCCGCGCTGATCCAGGGCTGGGGACCGCAGCGTCATAACTGCGGCGAGCGCACCGCGCGCGGCTCGACAATACTGGCCACGCTAACGGGTAACGTCGGGGTGAAAGGCGGCTGGGCGGCTGGCTACGGCGGCTGTGCAAACCGTAAATTTGCCGCAGGCCCGGAGATGCCGGATAACCCGGTGAAAGCCAAAATATCGGTGATGAACTGGGTGCAGGCCGCCGACGATGCCTCTAAGGTAACGGCGGAAGTCGGCCTGAAGGATGCCGAAAAGCTGGACAGCAATATCCGCATCCTCTTCTCGCTGGCGGGCAATTATCTGGCTAACCAGAACCCGGATCTTCATCAGGCAACCCGCGTGCTGGAAGACGAGTCGAAAATCCAGTTTATCGTCGCGAGCGATCTGTTTATGACGCCGAGCGCCCGATACGCCGATCTTCTCCTGCCGGAAACCAGCTTTATGGAACGCTGGAATATCGGCGAAACCTGGGGTACCGCAAGCTATCTGATCCTGTCGGAAAAGCTGATTGAGCCTGAATTTGAGCGCCGTTCAGACTACGACTGGCTGCGGGAGGTCGCTGCTAAGCTTGGCGTCGAACCGGCATTCAGCGAAGGGCGTGACGAAAAGGCGTGGATTGAGCACATCTGGGAGCAGACGCGGCTCTCCATGCCAGATGAAAACCTGCCGGACTTCGCGACGTTACAAAAGACGCGCCAGCATCTTTTCAAAAGCGCGCCGTACGTTGCTTTTGAAGACAACATTCGCGACCCGCAAAATCATCCGTTCCCGACGCCGTCCGGAAAAATTGAGATCTTCTCGAAGCGTCTGTACGACATGCAGCACCCGGAAATTCCGGCGCTGTCGCACTACGTGCCTGCCCATGAAGGGCCGGAAGACGAACTGGCGAAAACCTTCCCGCTGCAGCTGATCACCTGGAAAGGGAAAAACCGTGCTAACTCAACCCAGTACGCCAACCCGTGGCTGATTGAAGCACAGCAGCAGAAGCTGTGGATTAACCCTCAGGACGCGCAGAAGCGCGGCATTGCGCAGGGAGATACCGTGCGTATCCATAACGCACGCGGCATTTGCGAGATCCCGGCGGAGGTTACGCCGCGCATCATTCCTGGGGTGGTAGCCATGCAGGCAGGTGCCTGGTGGCAGCCGGATGAGAAGGGCATTGATAAAGGCGGCTGCGCGAACGTGCTCAGTTCGGCTCGTATTACCGCGCTTGCGAAAGGGAATTCACATCAAACCATGCTGGTGGAGGTGGCAAAAGCATGAGTCAGTTTAAACACTACGCGCCGGTGAGCGACAAACAGCTGGGCTTTTATATCGACTCTTCACGCTGCTCAGGGTGTAAAGCCTGTCAGGTGGCATGCAAAGATAAAAACAACCTTGAGGTCGGACGTCGTTTCCGTCGCGTGTACGAAGTCAACGGCGGGAATTTCATCCCCACCGGGCAGGGCGGCGTCAGCAACAATGTGTTTGCCTACACGCTCTCTATTTCCTGTAACCACTGTACAGACCCCATCTGCACTAAAAACTGTCCGACCACGGCGATGCACAAGCGTCCGGGAGACGGCATTGTGCGCGTTGATACAGATAAGTGCGTCGGCTGCGGCTACTGTGCGTGGTCATGCCCTTACGGCGCGCCACAGCTCAACGAGCAGACCGGGCAAATGTCAAAATGCGATTTCTGCGTGGATCTCCAGGCGAAGGGGGAGCAGCCCGTCTGTGTGGCAACCTGTCCACTCGAAGCGATTAAATTCGGGCCGATTGATGAACTGCGGGCGAAGTATGGTGCGGTCTGTGACGTGAAAGGCTTGCCTGATTCTTCCATCACAAAACCGAATCTGGTGATCAAAGCGCATCAGGGTGCAGAGAAAGAGGGCAAACGCCATGCATGAGTTACCGCTGCTGATTTTTACACTGTTCCTGCAGGGCTCGGTAGGCGTGACGCTCTGGCTGGCGTTCGGGGGGGCGCATGCTTCGCAGCGTAGCGCGCTTCTGCCTTCTGCCGGGGCGTTTGTGCTCGCAAGCCTAGGATTGCTCGCCTCGGCGCTGCACATGGGCTATCCGCTCAATGCTCTCAACGCGCTGCGCCATGTCTCCAGCTCCTGGCTGAGCCGTGAGATTATCTTTGCCAGCCTTTACCTGGCGGCGCTGGGGCTCGCGACGCTGCTTATGTTCGCCAAAAAGCCAGGCTGGAAGCTGCTTCTGGCGGCGGCGGGCCTTGTCGGGCTGGTGGATGTGTTCTGCATGGCGCAGATCTACATGCATGCGTCCGTGGTGACGTGGCAGCATATCAACACGCTGGTGCTGTTTATCGGCTCGGTGGGCATTATTGGTTCAGCCTGCATGGCGGTTGGGATGCGTTCCCGGGCTACTCTGCGTGCGGCGGTGGTCATTATCACGCTGCTGGTGCTTGTGCGTCTGGTGATGCAGCCCGTCTGGCTGGCCGACATCTCGGCTATGGACAACACCGTGGTGACGTTCCCTCATGCGCCGTTACAGATGCTGCAACAACTGCGCACCGTGCATCTGCTGAGCTGGTGTGTGTCTGTCGTGGGTATGCTGTGCTTTGCTGCGGGCGGGTTAAAAGCGGCGCGAGGCACGATGCTGCTGGGCAGCGCCTTGCTGATTGCGGGTGAGCTGATGCTGCGCTTCGTTTTCTTCAGTATTGGCTGATGGGCAGATTGACGTTTGGCCCGGCGATGGACGTGACGCATGCGTGCGTCCGTCGCCGTTTTCGCCATGCTTCCTGTTGTGCCTGCGCTGACGTTTGTCCCGTGCAGGCTTTTTCTTTTACGGACGCAGATATCTCGGTTGATGACAACCGCTGTATTGAATGCGGTGACTGCCTGTTTGTTTGCCCCACTGAGGCCATCACCGGCATCACGCCGCGAAAACGCTTTTTGTGTGGCGATACGCTTGTCGGGCCTTTTACTGAACGTGCGCCGAATATGAATGAGCTGCTGCTCTGGCATGCGCAGCACCATGTTCGTTTTATCAGTATCGACGTGGAGCAGTATCCTGACTGGCTGCTGGCGATTGCCCGGCTTAATCTTGTGCTTCGTCGACGCGGTGAAGCGGAATTGGCGTTTAAACTTTTACCCGTCAACGAGGTTAATATCGCCCGCCGTGCGCTGATGCACGTTCCCCGTGAGGATGTCCGGACCTGTAGCGTCGTGCCCGGTCAGCGTGAACTGCGCAGAGCGTTTTCTGGGGTTAGTGAGGCAGAGATAGCTCTCGACGCCGGAACGTGCGTATTGTGCGGCGCGTGCTGGCGGAGTTGTACGGAAAACGCGATTCGGTTTGAGAACGCTGAACTGGTCGTCGAAACCGGACGTTGTACCGGTTGCGGCGGCTGCGAAGCGGTATGCCAGCTTGCGGCGATAAAAGTGACGCAAACAGAAGGAACGGTGAAAAACGTCGCCATACTGGCATATGAAGCCGTTTGCCTGACGTGCCACCGTCATTTCTGGTCATTTACGCCTGATGAAAAGCAGTGTCCGCTCTGTTTTCACCATCAACACGATATGCGAAACCCGGACTGTTGCTAATCTTCGTCTCATTTTAAAAAAATGTTATGCAGAACCATAGGCAATAGCGCTATAGCTCTTTATAATCCGCGCCACACCATACTCAGGTATGCAAAACAACAGAACATTGACAGAGGTTATCATGGCTATTGAACGTACTTTTTCCATCATCAAACCAAACGCGGTGGCAAAAAACGTTATTGGCAGCATCTTCGCTCGCTTTGAATCTGCAGGGTTCAAAATTGTTGGTACCAAAATGCTGCACCTGACCGTTGAGCAGGCGCGCGGCTTCTACGCTGAGCACGAAGGTCGCCCATTCTTTGACGGCCTGGTGGAGTTCATGACCTCCGGTCCAATCGTGGTATCCGTACTGGAAGGCGAAAACGCCGTACAGCGTCACCGCGACCTGCTGGGCGCAACCAACCCGGACAACGCGCTGGCAGGAACTCTGCGCGCTGATTACGCTGACAGCTTCACCGAGAACGGCACCCACGGTTCTGACTCTGTTGAATCTGCTGCACGCGAAATCGCATTCTTCTTCGCTGAAGGCGAAGTGTGTCCACGTACCCGTTAATTTAACGGTTTCGTTTACACATTATTTTCGTAAATGCCGCGTCCAGACGTGGCATCCCTGCGCCAGACTTTGTACAATGCAACGCCCCGGACGAGCAGACCGCTTTCCGGGGCGTTTCTATTCAACCCTCCATGGGCCATAACGTGTAACAACGAGGCCGGTAAATATTATGTCTGAATTAGTGAATACCTCCGAAGTCGCCATTCCTGCGGTTCCCAATAAAAATGGAAAAATCAACCTGCTGGATCTGAACCGTCAGCAGATGCGCGAGTTCTTCAAAGAGATGGGCGAAAAGCCGTTTCGTGCCGATCAGGTCATGAAGTGGATGTACCATTACTGCAGCGACAATTTTGATGACATGACTGACATCAACAAGGTCCTGCGCAATAAGCTCAAAGAAGTGGCTGAAATCCGCGCCCCGGAAGTGGTGGAAGAGCAGCGCTCCGCAGATGGCACCATCAAATGGGCGATTGCGGTGGGCGATCAGCGCGTTGAAACCGTCTACATTCCGGAAGAAGACCGCGCGACGCTGTGTGTCTCCTCCCAGGTTGGCTGTGCGCTGGAGTGCAAATTCTGCTCAACCGCGCAGCAAGGCTTTAACCGTAACCTGCGTGTTTCAGAAATTATCGGCCAGGTCTGGCGTGCTGCGAAAATCGTAGGCGCGGCAAAAGTGACCGGCACTCGCCCAATCACCAACGTGGTGATGATGGGGATGGGTGAGCCGCTGCTGAACCTGACCAACGTCGTTCCGGCGATGGAAATCATGCTGGATGACTTTGGCTTTGGTCTGTCCAAGCGTCGCGTCACGCTGTCGACCTCAGGCGTTGTGCCTGCGCTGGACAAGCTCGGCGATATGATTGACGTCGCGCTGGCGATCTCCCTGCACGCGCCAAACGATGAAATTCGTGACGAAATTGTGCCGATCAACAAAAAGTACAATATCGAAACCTTCCTCGCTGCCGTACGTCGCTATCTGGAGAAATCCAACGCCAACCAGGGTCGCGTTACCATCGAGTACGTGATGCTGGACCACGTCAACGACGGTACCGAACATGCGCATCAGCTGGCTGAACTGCTGAAAGATACGCCATGTAAAATCAACCTGATCCCGTGGAACCCGTTCCCGGGCGCGCCGTATGGCCGTAGCTCGAACAGCCGTATCGACCGTTTCTCCAAGGTGCTGATGGAGTATGGTTTCACCACCATCGTGCGTAAAACGCGTGGTGATGATATTGATGCCGCATGTGGACAGCTGGCTGGTGATGTTATTGACCGTACCAAGCGTACCCTGCGTAAACGCATGCAGGGCGAGACGATCGCGGTTAAAGCTGTTTGATTATTATGCACTCACGGCGCATTATCTGCGCCGTGAGACATAACCTTACTGAATAATCAGTCAGATTCGTGAAGACTGATCAATAATTACGGTGCGTTTCATCCGACTTTCGGGCAGTATGTAACGACGTAACAACAGTTTAGCCGTACGGGCAGGGCTGTACTGTCATCTCCGGGCTGACAGTCTTATACTCTGTGTTCAAGGTTAACTGACCAGAAGTTTCGCGGTGCGGGTGGCATTGTGACTCACCGGCGCCTGAACCCTTTTTTTCACGTACCAGTAGTTGTAGCGAATGAATACTGAAGCCACTCACGACCAACATGAAGCACTCTCCACTGGCGTTCGTCTTCGCAACGCCCGTGAACAACTCGGACTCAGCCAGCAAGCCGTCGCAGAACGCTTGTGCCTGAAGGTTTCCACGGTTCGCGATATTGAAGAAGATAAGGCACCCGCCGATCTGGCTTCAACGTTCTTGCGCGGTTATATCCGCTCTTACGCAAAACTGGTGCACATCCCCGAAAACGAATTACTGCCAATGATGGAGAAGCAGGCGCCGGTCCGTGCAGCAAAAGTTGCGCCGATGCAGACCTTCTCCCTGGGGAAACGTCGTAAAAAACGTGATGGCTGGCTGATGAGCTTTACCTGGTTGGTGCTGTTTGTGGTGGTCGGTCTGACCGGTGCGTGGTGGTGGCAAAACCACAAGGCGCAGCAGGAAGAGATCACCACCATGGCCGATCAATCCTCCGCCGAACTCAACCAGGCCGGAACGGATAACGCCCAGAGCGTGCCGCTGAATACCGACGGTGCAGCGACTTCCAGCGAGCCACAGACCGCAGCGCCAGATGCGACAGCGACCAATGCTGCGCAGGCCCCTGCAGCAACGGCTAACACCGCTGCGCCTCAGGCTCAGGATCAAAACGCGGTGGTTGCCCCTTCTCAGGCGAATGTTGATACTGCGGCGAACACGCCTGCGGCTACTCAGCCTGCAGACAATACCGCAGCGTCTCTGCCAACCAGCCCGGCGGGTACGGCGACACCCGCAGCCGATCCTAACGCGCTGGTAATGAACTTCAGCGCCGACTGCTGGCTGGAAGTGACTGACGCGACAGGTAAAAAACTGTTCAGCGGCCTGCAGCGCAAAGATGGCACGTTAAACCTAACGGGCCAGGCGCCTTATAAACTTAAAATCGGCGCTCCGGCAGCGGTACAGATCCAGTATCAAGGAAAACCTGTCGACCTGAGCCGCTTTATCAGAACTAACCAGGTTGCACGTCTTACCGTTAATGCCGAACAATCAGCAGCACAGTAACAGACGGGCAACGCGGGAGATTTTTCATGCATAACCAGGCTCCGATTCAACGTAGAAAATCGAAACGGATTTACGTTGGGAATGTGCCAATCGGCGATGGGGCACCTATCGCCGTTCAGTCGATGACCAATACGCGCACCACCGATGTGGAAGCGACGGTCAATCAAATCAAAGCATTAGAACGTGTCGGCGCGGATATTGTTCGCGTCTCCGTCCCGACCATGGATGCGGCTGAGGCGTTCAAACTGATCAAACAGCAGGTCAGCGTTCCGCTTGTGGCTGATATTCACTTCGACTACCGCATCGCACTGAAAGTGGCCGAGTACGGCGTCGATTGCCTGCGTATTAACCCGGGCAACATCGGTAACGAAGAGCGTATCCGCATGGTCGTGGACTGCGCCCGCGATAAAAATATTCCTATCCGTATCGGCGTTAACGCCGGTTCCCTGGAAAAAGATCTGCAGGAAAAATACGGTGAGCCTACGCCGCAGGCGCTGCTCGAATCCGCGATGCGTCACGTCGATCATCTCGATCGCCTTAACTTCGATCAGTTCAAAGTCAGCGTAAAAGCGTCCGACGTGTTCCTGGCCGTAGAATCTTATCGCCTGCTGGCAAAGCAGATCGATCAGCCTCTGCACCTCGGGATCACCGAAGCGGGCGGCCTGCGTAGCGGCTCGGTAAAATCCGCGATCGGTCTGGGGCTGCTGCTCTCTGAAGGGATCGGTGACACCCTGCGCGTCTCGCTGGCGGCGGATCCTGTCGAAGAGATCAAGGTCGGCTTCGATATTCTGAAATCACTGCGTATTCGCGCGCGTGGGATCAACTTCATTGCCTGCCCAACCTGTTCACGTCAGGAGTTCGATGTGATCGGTACGGTGAATGCCCTGGAGCAACGTCTGGAAGACATTATCACCCCGATGGACGTCTCCATCATCGGCTGCGTGGTGAACGGTCCGGGTGAAGCCCTGGTGTCAACCCTGGGCGTGACCGGCGGTAACAAGAAAAGTGGTCTCTATGAAGATGGCGTTCGAAAAGATCGTCTGGATAATAGCGACATGATCGACCAGCTTGAAGCCCGCATCCGCGCCAAAGCCGCCATGATGGACGAGACACAGCGTATCAACGTTCAGCAGGTTGAAAAATAACGTGATGGGAAGCCGTGAGCTTCCCATGTATGATTGAACCCATTCTTTGGGTTTTTTTTGTATATAGAAAGAGAATAAACGTGGCAAAAAACATTCAAGCCATCCGCGGCATGAACGATTATCTGCCTGGCGAAACCGCCATCTGGCAGCGCATTGAAGGCACGCTGAAGCAGGTGCTCGGCAGCTACGGTTACAGCGAAATTCGTTTGCCGATTGTAGAGCAGACCCCGTTATTCAAACGCGCGATCGGTGAAGTGACCGACGTGGTTGAAAAAGAGATGTACACCTTTGAGGACCGCAACGGCGACAGCCTGACCCTGCGTCCGGAAGGGACGGCGGGCTGCGTACGCGCCGGCATCGAACATGGTCTTCTGTACAATCAGGAGCAGCGTCTGTGGTATATCGGCCCGATGTTCCGCCACGAACGTCCGCAGAAAGGGCGTTATCGCCAGTTCAATCAGCTGGGTGTGGAAGTCTTTGGCCTGCAGGGCCCGGACATCGACGCTGAACTGATTATGCTGACCGCCCGCTGGTGGCGTGCGCTCGGTATCGCCGATCACGTTTCCCTCGAGCTGAACTCTATCGGTTCTCTGGAAGCGCGTGCGAACTACCGCGATGCGCTGGTGGCGTTCCTGGAACAGCATAAAGAGAAACTGGACGAAGACTGCAAACGTCGCATGTACAGCAACCCGCTGCGCGTTCTGGATTCCAAAAACGCCGATGTTCAGGCACTGCTGAACGATGCGCCTGCGCTGGGTGATTACCTGGATGAAGAATCTCGCGAACACTTCGCGGGCCTGTGCAAACTGCTTGAAGCGGCTGGCATCGCCTACACCGTAAACCAGCGCCTGGTGCGCGGTCTGGACTACTACAACCGTACCGTGTTTGAGTGGGTGACCACCAGCCTCGGCTCTCAGGGCACCGTGTGCGCGGGCGGCCGTTACGACGGTCTGGTTGAGCAACTTGGCGGTCGCGCTGCGCCTGCGGTTGGCTTCGCGATGGGTCTTGAGCGACTTGTTTTGCTGGTTCAGGCAGTTAATCCGGAATTTAAAGCAGATTCCGTTGTCGATATATACCTGGTGGCCTCAGGCGCGGAAACGCAGTCTGCGGCAATGCAGCTTGCCGAACGCGTGCGCGATGCGCTGCCGGGCGTTAAGCTGATGACCAACCATGGCGGCGGCAACTTCAAAAAACAGTTTGCTCGTGCCGATAAGTGGGGCGCAAGTATCGCACTGGTGCTGGGTGAGTCCGAAGTGGCCAACGGCGAAGTGGTGGTGAAAGACCTGCGCTCTGGTGAGCAGACAACGGTAACGCAGGACGGCGTTGCGGCGCACTTGCGCACTCTATTGGGCTAAGGAGAAGGACTGCGTGGAAATTTACGAGAACGAACACGATCAGGTCGACGCGATTAAACGCTTCTTTGCTGAAAACGGCAAAGCGCTGGTTGTTGGGGTTATTTTAGGTGTCGGTGCGCTGGTAGGCTGGCGTTACTGGAACAATCATCAGGCGGATTCCGCGCGCGGCGCGTCCCTGTCCTATGAAAATACCGTGAGCGCAATTCGTGCCGATCAGCCGCAAACGCTGACGGCGGCAGAAAAATTTGCGGCTGACAACAAAAACACCTACGGTGCACTGGCTGCGCTGGAAGTGGC